>NZ_JBSEFH010000041.1:0-29495 GCF_053570585.1 Pseudochelatococcus sp. B33 | reverse complement strand
CGCTTGTTCCTCAGAGTTCGGGCACGATCAGATCGGCCACCGGGCCGTCGATGACGAGCGGCGCGCCGGTCAGTGACTGCAGCCGTTCGAGCGTGATCGTGGGCAGTTTCTCGCGCAGCACGAAATGGCCGTCCTCGATATCGATCACCGCGAGGCTCGAATAGACGCGGGTCACACATCCCACGCCGGTGAGCGGGAAGCTGCACCGTTCCACGAGCTTCGGCTCGCCGGACTTGGTGACATGCTCGGTGACGACCGCGACGCGCTTGGCCCCGTGCACGAGATCCATCGCGCCGCCGACGGCCGGCACGCCCTTGCTGCCCACGCGCCAGTTGGCCAGATCGCCGTTCTGCGCCACCTGGTAGGCGCCGAGGATCGCGACGTCGAGATGCCCGCCGCGCACCATGGCGAAGCTGTCGGCGTGGTGGAAGAAGGCAGCGCCCGGCCGCAGCGTCACCGCCCGCTTGCCGGCGTTGATCAGGTCCCAGTCCTCCTCGCCCTCCGGTGGCGACTGGCCGAAATCGAGAATGCCGTTCTCGGTATGAAAGATCGCCTCGCGCCCCGGGGGCTGGTAGCGGGCGACCATTTCCGGAAAGCCGATGCCGAGGTTGACGTAGGCGCCGTCCGCGATGTCCTGCGCCGCGCGCCAGGCGATCTGGGCGTTGGAAAGCTTGATGTCGGTCATGGATAGGTCGCTCCAGCGCGGATGAGCAGCTCTTCCTGCTGCGGTTCCGGCACCTCGACCAGGCGGTCGACGAAGATGCCGGGGGTGACGACGTGTTCCGGGTCGATGTCGCCCGGCGGCACGATCCGCGATACCTGGACGATGGTCGTGGCGGCTGCGGCGCACATCAGCGGGCCGAAGTTCCGGCCCGCCTTGCGATAGGTGAGGTTGCCGCGCGTGTCGCCGAGCTCGGCCTTGATCAGCGCGAAATCGGCCTTCAGCCAGCGCTCCTGCACGTAGGAACGCCCGTCGAACTCCGCGATCGGCTTGCCCTCGGCCAGTTCCGTGCCGAAGGAGGTCGGCGTGTAGAAGGCGGGGATGCCCGCGCCGCCGGCGCGGATGCGCTCGGCCAGCGTTCCCTGCGGCACCAGCTCCAGCTCGATCTCGCCGGCGAGATATTTTTCGGTGAAGGCGCGCGGGTCGGACGAGCGCGGAAACGAGCAGATCATCTTCCGCACCAGCCCCGCGTCGATCATCGCGGCGATGCCGATGCGGCCGTTGCCGGCGTTGTTGTTGATCACGGTCAGGTTGCCGACGCCCCTGTCGATGAGGGCGTGGATGAGCTCGATCGGCGCACCCGAGCCGCCGAAGCCGCCGATCATGATCGTTGCGCCGTCGCCGATCCCCGCAACGGCCTCGGCGAGACTGCCGACAGTCTTGTCCATCAGGATCTCCCTCTCGCCGGTATTCCGCCCCGCCATCATGGCGGCGCGGCAGGCGATCTTTGCGTCAAGCAATAAGCGGTGAGGGGCTCGACGGCAACGGGATTTGTGCGATATAGTGTATTTGTTGATATATCGCACAAGCCGAACAAGCAGGGGCGACCATGGCCATCAGCCAGCGCGACACGATGGGCGGCCTTGCCAAGGGGCTTGCGGTCATCGAGACCTTCACGGCGGAGCGCTTCCGCCAGTCGATTTCGGACGTATCGGCGGCGAGCGGGCTCGACCGCGCGACGGCGCGGCGCTGTCTGCTGACGCTGGCCCATCTGGGTTATGCCGATTACGACGGCAAGTTCTTCACGCTCACGCCCCGGGTACTGCGGCTCGGCACGGCGTGTCTCGCCAGCATGCCGTTGCCGCAGATCGTCCAGCCGTGGCTCGACCGGCTGTCGGAGGAATTGGGCGAGAGCAGCTCGGTATCGATCCTCGACGACGACGAGATCGTCTATATCGCCCGCGCGGCGCAGCGGAAGGTGATGTCGGTCGCGCTGATGCCGGGGTCGCGCCTGCCGGCCTACTGCACCTCGATGGGCCGGGTGCTGCTGGCCGCGCTGCCGGAGGCCGAGGCGCTGCGGCGGCTCTCCATGCAGCCGCTTGCGGCGCGCACGCCGCTGACGCTGACCGATCCCGACGCCGTCATGGCCCAGGTCCGGCGCGCGCGCGAACAGGGATATGCCGCGATCGACCAGGAGGTGGAAATGGGCCTGCGCTCCATCGCCGTCCCCGTTCTCAACGCGCGCGGGATCGCGGTGGCCGCCGTCAACATCAGCCTGCCGGCGCGGGGCGACGCTATCAAGGACCTCGTCGCGCGGTACCTGCCGCAGCTGGAGACGCTGCAGGCCGAACTGAAGAAAGTGCTGCAATAAACTCTGAAAGCGGTTTGCAAGTGTTCAACCGCCTCATTGGTTCGCCCACAGGGCAGATCGTCCGCGTCCTCGAACAGCGGCATTTTATTATTGACAGCCCACGTCAAGAACGATTTATCTATCGATAAATGAAGTGCGCGACGCCGTACCAAAATAATAATGGTTCAGGGAATTCTTAATTCCTGACAGATTGCGTCGCGCTTTTGGGGAGGAGAAAGATCATGCGCCGACTTGGCCGTATTCCGCCCGTCGCGGTGTCGCCAGTTCCCGTTTGTCCGAGTCTGGCGTGGAAGGCCGGACGCATCGTCGGGGAGGGTGCGCGATGACGTCCATCAGCTCCCTCGCACAGACCCGTCATGCCGATGCCGCGTCCGCGAACACTGACACGGGCATCCGCATCGACAACGTCACCCATTCCTATGGCGGACGCAGCGGCGGGCCGGTTCTCGCCCTCAAGCGCATCAGCCTCGACATCGCGCAGACGGAGTTCCATGCGCTGCTCGGTCCGTCGGGCTGCGGCAAGAGCACGCTGCTCTACCTGATCGGCGGCTTCCTGCCCGTGCAGGAAGGGCAGATCTCCACGGCCTTGGGCCCCGTGAAGGGTCCGGGGCCGGATCGCGCCATCGTGTTCCAGAATTTCGCGCTGTTTCCCTGGAAGACGGTCATGGAAAACGTCCTCTACGGGCTGAAGAAGCTCGGCATGAAGCGGGACGAGGCCGAGGCGCGGGCGCGGGACTATATCGCGCTCGTCCATCTGTCCGGTTTCGAGGATGCCTATCCGTCCCAGCTCTCGGGTGGCATGCAGCAGCGCGCCGCCATCGCCCGCACGCTGGCCGTGGATCCGAAGACGCTTCTCATGGACGAGCCGTTCGGCGCGCTCGACGCCCAGACGCGCCGCGTCATGCAGGAGGAGCTGCGCGCCATCTGGGGCCGCACGCGCAAGACCGTCGTCTTCGTCACCCACGACGTGCAGGAGGCCGTCTTCCTGGCCGACCGCATCTCGATCATGAGTTCGCGGCCGGGGCGCATCGAGCACGTCCTGGACGTTCCCCTGCCGAAGGACAGGGGCGAGGAGATCCTGGAGGATCGCGAGTTCATCCAGCTCAGCGAGCATATCTGGCGGCTCGTGCGGGAACAGGCCGTCGCCGCGACGCGGGGGCACTGACATGGCCCTCGTGACGCAAGAGCCGCAAGGAGGAGCCCGCCTGCTGCTGGAGGCCGGCCGGCCGGTGCTGCGCTACGCGCCGCTCGTCATCCTGCTCGCCCTGTGGGAGCTCGTCGGCGCGACGGGTCTCGTATCGCGGCAGATGGTGCCCGGTCTCGGCGAGATCTTCGGCGCTTTCCTGTCCCTGCTGATCGACGGCGATCTCCTGTACAACACCATGCGATCCGTCGGGCGCGCCGGCGCCGGATTGCTCGCCGCCGTCGTCCTCGGCATCGTCGCCGGCCTGCTGATGGCGAGCTTCCGTCCCGTCCGGTTGCTGATCAATCCGATCGTGCAGATCTTCTACCCCATGCCGAAATCGGCGTTGATCCCGGTGGTGATGATCTGGCTCGGCCTCGGCGATTCCTCCAAGATCCTGCTCATTTTCCTCGGCTGCCTGCTGCCCGTGGTGGTCGGCAGCTACAACGGCGCGCGCGGGATCAATCCCTTTCTCGTCTGGTCGGCGCGCAGCCTCGGGGCGTCGCGGTTCGACGTGCTGCACGAGATCGTCCTGCCCGGCGCGATGCCCGAAATCCTCAACGGCTGCCGCACCGCGCTCGCCTTCTCGTTCATCCTCATGGTCAGCTCGGAGTTCCTGATCGCGACGGACGGGGTCGGCTACATGATTTCCTCGCTCGGCGACGGCGGCATCTATCCGGCCATGTTCGCCGTCATCTTCTTCGTCGCCGGCATCGGTTTCCTGGCCGATCGCGTCTATGCCGCGTTTGCGCGGCGCCAGCTCATCTGGAGGGAAACGTGATGGCAACGCTGCAGTCCGCCTCGCCCGCCACGACGAACGGCAAGCCGCGCGAGCGCCGGTCTCTCGCCGCTTCCCGCAGGCTGACGGATGTCGGCGTCCAGGCCGGGGTCATCGTCGCCCTGTGCCTCGCCTGGGAGTTCGGCGCGCGTTTCGGGGCTCTCAATCCGTTCCTGCTGCCGCCGCTCAGCGAGGTCATCGGCCGCATATGGGCCGACGCCCTGTCCGGCACCATCTTCGTGGATCTCGGCCTGACGCTCTACCGCACCCTGCTCGGTTTCTCCATCGCCGCCGCCATCGCCATTCCCATCGGCGTGACGATGTCGCGCTCGGCCGTGGTCCGCTGGTTCTTCGATCCGCTGATCTCGGTCGGCTTTCCGATGCCCAAGATCGCGTTCCTGCCGATCTTCATCCTGTGGTTCGACATCTACGACACCTCGAAGATCATCATGGTCACCTTCGCCTGCTTCTTCCCGATCGTCGCGGCGACCTACGCCGGCACGACGGGGCAGGACAAGTGGCCCATCTGGTCCGCCCGCTCGCTCGGCGCGAAGGAGAACGAGCTCCTGTGGGAAGTCTGCCTGCCGATGGCGCTGCCGCAGATCCTCACCGGCCTTCAGGTGGCGTTGCCGGTCGGCATGATCACCACCATCGTGACCGAAATGCTGATGGGCGGGCGCGGCGTCGGCGGCGCGATGATCATGGCGGGCCGCTTCGCCGACTCGGTCGGCGTCTTCGCCGGCATCGTCGAGATCGTGCTGCTCGGCTTCCTCGTCGTGCGCGGGCTCGAGACGGTCCGCGCGCGCCTTCTCGTCTGGCATCCGGAGACGCGCAAGTGAATGCGCTGCTGAACGCGTTGCGTCCGCCCGACGGGTTCGACGTCTCGTTCGGCGTCGCCGGACGACCGGGCGCGCGGGCAGCGGCGAGGATGCGCTGCCGGGCGGGAGAGCCGCTCCGTCTGAACCATATCGGCGCCGTCCTGCCACCCGTGGCCTCGCCGCTGGGTGCGGGCGGGATGCGGGACGTGCTGCTCGCGGCATTGAAGCGGCTCTGCGATCCGTGGGACGGCAGCCTGCGCCGGTTGCTCGACCGCTATTTCGCCTTCCTGACGCGCGCCGTCGATCGCGCGCGGGAGGCTATCGAGCGGCGGCTCGCGCCGTTTCAGGGTCTTTACCGCCCTCAGGATACGCTGTTTTCCGCGCCGGCCCTGCTGCCGCGCGCGCGGGTCGAGCATCCCGACCTGCGCGACCTGACGCTTCCGGCGCTCCTGTGGTCGGGATCGCAGCTCACCGCGCTGTTCGACGGCGGCATCGCAGAAACGCCCCGCCGCGCAGGCGAGCGCAAGGCCCGTCTCGAAGCCGCCGGCGCGCGCATCGCGCTCTTTGCGCCGCGCGCTTCCGATGGCGAGGACGATCGGTTCTTCGCCGCCCTGCTGGGGCCGGAGCTGGTGCGCTTCTTCGAGACGGAGGCGGTGCCCTCCGGGCCTCTCGCGCCCGATCTCGCGCCGGGTCCGGCCGACCACACCCTTTCGACAAGCTGAGCGGAGGATGCCGGTGACAGTGGAACTGATAAACGGAATGCGCCTGATCGGACACGACCTCCTCAGCGGATGGGGAGGGATCGGCGAGGGCATGTCCCTTCAGGCCGCGAAGGACGGACGCCGCATCCTGTGGCTCGCGCACGAGGGGCCGCCGAAGAACTTTACCGGCGTTGATGTCACCGACCCGCGCAATCCCCGCGTCGTCGTGCAGACCGATCTGCCCAATATGCACGTGCGCTCCAATTCGCTGGAGACGACGGGCGACCTCTTGGCGGTGGCGTACCAGACGCTGGAGCCCGGCCAGACGCCCGCCGGCATCGAGATCTTCGACATATCGGTGCCGGAATCGCCCCGGCAGATCAGCTATTTCGACTGCTCGGGCCCGCATTCGCGCGGTGTCCACCAGCTCTGGTTCGTCGATGGCGAATACGTCCATTTCGCTGGCGGCGCGCCGGATTTCACGCCGAAGAACCAGCTCGACGACCAGCCCTACCGCATCATCGACGTCCGCGACCCCGCCCGGCCGGTCGAGGTCGGCCGCTGGTGGATGCCCGGCACGGCGGTCGGCGACGACGAGCCGGGGCCGGAACGGCTGCCGATCGACACCGGCTTTCGCGGCCACAACACCAACGTCTATCCCGAGCGGCCGGACCGCGCCTATGTGGGGTATATCGACGGCGGCGGCTACATCCTCGACATCGCCGACAAGTCCTCGCCGCGCGTCGTCTCGCACTTCAACCCCAATCCGCCGTTCCCCGGCTTCACGCATACGGTCCTGCCGCTCTTCAGCCGCGACCTTCTGGTCGTGACGCACGAATGCGTGCTGGACGACGGCGCCGACTGGCCGAAGCTCACCTGGATCGTCGACGCGCGGCGCGAGGACAATCTCGTGCCGCTGTCGATCCTTCCCATGCCGCGGGTGGAGGAGTACGCTCACCGCGGCGGCAGGTTCGGATGCCATAACGTGCACGAGAACCCGCCGCGCGAAACGGCCTTCCGATCCGACACGCTGCTGTTCTCGACGCTTTTCAACGGCGGGGTGCGGGTTCACGATCTGTCCGATCCGACGCAGCCGCGCGAGGTCGCGGCTTTCGTGCCCGCCGCGCCGGCGGGTTCGCGCGTTCCGGCGACGCAGATCAACGACGTCTACGTGGACGAGAACGCCATCGTCTACGCCGCCGACCGGCATACCGGCGGCCTCTACATCCTCGAACTCGACATCTGACGGACCTCGCCGCGCGGTCCCACCGGGAGGAGAAACCAATGAGCGATCTGGGAAAGACGCCGCCGGACGGCGAAGCCGGAGCGACGTTCCGCAAGCGGCTGGCCTATTCGCCGATCACCGAACGCCCGCGCCTCGTGCTGCCGGGCGGCGCGCGTCTCGCTGTCTGGACCATCGTCAACGTCGAGAACTGGCGGCCCACGGCGGCGATGCCGCGCACGGTCCTGCCGCCACCCATGGGCCAGCCGTTGCTGCCGGACCTGCCCAACTGGGCCTGGCACGAATACGGCATGCGGGTGGGGTTCTGGCGGTTCCTCGAGGCCCTGTCGTCGCGCGGGTTGAAGGCGACCTTCGCGCTCAACGGCTCGTGCTGCGAACTCTATCCGCAGCTATGCCAGGCGGCCCTCGACGCCGGCTGGGACTTCATGGGCCACGGCTTCGTGCAGCAGCCCATGCACAGGCTCGACGACCAGAAGGCGGCGATCGCGGCCACGGTCGAGGCCATCAGGCAGTTCACCGGCCGCCCGCCGCGCGGCTGGGAGAGCCCCGGGCTCACCGAGACCGACGAGACGCTCGATCTGCTGGCCGAGGCGGGGATCGAGTACGTGGCCGACTGGGTGCTCGACGACCAGCCGGTGCGGCTCTCGACGCGCGCCGGCGACATCGTTTCCGTGCCCTATACGGTGGAGATCAACGACGTCGTCATCACGGCGGTCCAGCGGGCGCCGTCCGAGGAGCTGTTCCGCCGCGGCAAGGATCAGTTCGACAGGCTCTACCTCGAAGGCGAGACGATACCGCGCATCATGTCGATCTCCATCCACCCGTACCTCACCGGCGTGCCGCACCGTATCAAGTACCTTGAAATGCTGTATGATTACATCCTGCAACATGAGGGTGTAATAATGTGGACCGGCGCCGACATACTCGACTGGTATCGGACGCAGGTGGCATAGTTCGGGAGGTTCGATAGATGACACGACCCAGGCTGCTTCTGGTATCGCTTGGCGGCACGATCACCATGACCGCCGGCGGGCAGGCCGGCATCGTCCCCACGCTGACGGGTGCGGATCTCGTGCGCGCGGTGCCGGCGCTGGCGGAGGTCGCCGACATCGAGGCCGTGTCGCCGTTCCGCCTGCCCGGCGCATCCCTCACCCTCGCGCACCTCCTTGCGGTAGCGCGCCTGCTGAACGAGCGCCTGCCGGAAGGCTTCGCCGGCGCCGTCGTCGTCCAGGGGACGGACACCATCGAGGAAACCGCCTTCGTGCTCGATCTGCTCGTCGCCGGCGACCGGCCTGTGGTGGTAACGGGCGCGATGCGCGGCGCGGAAGCGCCGGGCGCGGATGGGCCGGCCAATCTTCTGTCGGCGGCGATCACGGCCGTGTCGGACGGCGCGCGGGGTCTTGGAACACTCGTCGTGCTCAACGACACAATCCACGCCGCCCGCTTCGTACAGAAGGCCGATACCGCGAGGCCGGACGCCTTCCGGTCGTTCACCGCTGGCGCGCTCGGCGTCGTGGCCGAAGGCCGGGCGCGGCTGTTGAGCCGTGTCGACCGGCTGGAGATCGTTCCGCAAGGGGCAGGCGAGGCGGAAGGGGAAGGGGAAGGCGAGGCCTCTGCGCCGGTCGCCCTTGTCGCCGTGGGGTTCGGCGACGACGGCCGGATGCTGCCCGGCCTGCCGGGGCTGGGATATCGCGGCGTGGTCGTGGAGGGCCTCGGCGCGGGGCACGTGCCGGAAGTCATGGCCGCGCAGCTCGGCGAACTGGCGCGCGTCATGCCGGTCGTGCTCAGCTCGCGCGTTCCGGCGGGGCCGGTTTTCGCCTCGACCTACGGCTTCCCCGGTTCGGAGATCGATCTCATCGGGCGCGGGCTCATCGGCGGCGGCACGCTCGGCCCGCGAAAAGCCCGGCTGGCGCTGTCGCTGCTTCTCGGCGCGGGATACGGCGGGGAAGAGCTCATCCGGCGTTTCCGGCACTATGCCGACGGGTGACATGCCGGCCGCCGCCGCGCCGGATCGCTCCGCAGCGCGGCGAGAAAGCTGTTGCGCACGCCCGCCGGCGGCAGTCCGCGCGTGATGAAGACGATGCGCGTGCGCCGGTCGTCATCCGGCCAGTCGTCGAGCGACAGGCGCGGATGCAGCAGATGCTGCACGGCCTGGATCACCACCGGCCCGCGCTCGCCGTCGACCGCGACGATACCCTTCATGCGCAGGATGTCGCTGCCCCGAAGCGAGACGATGGAAGCAAGCCAGCGCTCCAGCGCCTCCTTGCCGATCGGCTCGTCGACGACGATCGAGAAGGCGGCGATCTCCCCCTGATGAACGGCCTGCACGTCGAAGCGCCCGGCCCGGAGCCATGCCGGCAGATGGGCGCTTTCGTCGGGCGCGGGCGGCAGCGCGGCGAAGATCCGCGCCGCGCCGATGCGGCCGTTCTCCACCGGCAGGATTTCCGCCGACGGGTTGAGCCTGCGCAGCGCCTCCGTCAGCCGCTCGCCGGCACCGGGGGCGGCGATGTCGCCCTTGGTCCGCAGCAGCAGGTCGGCCATGGCGACCTGCCGGCGCGCTTCCTCGAACTCCTCCAGTTGCCGCAAGCCGTTCACCGTATCGATCGTGGCGACGACCGCCTGCAGGTGAAACCGCATGGAGACGGCCTTCTCCGTGGCGAAGGTGCGCATGATCGGGGAGGGGTCCGCGAGGCCGGTCGTTTCGATGGCCACCCTGGAGAAGGCGGGAATCAGGCCGCGTTCGCGCTTGGCCAGGAGGTCGAGCAGCGTGTCGACCAGATCACCCCGGACGGTGCAGCAGATGCAGCCGCTTTGCAGCACGACGGCGTTCTCGATCGCGCTTTCGACAAGCAGATGGTCGATGGCCACATCGCCGAACTCGTTGATGATGACGGCGGTGTCGGCCATCTCCGGGTCCTTCAGGAGGTGGTTGAGGAGCGTGGTCTTGCCGCTGCCGAGAAAGCCGGTCAGCAGGATCGCGCCGATCGTCCCGCCGCGGTCCGGGTCATCGGCGCGCCGTTCCTGCTCCCGCCATCTCTCGCCCAGTTTCATGTCATTCTCCCCGCACACCCCCGGGAGCCCTCACGCGGGCAGCGCGCTCTTGGGGCGCGACCGTATGAAGCTCAGCACCGCCGTCACCAGGGCGAGAGCGAGGATCACCAGCGCCAGCGGCCGCGTCAGGAGGAAGGTGAGGTCTCCGCCGTGGATCACCATGGCGCGGTTGAGGTTCGCTTCCACGATCGGCCCCATCACGAAGGCGAGGACGATCGGAATGGTGGGCACCCGCACCTTTTCCAGCCAGTACGCGGCGGCCCCGATCACCACCGCCATGACGACGTGGGCCGAATAGTTCTGGTAGGAATAGGTGCCGATGATGAGCGTGATCATCACGAACGGCGCGATGATGTAGCGCGGGATGCGCGCGACCTGGACGAAGGCCCGGATACCCGCGATGCCCACCACGAGCATCAGGATCGCCGAGACGATGAGGCCGATGAACACGGCCATCACCAGCGGCCCGCCCTGGGAAAAGAGCAGGGGGCCCGGCACGATGCCGCGGCTGATGAGCAGGCCGAGAAGGATCGCGATGGCGCCGGAGCCGGGAATGCCGAGCGCAAGCGAGGGTATCAGCGAGCCGGCGACGATGGCGTTGTTGGCCGTCTCCGGCGCCGCGACGCCCTCGTCGAGCCCCGTTCCGAAAGCCTCCGGCGGGTGCTTCGACCAGCGCTTCTCCTCGTTGTAGGCGACGAGCGAGGCAACGGTGGCGCCGGGGCCGGGAATGGCGCCGATCAGCGTGCCGACGACCGTGCCGCGCCACATGGTCGGCATCAGGTTGCGCATATCCCCCCAGCCGACGCGATTGCCGGCCGCGGATTGATCGAGGGTCTTATCGAGCTCGGGATCGTCTCCCTTGCGCGCCATCATCAGGCGGAAGGCCTCCGGCATCGCCATGATGCCGATGATCACGACGATGAGCGGCATGCCGTCGAGCAGCGCCGCCTGGCCGAAGGTGAAGCGCGTGCCGCTGAAGCCGGACGAGCCTATCGTGGCGAGGAACAGGCCGATGCCCGCGGCGACGAACCCCTTCACCGGATCATCGCCGAAGAAGCTGCCGATGATGGCGAGCCCGAAGATGCCGACCGCGAACATCTCCGTCGGTCCGAACTGGAGGCCGACCCACGCCAGTCCCGAGGCGCCGAACAGGAAGGCGAAGCTGCTGACGAGGCTGCCGAACACGCCGGTGTAAAGCGAGATCTTCAGCGCCCGCCCGGCGAGCCCCCGGCGCGCCATCGGAAAGCCGTCGAGCACCGTGATGGCCGCCGCCGTCGTGCCGGGCGTGCGGATCAGGATGGCCGGGATCGAGCCGCCGTACTCGGCGGCGGCGTAGATCGAGATGAAGAACAGGACGCCGCCGATCGGATCCATCCCGAACGTGAACGGGAACATCAGGGCGAGTGCCTGCGCCGCGCCGAAGCCCGGCAATGCCCCCAGCAGCGTCCCCACGACAACGCCGAGGATCATGATCATGACATTGGTCGGACTGAGGACGATCCAAAGCGCGGGAATGAAATTCTCGATGATCATGGACATGAGCGGTCATCCCGATCCTGCAGCATCAAACCAGAAAGTGTGCGCACTTTCTGAAAAAATTTGATGCGTTAACAAATGGATAGAGAAAAATGGCGATCCCGATTCAGTGCATTTTTCTCTAGAATGTCACGTAACGCGGAAGGAAGAGCAGCGGCACCGAGACGTTCAGCAGAAGGACGAACGTCCCGTAGAGCACCAGCGTCGTGAGGGCGGCGGCGCCCGCGGCGGCAAGCGCGCCGATGCGCGGCCACAGCAGGAAGGCGAGAAGCGCGAAGGTGCCGATCTCGAAGCCGAGGAAGTCGAGCGTGCCGATGTAGGCCAGGACCGCCACGATCGAGATGATGTAGTCCTTGTATTCGAAATCGAAGTAGGGCTCGTCCGTCTTCATCAGCTCGCGCCCGCTAAGCCGCCCCAGCAGGACGAGCCCCAGCCAGAGCGCCGCGAACAGGCCGGTGCCAACCAGGACGAGGCGCGGGAAGAAGGCCGCGCCGGGATAACCCTTCACCGGCGAGGGGGCCAGACTGAAAGTGAGCACGAAGAGATAGCCGATCGCGGCGAGCAGGATGACCGCGGTGAAAAGATCGGCGGTCGAGCTTCGGATCTTGATCATCGGGCGTCCACCTTTCCGGGTCGTGGGGCGCCTGCGGCGGCAGGCGCCCGCATGGGGTCAGAGAATGCCGTTCGCCTGCATGAACTCCCGATAGTCGGACAATTCCCGATCGAGCGATTGCTTGAGAACCTGCGGATCCGTCTCGAAGTTCTTCTCCACGTGGGGGCTGACTTCGAGGTAGTTCGCATATTCCGGGCTGTCCATGACCGTGGTCAGCGCCGCGCGGATCTTCTCCTTCACCTCCTCGGGCGTGCCGGCGCGCAGGAAGATGCCCTGCCACTGGTGGCTGATGGGGTAGGAGAACCCCAGCTCGGCCGGTGTCGGCACGTCCGGGAAGGCTGCGACGCGCTCCTCATTCAGCACCACGAGCGGCCGGATGGTGCCGGCCTCGACATGCGGCTGGAGCTGCCCGATCGACCCGAGGCCGAGCGGGACGTGCTGGCCGAGCACGTCCCGCACCGCATCGCCCGAGCCCTCATAGGGGATGTGAACCACCTCCGCGTCGGCGGCCGTAAAGAGGGACAGGATGTGCTTGTGGTGGACGGAGCCGATCTTGTTGCCCGCGACAGCCAGCGTTCCCGGCTTTTCCTTCGCCGCCGCCACCGCATCGGCGAAGTTCTTGTACGGCCCGTCGGCATGCGCGCCGAGGGCGTAGACGAATTTCTCGATCCGCGCCAGGTATTCGAAATCGTCCACCGACGGCTCGAAGGTCGGCAGGTTCATGTAGCCGCTCCAGCTCGCGGCGGTGTGCAGGATGGTGTAGCCGTCCGCGGGACGGCCCCTGACGTAGACGCCGGCCTCGTTGCCGGACCCCGCGGCCTTGTAGGTGACGTTGACGGGAACGCCGAGAGCGTCCTTCTGCGACAGGGCCTGCGCCATCAACTGGCACCACTGCGCGGCGGTGGAACCGGGCGACGTGGAACAGACGAATTCGACGGGCCTTTCGGGATAGCTCGTCTGCGCCGTCGACGGGGCAACGCTTCCCAGCAGAAGCGCCACGGATGCGAGCACGTAAAATCTCATGGAAATCTCCTCCCTCTGGATCTCTTCGGATCTCTTCCCCTCGGTCCCGCCGGGCCGGCGGTCTGGCGCCGCCGTTCTCGCCCCGGCCGGACATTGTCTCGCCGGTCAGCTTCTCACCGGTCACCCTTTGGGCGCGAAGCCCTCGTCGTAATGGGGGCCGGACGTCGTTCCGTCGGCGGCCGTGCCGACGATGCCGTGGGACAGGTCCTTCACGACGAAGAACACGACGTCCTCGTCGGGCAGCGCCACCGTGGCGTGAACCTTGTTCGGCGGGAAATAGAGGAGCGTGCCGGGGCCGACGATCCGTTCCTCCTCGCCCTCGATATGGACACGCAGCCGGCCCTTCACGACATAGTTCCACTGCTCGTTGGGGTGCGAATGGGGCCGGGCGCCGGTTCCGCGCGCCTTGTTCATCAGGCCGACCTGCGTGCGCTCACCCTCGACGACCGAGCCGAACGCGGTCGAGTAGCCCTTGCCGGCATCGATCTTGTCGAGCTCCGCGAACTGAAAGATGTACCCCTGGGCGCCGGCCTTCGTCGCCCCTGCGTTCTTGGTCTGCGGCGTTGCTTCTGCGGTATCGCTCATCGGATGGTTCTCCCGGTTAAACTGCTGATGGGGATCGTTTTCGTGTTTCGACCACGCGGGGCAGTCACTGCGCGTCGCTTTCGATGCGCCGCTTGGCCTCCTCGACGAAGCTCAGATCGACGTAGTCGGGCGCGACGGTGATGCCGGTGGGCGCCAGGCCGAGGTCCACCGCGAGATCGATGCTCTCCTGCAACGTCTCGATATTGGGGAACATGAAGGGGTCGCGGTAATAGTCGTCGTTCGTGAAGAGGTGAGAGAGGGTATCGGGCGCCTGCTGCATGAAGTTCGCGACGATGGCGACGGCCTCCTCGCGGTTGGCGGGATCGGTGAACCAGCGGACCGCCCGGACATGGTCCTCGAAGAAGTCGAGGAGCTTTTCCCGGTTCTTCTCCAGAAAGTCCGCCCTGGCCGCCAGGAACACGAGCTGCGACGGCCCGATCGCCTCCTTCGACGTGAACAGAACCTTGTAGTTGCCGCTGTCGCGCATCTGGCGCGACATGGGCTGCAGCACGGTGCCGAGGTCGATCTTGTCCTCATCCAGCATCGCCGGGATGTTGGGGAAGGCCACCTCCACCATCGTGTAATCGCGCTTGTCCTGCATGCCGTGCTTGCGGAACATGGCGCGGATCGCCGTGTCGGAGGCGGAACCGATGGCGTTCGTGCCCACGCGCTTGCCCTTCATGTCCTCGATCTTCTCGATGCCGGAATCGGCGCGGACCATGAAGGTCTCCGAATGGCGGCCCTCGACGCCGTCCTGGATGATGTCGGCGACGACCTTCACGTCCTGCCGGGCGTTGTTCACGGCGAGCGCCAGGACGAGCGCGCCGAAGGCGCCCATGTCGATCTCGCCGGCCGCCATCGCACTGATCTGCGGTGAGCTGCCCCGGAAGCGGATCGGCTCCACCGTGTAGCTCGTGCCGTAGTGTTTCAGAATGTCCGGCTTCGAATACAGCACGGGGATAAGGTGCCCGGGCATGGTCGACCAGCCGATCCTGATATTGACCGGCTGGGCATGCGCGACAGCCGACCAACCAATGAGCGCGGCAAGCGCCGCGAACGAAAGACGCATTAGACGATGCATGATGTTTCTCCTCCCCGGGGCGACGCGGTCGATCAGGTCAGGATCATGAGATCTGCCCGGACCATTATTTTATTGGTTCGATATCGTGTAGCCCATTTATCGATAGATAATTCACGCTTGGAGAAGGCTGTCAACAATAAAAAGGCCGCGACTTTCGGTGGGTGGGCAATTTTGTTCTTTTCGGAAGCGGCCGGATTTTGATGATCCTCGCGGGTTCTTTGCCCCCGACAGCCCGGCTTTCCCGGCATACAAGCCTGAGCGGGACGATTTTTCAGTGGATTGGACCGAACCAATATGCTGAATATCACGATATTGATTCGGAGCCTTCCTGAAGGATCGGGTGCATGGGAATTTTCGAGAGCGACGCAGGCACGCTGCTGATCTTCTTCGCCGGCATCGTCGGCGCGGGGATCGTCGGCGGCCTGCTGGCCGGTTTGCTTGGCGTCGGCGGCGGCATTATCATCGTCCCGGTTCTGTACAATCTCCTCGCCTCGCTCGGCGTTGATGAGGGGGTGCGCATGAAGGTTGCGGTAGCGACGTCCCTGTCGACGATCATCGCCACGTCGGCGATCTCGGTCAGCAGCCACTACAAGCGGGACGCGATAGACGTGCCGCTGCTCAAGAGCTGGGGCGTGCCCATCTTCGCCGGCGTGGTGCTCGGCACCCTTCTCGGCGGCTACGCCGACGGGCGCATTCTGACCGCGGTGTTCGCCACGGTCGCTCTCGCCGTGTCGGCGCGCATGTTCCTTCACGATGAGGGCACCAAGGTGAGCGACGGTTTCCCGAACGCCGTCGTCAAGGGCGCTTCCGGCGTTTTCATCGGTTCGATCTCGGCCCTGATGGGCATCGGCGGCGGCACGCTCAGCGTTCCCATCCTCACCGCCTATGGCTTCGATATTCGCCGCGCCGTGGGCACCGCCTCCGCCATCGGCTTCATCATCGCCATTCCGGGCACGATCGGCTACGTCCTGTCGGGAATGGGCGTCAGCGATCTGCCGCCCTTTTCCTTCGGCTATCTGAACCTGGCCGCCGCGCTCGCCCTGGTGCCGCTGACCACGGCCTTTGCGCCCACCGGCGCGCGGATCGCCCACTCGATCCCGCGCCGGAGGCTGCAACTGTGCTTCGCGATCTTCCTCGGCATGACCGCGGCACGCATGTTCTATGACCTGTATCAGTCGCTATGAGCAAGAGAGACAGCAACACAGAAACCCTGATGGCGCGCCTGCGCGAGGCCGTGACGAACGGTGACGAGGCACTCGTGCGCGGCGGGCAGCTCCCCACCGAGCGTCAGCTGATGGCGATGTTCGGCCTCGCGCGCCGTTCCGTGCGCAGCGCGCTCGACGTGCTTCAGTCCGAAGGCCTCATCTATCGCCGGCAGGGGCAGGGCACGTTCATCTGGCCGACGAATGCCAATGCGTCGCGCGTCAGCAACCTGTCGAACCAGACGAGCCCGGCCGAGATCATGGAGGTGAGGCGGGAGATCGAGCCGACGCTGGCGCGGCTTTCGGCCATGCGCGCGACGCCCTCCGACATCGACCAGATGCGGCGTCTGGCCGAGCGGGGCGGGGAGGCGAAGACCAGCCTGGATTACGAGCGCTGGGACAGCGCCCTCCATTCCAAGATCGCCGAAAGCATCCGCAACGGCCTGTTCCAGGGTCTGTTCCAGCTGATCCAGGCCGTCCGCGTCGAGCAGAAATGGACGGGCTTGCGCGCGCAGACGTTCAAGGAGAGCCTGCGCGACGAGCTCGTGGCGCAGCATCTCGTCATCGTCGACGCCATCGCCGAGCGCGATCCGGAGGCGGCTGACCGCGCCATGCGCGATCATCTCGAGGCGGTCTCGCGCATCATCGGAACGTGAGGAGCGGGCGCGTGTCAGCCGTCGAGCACGAGATCCTGTGCGACGCCGCAGAAGCGTCCGCCATGGAAGACCAGGGGCAGACCGTCGTAGCCGTCCATGCGCAGGATCTCCCCGACGATGATCTCATGGTCCCCGCCGGGGTAGCGATAGGCGGTGCGGCATTCGATATGCGCGATCGCTCCGCGGATGAGCGGCGGGCCGTACAGGCCGGCATCGACCGCAACGCCGTGGAACTTGTCCGCGGACGGGCGCGCGAAGCGCAGCGCTATGTCGCGCTGGTCGGCCGCGAGGATATTGACCGCGAAGTGCCCGCTGTCGCGGAACAGCGGCAGGCTGGGCGCCTTGAGCGCGAGGCTCCACAGGATGAGCGGCGGCTCCATCGACACGGTGTTGAACGAATTGGCTGTCACCCCCGCGCGCCTCCCGTCCGGCACGGCGGTGGTCATCACCGTCACGCCGGTCGTAAAACGCCCCAGTACCGAACGGTAGCGCCCGGCATCGATGCCGGCGAACTGGCGCGCTTTGGGCTCTGCTGCCGTGCTGGCGACGTTCATGGTCGGCTTCCCTGACGACGATCATGGTTCCAGAGATAGGGTATTGGCTTGCTTCGTTCAGTGGTAACGATAATATTTTGACATTGCTATCAGGTTTCATGATTGCATGAATCTACGCCAGCTCATCGCCTTCGTCGGCGTCTACGAGGAGGGCTCCTTCAACAAGGCGGCCCAGAAGCTCAACGCCACCCAGTCGGGCCTGTCGATGCAGATCCAGAATCTGGAGCAGTCGACCGGCGTGATCCTGTTCGACCGGTCCGTCCGGGGCGTCGTGCCGACACTGGCCGGCCGCAGGCTCTACAGCCGCGCCGTCGGGATCCTGCGCGACATGGAGGCCGCGCGGGAGGAACTGAAGGCGATGGCCGGCGCGGTGAGCGGTGCGATCCATGTCGGCCTCATGCCGACCTTCACGCGCGGCATACTGGCTCCCGTCCTCGCCGGCTTCCTGCGGGAGTTCCCGCATGTCGAGATGCAGGTCGTGGAAGCCTACAGCGCGGCCCTGATGGACGATGTCGCGGCCGAGCGGCTCGATTTCGCCATCGTGCCGCGCTCGGACTATCCGGAGGGGCTGCGCGGCCGCTATTTCGGCACCGAGCAGGAGATGCTGGCGGCCTCGCCCGCGCACGGGCTGCGCCATCTCGAACCGGCGGATTTCGCCACCCTGCCGCCGCTGAAACTGGTGCTGCCCGCGCGCGGCAACGCGCGCCGCGAGCGCTGTGAGGAATACGTCGCTCTCCACGGCCTGCGCGTCGAGCGGATCCTCGACATGGACGCGATGATCGCGACGCTGGAATTCGTCGCCTATTCGGACTGGATGACCATTCTGCCCGCCACGATCTGCCTGCGGGATATCGGCGGGGCCGAGCGGACGCTGCATCCCATTCTCGATCCGCCCCTGACGGTCGACTACATGACCATCGAGCCCGCCAAGCGGCCGCTGCCGCCCGCGGCGAGTCTGTTCCTGCAGCGGCTCGAACAGGAATACCAGCGCGGCCGGGAGCTTTGGGCGCATGCGCTCGCGGAATGATCGTCCTATCAGCCAATCGTATTGCCGATATCAGAACTTATCGTTTCTCCTGAATGGCGCGCGTTGGCTAGTCTTTCCGGAAGGAAGTAGGGAAAGACGGAGGGAACTGCATGCAGCTCGGCTTTTTCACGATGCCGATCCATCCGCTCGGGCGCGACTGGTCCGAAACCCTTCGTGAGGATCAGGAGGCCTTCATTCTCGCCGACGCGCTGGGGTTTTCCGAAGCCTACGTGGGCGAGCACGTGACCGACCTCGCGGAAAACATCACCTCCTCCATGCTGTTTCTGGCCACGCTGGCGGAGCGCGTGAAGCGGATGCGGCTCGGCACCGGCACGGTGAACCTGCCGAACACCCATCCCGCCGCCGTCGCCGGCCAGATCGCCATGCTGGACCATCTCCTGGAGGGGCGGCTGAATTTCGGCATCAGCCCCGGCGGGCTGTTGTCGGATTCGGAAATATTCGGCGTTCTCGACAACGACCGCAACGCGATGTTCCTCGAGTCGATCAACATGGTCCTGGACATCTGGGCCGGCGAAGCGCCCTATAACCTCAAGGGCCAGTTCTGGAGCGTCACGACCGAACGCACGCATCTGCCGCAGATCGGGCAGGGGATCATCGGCAAGCCCCTGCAGCGGCCGCATCCGCCGATCGTCGTGACGGCCGTCGCGCCGTTCTCGAAGGGGGTGACGGCCGCCGCCGCGCGCGGCTGGGACCCGATCTCGGCCAACTTCCTGATGCCGAAATGGGTGGCGACGCACAGGGACAGCTACGTCGAGGGATGCCGACAGGGCGGACGCGCGGCCGATCTCGGCAACTGGCGCGTGGCCAAGAGCGTCTTCGTGGCCGAGGACGAGGCGACCGCGCGCCGCTATGCCCGCGATCCCGACAGCCCCTATGTCTTCTATTACCGGCAGTTGCTCACCAAGCTGGTCAAGAACGGCCGTGCCAACCTGTTCAAGGAAGACCAGTCGATGCCGGATGAGGCCGTGACGCTCGATTACGTCCTCGACCGGCTGGTGATCCACGGCACGCCGTCGTCCGTCGCCGATCAGATCCTGGCCTTCCGCGAGACCGTCGGCCCGTTCGGCACGCTGCTCTATGCGGGGCATGACTGGAAGGACCCGGCGCTGGGCCGCGGCTCCATGCGGCTGATGGCGGAAAAGGTGATGCCGCTGGTCAACGCGGCCGTCGGCGAGGACAGGGAGCAGGCAGCGGAATGACGACGCAGCAATACGTGACGGTTCCGGGCGCGAGGCTCGCAACCTATGTCGATGGTGAGGACGGCCTGCCGTGGCTGATCCTCTCCAATTCCCTCGCGGCGGACGCGACCATGTGGGACGACCAGATCGGGTTTCTCACGAGGACCCACCGCGTCATCCGCTACGACGCGCGCGGCCACGGCGGCAGCGACGCGCCGGCCGGTCCCTATGACTTCGGCATGCTCGTCGCCGACATGGTCGCTGTCCTCGATCACTACGGCGCGGAGCGCGCCGACGTGATGGGGCTGTCCCTCGGCGGCATGACGGCGCTGGGGCTCGGCCTCGACCATCCCGGGCGCGTCGGCACGCTGACCGTCTGCGACGCGCGGGCGGACGCGCCGCCACCGTTCGTCGAATCGTGGAACCAGCGTATCGCCGCCATCGAGGCCGGCGGCATGGAGGCCGTCGTGACGGGGACGCTCGAACGCTGGTTCACGCCCCGATGCAAGGAAAGCCGGCCGGAGGCCATCAGCCGCGCCGCGGCGATGATCCGCGCAACGCAGGCACAGGGCTACATCGGCTGCGCGCACGCGCTCAAGCGCCTCGACTACCTGCGCCGGCTCGGAGACCTCGCCGCCCCGGTGCTCTATGTCGTCGGTGCCGAGGACGCCGGCGCGCCGAAGGAAGCGATGGAGGCCATGGCCGCCGCCACGCCCAACGGGCGCCTGCTGGTGCTGCCCGGTCTCGCGCACGTCCCCAACATGGAGGATCCGGCCGCGTTCGAAGCGGGCGTTGCGGCGTGGATCGGAGACCCGGCACACGGGAGGGCGTCATGAGCGCGCCAGGCCCGTTGCCGCGGGTCGGCATCGTCGGTCTCGGCATCATGGGGCTGGCCTATGCCCGAAATCTGCTGAAGGCGGGGTATGGCGTCGCCGGCTACGACGTATCGGCGGAAGCGGAGGACGCGTTCCGCGCCGCGGGGGGCTCTCCCAGCGCCTCGCCGGCGGCGCTGGCGGACGGGTGCGACGTCATCCTCGTCGCGCTTGCATCCGTCCCGGCGCTCGATGCCGCTGCGCTGGGGGAAGACGGCCTATGCGCCGGCCTTCGGCCCGGTACGGTGGTCTGCGAGATGGGAACGCTGCCGCTGACTGCGAAGGAGCGGGTCCGCGCTGCGCTCGAAGCCATCGGTGCGGCGGTGCTCGACTGCCCCGTGAGCGGGACCGGGGCGCAGGCCGCGACGGGAGATCTCGTCATCTACGCCAGCGGCGACGAGGCGAACGTCGAGCGCGCGCGACCGGTGTTTGACGCCTTTGCGCGCCGGACGCTCTACGTCGGTCCCTTCGGCGCCGGCATCAAGCTCAAGTACGTCGCCAACCTGCTCGTGACCGTGCATAATCTTGCCGCCGCCGAGGCCCTGCTTCTGGCGCAGCGCTCCGGCCTCGACCTCGGGATGGTGTATGAGGCGGTCGCCTCCGGCGCCGGCACGTCCCGCATGTTCGAGGTGCGCGGACCGATGATGATCGATGGGCGCTACGAGCCGGCGACCATGAAGATGGACGTCTACATGAAGGACCTGTCGCTGATCCTCGACCACGCGCGCGACGTGCGCTGCCCCACGCCGCTGATGTCGGCCAGCCTGCCGTACTACGTCGCCGCGCTGGCCGAAGGCCGCGACAAGCAGGATACCGCGGCACTCTTCGCGGTGCTTCAACAACTCGCCGGCGATACGGGAGGTACACAACAATGAGCGCATTGAATCTCGCAGCGGCCGACGCGATCGCGGATGGCGTGCTCAAGGCCGGCAGGGACCGCGGCGTGCAGCCGCTGACGGTGGCGGTGCTGGACGGAGGCGGGCATGTCGTCGTGCTGAAGCGCGGCGACGGCAGCGGCATCCTGCGCTGCGAGATCGCCTACGGCAAGGCGTGGGGCGCGCTGGGCATGGGCCTGCCGACCCGTGTCCTGTCCGAACGCGCGGCTGTGTCGCCGGCTTTCTTCACCGCGATCGCCAGCGCCTCGCAGGGGCGCATCATCCCGGTGCCCGGAGGTGTGCTGCTGCGTGACGGCAGCGGGGTTCTGGTCGGCGCGGTCGGAGTCAGCGGGGATACGTCGAATGTCGACGAGGAATGCGCTGTGGCGGGCATCGAGGCTGCCGGCTTCGCGGCCGACACCGGGGGCGGGGCATGAGGATCTCCCTCGACGGCAAGACGGCGCTGGTGACCGGCGCCGGGCGCGGAATCGGCCGCGCCATCGCGCTCGCGCTTGCCGGAGCCGGCGCGCGGGTGATCGCGGTGGCGCGCACCGCGAGCGACCTCGACAGCCTGCAGGACGAAGGCGGCGGGCTGATAGACCCCATGGTCGCGGACGTGCTCGACCCGGCGTTCTATGCGCGGATCGAGGCGCTGGAGAACCTCGACATTCTCGTGAACAATGCCGGCGGCAACAAACCGATGCCGATGATCGAGGTCGACGACGAAACCCTCGACGCGCTTCTCGCCCTCAACATCCGCTCGGTCTACAAGGTCGCCCAGGCCGCGGCCCGCGTCATGGTTGCGCGCGGCGAGGGCGTCATCGTCAACATGTCGTCGCAGATGGGCCGCGTCGGTTCGCCGCGCAGAACGGTGTACTGCCTCTCCAAGCATGCCGTCGAAGGCCTCACGAAGGCAATGGCGGTGGAGCTGGCGCCGTCGGGCGTGCGGGTCGTGTCGGTGGCGCCGACCTTCGTGGAGACGCCGATGACCAGGCCGATGTTCGCCGATCCCGCGTTCTCGCGGTTCGTCTTCGACCGCATTCCCCTGGGGCGGCTTGCGACGACGCAGGACGTCGCGGCGGCGGTCGTCTTCCTCGCTTCGCCGGCGGCCGGTCTGATCACGGGCGAGAGCCTTGCGATCGACGGCGGCTGGACGGCACAATAAACCTCAGCCGCTCTTGCCGGAGATGGACCGGAATACCTCCGGCGCCCCGATGAGAAAGGTATCAAGGGCGTTGGCGATCATCTGCGACTTGCCGACCGGACAATGGAAGCCATAGACGATCTTGCGCACACCATAATAGAAGATGCCGCCGTGGAGCGTCCAGAAGAGCTCGATCTCGGCCGGGTGGATGTCGCCGTCCTCCGGCTGGCCGAGCTCGTGGCGCAGCCCGCGCGCGATGGGCAGCAGGATGGAGTTCTCGACGTTGCGGACGTATCGGCTGTTGATATCGATGCCCCTGAGACCGGCGAACATGTAGATGCGCAGCCATTCCGGCGTGAATATCGTATCCGTATAGTCCTCGTAGAAGTTCTGCAGCCTTTCCCTGAAAGGGATTTCGCGGCTGTTCAGCATGTCCTCCCAGCCCGGTTTCCAGCGGGCAAGGTAGATCTCCTTGTAGACGGCGGCGATGAGGTCTTCCTTTGAGGGGAAATAACGGTAGAGCAGGGGCTGCGTGACATTCAGGCGCTGGGCCAGTTCCCGCGTGCCGGCGTCGAAGCCGACCTCGGAGAAGAGTTCGACGGCCGTCCGGATGAATTCCTTGTAGCGCTCCTCCGGCTTGATGCGGGTCCGGGGCTTGCGAGCGGGGTTTGGCTCTTCCGTCACCGCAGCCGAAAGAGCTGCGGCCTGTGTGGTCTTTCGCGCCATTTGTGTTCCGTGTTCCGTCTACCGTTTCGTCACAGAGTGGGATTGTCCGTTTCGAGGCCGAGAGCGACTCGCCCGAAAGCGGCGGTCGCGGCATCCATGCTAAACGCGATATGGGCCGCGATTCCATGCGCATCCCGGAATCGGCGCTGGATCGGATTGGAGAGATAGAGCGCCGCCGCGCCGCTCGCCGTCGTCAATCCATCCACGACTTCGGTGCACAGGCAGGTTGCATAGGCGAGGTCACGCCGATAGGCAAGCTTCGTAGCGAGATCCTCGACCTTCCCGGCTTCGGCGTTCTGCGTCGCCGTGTCGCAGACGTCGAGCATCGTCCGGCGCGCCGCGGCGAGCTTCGCCCCTGCCGTGCCGATGCGGATATGGCTGCTCTGCATCTCCGCGAGGCGCGCGCCGGAATAGCTCGCCGCGCGCGTCGCCGTCGTCTCCACATAGCCGTCATACGTCGCTTCGGCGTTGCCGAGACCGACACCGGAGAGGATGGCCGGGAACAGCGCGAAGACCGGCAGCCGGTAGAGCGGGGCGGGGTGGACCTCCGAACCCGGCGTCGGGCCGCCTTTCAGGTTCTCGACCGAAACCGCCATCTCCTGCGGCACGAACACCTCCTCCAGCACCACGTCCCTGGAGCCCGTGCCCTTCAGGCCCATCGTATGCCACGTGTCGACGATCGCGTATTGCGAGCGGTGGACGAGAAGCACGAGATAATCGGGCGCCTCGCCGTCCTCGCGCAGGATCGCGGCCAGCATGTTCCATTCGGACGGATCGACGCCCGAGGAAAAAGGCCATCGTCCCGACAGGAGATAGCCCCCCGGCGCGCGCTTCACCCGCCCGGCGGGAAAGACGAAGGATGACGCGATGAGGACATCGGGATTCTCCTTCCACAGCCTGTCCTGCGCCGCGCGGGGAAACATCGCCAGCATCCAGTGGTGGCTGGCGAGATTGGTCAGGTTCCAGGCGGTCGACGCGCAGCCGCGCGCCAGGATCGCGCCGATGGTGACCAGCGAGCGGTAGGGACACTGCGAGCCGCCGACCGCCGCGGGCTGCAGCATCCGGTAGAGGCCGGTCGCGTGCAGGTCCGCTTCATTGTCCGGCGGCAGGCGCCGCAGCTCCTCCGCCTCGGTGGACCGGGCGGCGAGAACCGGCACGAGTTCTTCCGCCCGCCCGATCAGCGTCGCGTAGCCGGGCGCGGCGACAGGGGGGCGGCGCTCGCCCCCCGGCTCGCTCGAGGTCGTCGACGTGGGTATCGTCTGGGGGGTCATCTGGGGATCATCCGCCATGATAGAGGGTGGCGCGAAGGTTGTCACCGCGCTGCTCGTGCCGCTCCGACAGGGGCCGCCACTCTTTGATGCGCTTGCGGTCGAGGCTTCCGGCATCGGGCCAGGTCACCTCCACGAGGTTGCCGGCGGGATCGCGCAGATACATCTGCACGGAGCCGTCGGGCAATTCGTTCACGGCGTTGCCGAACGCCTCGCCATCGAGGATGCCGATGGCGCTGGCCTTGTCATAGACTGCCATGAAGTCGTCCACGTCGAGGGCGAAATGCTGGTGGCGCGTCCGCGCCTCCGGCAGCTCGAAGACGTGAATCTGCTGCGCGCCGCAGCGCAGATACTGGGTCCGGAACCCGAAATTGTATGTCGGGATCGGCTCCAGTCCGAAAAATTCGCGGTAGAAACGAACGCTCTCCTCCAGATTCATCGCCGGGATGGAGAGGTGGTTGATACCCTTTGCCGCCATGGCGTCCTCCCTGTTATTATCGACCGATAAATAATAGTATGTCACGTGTCTGACAACAGAAAAGTTGCCTTGACTTCCCCCGGCTCTTGTTTTTCACTCGATAAACAAGAAAGCCTTGGTCGAGACCGCCCCGAGGCAGTGCGGGAAGCTGCCCGATGGTGCGGCGGTTGCGATCGGCCTTTGTGCAAATCGGCATTCTCGGCGTGACAAGCACTCTCGTGCGCCGGAGTTCGTGCCGTTCGGGAGGAGATAAACAACATGGCGACATACTTGAAGACCGGTGTCGATACGGCTACCCGCGCGGAGGCGGATGCGGGCGTGCGCGCCCGGGTGGAGGAGATCCTGGCGAGTGTGGAGCGGGAGGGGGACGAGGCCGTGCGCCGCCTCTCGCAGGAATTCGACGGCTGGTCGCCCGACCGCTTCCGCCTGACGGAGCAGGAGATCGAGGCCGCGATCAGCAAGGTCTCGGCCCGCGACCTCGAGGACATTCGCTTCGCGCAGGCGCAGGTGCGCCGTTTCGCCCTGGCCCAGCGCGCCGCGATCTCCGATCTCGAAATCGAGACGCTGCCGGGCGTCGTGCTCGGCCATCGCAACATCCCGGTGAACGCCGTGGGCTGCTACGTGCCGGGCGGCAAGTATCCCATGGTAGCGTCGGCGCACATGAGCGTCGTCACCGCCAAGGTCGCGGGCGTGAAGCGGATCGTCGCCTCGGCGCCGCCCTACAGGGGCGCGCCGCACCCCGCCATCGTCGCGGCCATGCATCTGGGCGGAGCGGACGAGATTCTCGTCCTCGGCGGCGTGCAGGCGGTGGCGGCGATGGCCATCGGCACGGCGAGCGTCGCGCCGGTCGACATGCTGGTCGGGCCCGGAAACGCTTTCGTGGCGGAAGCCAAGCGCCAGCTTTTCGGCCGGGTCGGCATCGATCTCTTCGCCGGCCCCACCGAGACGCTGGTGATCGCCGACGACAGCGTCGACGCCGAAATCTGCGCCACGGACCTTCTCGGCCAGGCCGAGCACGGGCCGACCTCGCCGGCGGTTCTGCTGACGACATCCGAGAAGCTCGCGCGCGAGACGCTGACGGAAATCGACCGGCTGCTCGGGATCCTGCCCACGGCGGAGATCGCGCGCAAGGCGTGGGCCGATTTCGGCGAGGTCATCGTCTGCGACAGCGACGAGGAGATGCTGGCCGAGGCCGACCGCATCGCCTCCGAGCACGTGCAGGTGATGACGCGCGACCCCGATTACTTCCTGAACGGCATGACGAACTACGGCGCGCTCTTCCTCGGGCCGCGCACGAACGTCGCCTATGGCGACAAGGTGATCGGCACGAACCACACGCTGCCCACCCGCAAGGCGGCGCGCTACACCGGCGGCCTCTGGGTGGGCAAGTTCCTGAAGACCTGCACCTATCAGAAGGTCCTGACGGACGAGGCGAGCGCCGAGATCGGCGCGGTCTGCTCGCGTCTTTGCATGCTGGAGGGCTTCGTCGGCCACGCCGAGCAGGCCAATGTCCGGGTGCGCCGCTACGGCGGCCGCAACGTCGCCTATGCGACCGCCGCGGAATGACGGCGGGAAAGGGAGGAGGCCGTCATATGCTGAGGGCAGCGGTTGCGGGGCTTGGCTGGTGGGGGCGCACGATCGTCACCCGCATGGAGGAGTCGGAAAAACTGCGCATCGTGGCGGCGGTCGACATCGATCCCGACCGCCACGGCGATTTCGCGGCCCGGCACGGGCTCGCGCTGCATCGCGATTACGGGGCGGTGGTCGGCGATCCCGATATCGACTGCGTGATCCTGTGCACGCCCAACAGCCTGCACACCGGGCAGGTCGCGACGGCGGCGCGGGCGGGCAAGCACGTGTTCTGCGAAAAGCCGCTGGCGCTGACCCGGGCCGAGGCGGCCGCATCCGTCGAGGCATGCCGCGCTGCGGGCGTCCTGCTCGGGATCGGCCACGAGAGGCGGTTCGAGCTGGCGATGAAGGAGTTGCGGCGGCTCGTCCGCGCGGGCGAGCTCGGCACCGTCATGCACGCGGAATCGAACTTCAGCCACGACAAGCTCGTCAACGTGCCGCAGCACGACTGGCGCCGCTCCGCCAAGGAAAGCCCCGCCGCCGGCATGACGGCGATGGGCATTCATCTCAGCGACGCCTACGTCAACCTTTTCGGTCCCGCGAGCGAGGTCTATGCCCTGACGGCCGATCGCGTGCTCAGGTCGGAGAACGGCGACGTGGTGTCGGTTCTGCTGCGCTTCGAGAGCGGCGTCACCGCATACCTCAACGCCATTCTGGCGACGCCGCTCTATCTGCGCTTCGCGGTGTTCGGCTCGAAGGCCTGGGTGGAGTTCCGCAACGAGACCCATCCCGATACGCCGGGACCCGCCACGCTGACGGTCCAGGTGACCGACGAAGCGCCGCGGGTCACGCGCTACGAATGGACCGACAGCGTGCGGGAAAACCTCGATACCTTCGCCGACGCCGTCGGCGGCGCCGGCGACTATCCGTTCACCGACGAGGAGAAGATCGGCAACATCGCCATCCTCGAAGCAATCGCGCGATCGGCGGCGACCGGCCGGCCGGAGCGGGTGCCGGCGGTCCATTCATCCGATCGGGAGTGATCTTTCCCGAAGGCGGCCTCTGCCTTTGGTATCGCGCGCCTATCTCCGTGCCGCCTCGGAGGCCGGCGGGTCCATGCGGAACCCCGCGGCCTCCGCTTTTTTTCAGGTGGGTCGCGGGCAGGGGCCGGATCAGCGCCCGCCTGCGATGTCGATATTGGCGGCCGTCACGTAGGACGCGGCGGGAGACAGCAGCCACACGACCGCTTCGGCGACTTCCTCCGGCTCTCCGGCGCGCTGCATGGGAACGGCCGCGGGCGCCTTCTCCAGCCTGTGCGGCGCGCCGGCAGCGGCGTGCAGCCCGGTGCGGATGATGCCCGGGGAAACCGCGTTGACACGGATGCCCTCCGACGCGACCTCGCGGGCGAGCCCTATCGTCAGGGAGTCGATCGCCCCCTTCGTCGCCGCGTAGTGCACCCATTCTCCGGCGCCGCCGAGCTCGGCCGCCCGCGACGAGACGTTGACGATCGCGCCGCCCGCCCCGCCGTTGCGCGTCGACATGCGGCGCACCGCCTCGCGGCAGCACAGGAACGGCGCGATGACATTGAGCGCGAGGAGATCGGCGAGGACGGCCGCGGGAAGTTCCTCGACGCGGCAGAGCGGGCCGGTGCCGCCGGCATTGTTGACGAGCGCGGCGATGCGTCCGTATTGGTCGATCTCGCCAAACAGCCGGACGATGTCCTGCTCCTCACGCAGATCCGCCTGAAAGCAGCGCGCCTCGCCGCCGCCGTCCACGATCTGCCGGCGGGTCTCGCGCGCCCCTGCTTCGTCCTGTGCGTAGACGATCGCCACGGCGTGGCCGGCGCGGGCTGCGGCCCGCGCGATCGCGGCCCCGATGCCACGCGATCCGCCGGTCACGACGGTGACGGATGGCTTTGCTTCACTCATTGCGTGACCTTTCTCCACGAACGGGTCGTGGCCGAGCCGGCCACCGCCTCGAAGACCGCGGCGCCGTGGATCATCTCGGCATGGGTGATGGGGAAGGGCGCTTCGCCCCGGCAGGCCCGCGCGAAGGCTTCGAGCTCCAGCCGCACGGTGTCGATGCCGGGCAGGTTCCGGTGTTCCGCCGGCTTCGGCGGCGCGCCCGCCGACGGCGGCGCGTCAGGCGCCGGCGTGAAGATCAGGTCGTCGAGCGTGGGCCCGCGGATTTCGATATGTCCCCCGGAGCCGTAGAGGCAGAAGCGATAGAGCGGCGCGGTCGCCGAGATGCAGGAGACGAAGCCCGTCGCCCCGTTCGAGAAGCGCAGGAGCATCGACGTCGTATCCTCGTTGCCGTTGGGTGCCGCCCGGCTGACGCTCTGGCAGCAGACGGCGTCGATCGGCCCGACGATGTCGATCATCGCATCGATCATGTGGATGCCAAGCCCGGCGAGCCCGCCCGCGGGCGATTGGGCCGGATCGAGACGCCACGATTGCGGATTGAGGAACAGGCCGCTTGCCGCCGTCATGGTGCCCTCGCAATGCAGCAGCGTGCCGAGCGCTCCCTCCGCCACCCTGGCCCGGACCGCCGCCATGTGCGGATGGAAGCGGCGATTGTGCCCGAGCCCGAGGACGACGCCGTTCGCCTGCACGGCAGCCACCGCGCGTTCCGCGCTCTCCCTGTCGAGCGTGAAGGGTTTTTCGACGAAGACGTGCCGTCCCGCCTCGGCCACCTGAACGATCTGTCTCGCATGGTCGCGGTGAGGGGTGGCGAGAACCACCGCCTCCACCTCGCCATGCCGCAAGAGAGCATCGAGGTCGTCGAGGAGGGCGATGCCCGCCTCGGCGGCGAAGTCCTCGGCCAGCGCCCGGCGCCCCGTCGCGCCCGCCACGAACCCGAGATCGTCGCTACGGCCCTGGACCGAGCGCACCAGCGTGCGCCCCCACCAGCCAAGGCCCGCGATAGCCGCTTTGAGCATCATCTTTCTCCCGGCGGAAGCGCCTACTTGATGGCCTGCGGATTGATCGGCGAGCCGGTGCCA
>NZ_JBSEFH010000040.1:0-31884 GCF_053570585.1 Pseudochelatococcus sp. B33 | reverse complement strand
CGCTGAGCTGACGCTTGCTGCGGAATATCGCTGTGGCCGCTTTCCACCCCATCCCGGCCGCCAAATGGCTCGGGCTGAAGAGGTAGCGTTCGGTCTCTCTATGCCGGCGGAGAGATGTTCGTGATCAGGATAGCGCCCACTCTGCCATACGACGAATCACATTAGGTATCTTATGGAATTTAACAATTTGATTTAATTGGTTAGTCTTCCCTTCTGCCTGGTCATTCGTCTCGTGGCACGACGCGCCCACGCCGAGCTTTCTGCGCTTCGACAATTCCATTGCGGAGCTCTTCGAACAGGCCGCGCGGCAGCAGCCCGTAGTGGTAGGATCCATCCGGCCGTGGTCGTAGATCGTAGCCCGGCCATGTAAAGCGGTTCAGCTCGTCGAAGCGGATCCAGTGCCGCGCGCCATCCAGCCCAAGGTCCCGGCACACTGCGGCCGGGATCTCGAGCGATGTGTCCGGATCGTCCGGCGGACTATGGGTGATCGGTGCGACAATGGTGCGGATCTGTCTGTCGTCCCCCTGAGGGATGGCGACGACAATCGCACAAGGGCGATCCTTCACCCCTTCAACAGCACCCTGATCGTGCTCCGAGCTCCAGAGAAAGCTGTAACGAATGACGAGGCCGGGCTTTGGTGTCGGGATACTCACCTGGGCCCAGCGCCATACTCGGCAGCCTCGATCGCTGCGAGCGTTTCGTCATCGAGCTCGCCGATCTTCAGAACCTCACGCTCCCGACGCTTGAGACGCTCGAAGTGCTCCAGCTCCGCGGCCGAGAGATAGGCCCCGACGACACGGCCGTGGCTGGTGATGTTGATGACGCCGGCCTTGATCGCCTCGTCTTGATACTTTCCGAAATTCCGCGAAAAATCGCTCGCCGGAACGGCTCGGGCCTGTGGCATGAACGCCTCCTGTTGTTTCGCGCAATTTACGTAATTTACGCAAAAAGTCAATGATCAACACCGGATGAGACGGTGCAGCGGCGAGAACTCATGCCGGCCGGCCAGCTGCGTGAACTGCTTGTCCGGGGTCGACCTTCCCAGTGTATGATACGGGTCAGCAGAGGAAGCTCGCGGGCTGGTGAGCGGATGTCTGACAATGGTCGAAAGCTGCGGAAGGAATTTAGCCCGTGCGAACGGCAGCTACCACCTCCCACCGCTCAAATTATGCCAATAGCCGATCGCTTCGCTCGGAGGCAAGTGCCATAGGATCACAATGGAAGGGTGTCCCGCCAGCTTTATAGCCGGATATATTTCAGAACTCTGCCCGCACGCAGCTGCGACCTCCACGTCATTCCAACGACTTTCAGTTTTCAGCGTCGCCCGGGTCGGCACCGAGATCGTCCGATTCGGGTGGGCAGTCACTGGCAGCTCGGGATCCGGCGCACGTCCCCTTCCCGACCGAGCGGGAATGTCAGCTGCTTGACGTCCTCGGTTCAGCCCTGAATGTTTTTACTCCTAGAGGCCTTGAAAATTACGGTTCCTGTGGTCGGCAGAGCGTCTTTGAAGAGGTGCGACGTTCCATTGTATTGAAGGAAAAGCCGGCGCGCTTCCTCTTTCCTCGTGGCGTCCTGCTCATTGAGGACATTGCCGATGTGCATGAGAATCCATGAGCACAAATTGGCATCGCTCATCGCAGTGTGGAGGTCAGCATTGGTTACGATTTTCACGCTCCGAATAAATCGAAGCGTGGCATCGAAAACCTCTTGCGAAGTCGCCTCCTCCGCGTGCCAAATCCGGCCAGAGACCATCAACAGCTTGGCTTCTTCGTCCAAGCCGGAGAAGATGACGGCATCGCCGTAAACGTCGCTCGACGCCCACACTTCGTGCGATAGGATGTTCCTGAGTTCGTATAGGTCCCGAAACAGAAGGCGGGCGTATTCAAATACGGATGAAACGATCGGGTCAGCTTCGCTGTATGGAAAAGAACATAGGAAATTTATTCTGTCCTTGGGATTTGGAAATTCCTTCAGTGTGCGCTTCGCCGCAAGCAGTTCGGCTCCGTGGGTGACGTAGATTATCTGCTGGAGAAGACTCTGCAGGAATGTGCACCCCGCGACTATGGAAGCACTCAGGTCCCTGAAGCCTGCGGGAACGACTGCGCTCGTTCCTGATCGTCGCTCAAGGGCCGTACTCTCGGTTATTAACCTATAATATTTTGGCACCTTTTTAGCCCCATCATCGAAGCGGCCATCGCCTCGCAATGCAGAATGTCCGAATGTCGGCCGTCTGCCAATGCCCGCGATGAGGGTGCAAAACGGTCACTAATCGAGAAGCCTGGCAAACGTTGCCGATGAGCCGACGGTGACGAAGGATAAGTGCGAGGTTCAGGCAACCCTGGCGACGCCCACTATGATTGCCACCACCTCTCCGGTAGCATCCGCAATCGGTAGATAGAGTCGGGCAACGCGCGCCGGTCCGCCTGGAAGCTCTACCTGGTCTTCCATCATCAACGTGCGGCCCGACGCGAACACGAATGCCGCTTCCTTCTCTGCATGATCGCGTGAAGGCGTAAGCCGGCCTACAGACTCGCCGGTCAGCGCGATCCCGAAAAGACGGTCGACAGTCCAGCCGCTGTGCTCGATCCTCGGAGTTACATCCGATTCGGCCGGGCGCCGGATCACCGCGACCACGTCATCCAAATCGGCCAGATATCCTGCGATGTTAGCGCCCAGCGGTATGGCTGCGCCGTTCCCGCGCGCGAGCCAGACCCGATAGAGCCGGCCGAGTACCGGATGACGGTCAGCCATGAGTCGAGAATTCATACAGGTCGTCACCGTGCCAAAATCAACCAGATTTTCTGGTTTCCTGTATTCCGGTTTAATTGATCTGCTGGTTTCGTCAATGGCCGGCAGCGCATATGCAGAAAACCCTTCGATCGCCGCGGCATGTGCGCCTCGTTCAGATCATCGTCGACAAGCGCCGGGAAGCGGGCATGAGCCAGGCCGATCTTGCTGAAGCTCTGGCCCGATACCAGTCCGTCGTCGCGGCGATTGAATCCGGCGGACGCCGGATCGATGTCGTCGAGTTTCTCGAACTGGCCGAGGTGATCGGATTCGATCCCCATGAAGTCCTCCGTGACGTGGCGGAGATTTCCCGGAACCAGAAAGCAACATCCAATCCGCCATAATCAAACGTCATGGCGATGACGCATTGGCGACACCGGAATGTTGCCAGAACGTCTCCCTTCGGGTCGGGCTCTACTCGCCGCCTCCGGCGGCTCCCGAAGCCCCTGCGGGTCTTCGCGCCGTCGCGTGACGATCCCTGACGCAAGGAGGGCGGCGGCGGGCATTTCGCCTGTCGCCCCGAAGGGGCGGAGCCTCGCGATGGCCGATCCCGGTCGGCGGCGGGCATCCGACAGGATAGTGTCATGGCGTTGCCTTCGGCTTCGACCAGGCTCGCATAGATCGGCGTCGGGAAGGACGGATCGTCGAGCTTGACGGAGAGGTAGTCGTTGCCCTTGTCGGACCGCTTCGTCCGTGCCGCCCGATCAGCGCGAGGGGCATAGTGCGGTAAAGGCAGCCGGCCCCTTTTCGTTGTCGCACTCGGCCGGGATGAGATGTTACTGCCCCGACGCAGAAGCTGGGGGATCGTCTCCGAGACGGCGGCAATGCCGTTCCCGGTGTGGGTGAAAGTGCCGAGCGTTGCCGCCATGCCGTCGTTCCCCGTGTCTGTTGCAAACCGCCCCCACGGCGTCCTCGAATGGATTGGTCTGACCGAAGACCGGCGGCACATGCGCCGCCTCGATCTTGAACCCGCAACATCCGCCGACAACTTTTTTCCGCCGCCTTCGGCTTTGCACCGCGAGACAAAAAAGCTGCCGCCGGCCGCCCTCCACTTCGTTCCGGCCCTACGGGTGCGGGCCGATCGTCCCCGGTCCGTCGACCACCATCGAGGCCGCGGTGGGCGCGGCCCGATCAGCAGAAGGAAACAACGAGATGGCTACGATCGGCACTTTCACCCGCACCGGGAACGGCTTCTCTGGCGCCGTCAAGACCCTCAGCCTCAACGTCAAGTCGGTGAAGTTCGTCCCGGCCGAGGGCGACAACGAAAAGGGGCCTGACTTCCGCATCTTCGCCGGCACCACCGAGTTCGGGGCGGCATGGAAGAAGCGGTCCGACAAGGGCAACGACTACCTCTCCGTCAAGCTCGACGATCCGTCCTTCCCGGCGCCGATCTATGCGAGCCTGGTCGAAGCCGAAGGCGAAGGTCTGGCGCTCATCTGGTCGCGCCGTCGCGTCGCCGACTAGGACCGGCCACCGGCCGAGTCCCGCGCAAGCGGGGCTTTGCCATGCTCATGCCCGCCACCGCCATCATGGAATGCGGAGAGCTGCGCTCCTCTATGGTCCGATCGGTCGCGGCTGAAGCCTTGCCGATCAAGGGGGAAGCCAAGGGGCCTTGCCCCTTTCTCCCCTCAAGTGCCGTCTGCGCGATGGCCGGGCCGCCGGCTCGCAGAACGGCCGAAGACCGTCATCCTGCCGGTCATCGTCACGTCGTTCCGCTCACCCTGGCAACCCGGCCATGCTCGTCGGCACTTGCCCCTCCCATCCCCGCGCGCTCTCGCGCCCCCGGAAGGCATGTCGGGGGACATGCCTTCGGCATTGAACGGGAACAGGAGCAACGACCATGAACTTTGTCAGCAACAGTCAGAACCGGCAGGCTGCCAGCAGCGACTTTCGCGTGGGCATCTCGCGCGGCGAGCAGATCGGCCGCGTGTCGTCGGAATGGTTTTCGCGCCCGGATGATGAGCGCTATCTGTCGCTCACAGAACTCCATGACGCCGTGAAGGCCCGTGCGGATTGCGCCACGGCCCGCACCGTGGACAGCCGCGCCGTGCGCGTGGAAGCGAGCCGCGACAATGCGGAGCGGCTTGCCCTTGTCGTGCCGGGACAGGATGAACCCATCGCCCCGACGCATTGGAGCTTCGGGCAGTTGTGCAGCCTTGTGGGAGCGCCCGCGACCTATATGCGCCAGCTTCCTGCGCCGCTGGCAGGCATCAACCTGCAGCATGGCTTGCTGTCGCATCGCGCCGAATTGGTGAAGACGCTGGAAACGGACGATGGCCGCATCGAGCTTCGCGCCGTGACCGGCCCGGACTATGGCCGCATCTGGGATCATGAGCTTGTCGCCGCCGTGATGAGGATCGCAGGGAACGGAACGGGTGACACCATCTGGAAGGTGCCGGGCGTGCTGGACTGGGGAACGATGACGCACAATCCTTTCGTGGACATCACGAAGGACACCACCACGCTTTACGCCTCGGATCGAGATGTGTTCCTGTTCCTGGTGGACGACACGCACCCCATCGAGGCCGGACGTTTACCGAACGGAGAGCCGGACCTGTATTTTCGCGGCTTTTACTGCTGGAACAGCGAGGTTGGATCGAAGACCCTCGGCATCGCCTCTTTCTACCTCCGTGCCGTTTGCATGAACAGAAACCTTTGGGGCGTGGAAGGCTTCGAGGAAATCAGCATCCGGCACAGCAAGTTTGCGGCGCAGCGCTTCGCCCATGAGGCCGCGCCGGCCTTGACCAGCTTCGCCAATTCCTCACCCGCCCGCTTTGTCGCCGGAATCAAGGCGGCGCGGGAAAGGATCGTCGCCCGCACCGACGAGGACCGGGAAAGCTTCCTGCGCAAGCGCGGGTTTTCCAAGGCCGAGACCGGCAAGATCATCGAAACCGTATTGCAGGAGGAAGGCCGCCCGCCGGAGAGCATCTTCGATTTCGTCGCCGGCATGACAGCCCATGCCCGCAGCAAGGCGCATCAGGACACGCGGCTTGACCTGGAGGGGAAGGCAAAGACCTTGCTGGAAAAGGCAGTGTAAACATGGAGTTCGCGCGGCCGGAAACACGGCCGCGCGGCTTTCCGTATTCGGATTTTTCCGCAAATCCGCAATGCCGGATCAAGCGGCGTGGGCGCCGCTCGCCTGGCTGCGCCCGGCTCGCGTGATCACACACCAATTCTGCAAAATATTTCGTAGAATATTTCTATCTTCTCTCCGAACCATCAAAAGATACCGCCAACCTTATTTGGCCTTCATTTACGCTCAAGCTTCATTCCGGTCGCGGCAAAGTGTTTCTATACATCCCGAGACGGGAGCCAGCCCTGCACGGAGGAACCATGTCCAACGCACAAGACTGGATGGCGAACGCAGCCTATCTCTACATTCTCTTCCTCGACCGTCCGGCCATCGCTTGGGAACATCTGCGGCGCAATCCGGACTATCGCAACGACTGGAGCCGCTTCGGCCCGCGCCGGCATTCGTCGTCGGCGATACAGGCCCGACGATGGGGGTTGCGATTTCCTTGAGAATCCGGAACACGACGCGCGCAATGCACTGCCTTTCTGGCAACCGGACCCCGACATCACGCTGACGGCCGTTCCGGACGAAGACCCGGATACCGCCTCGCCGGCCTTCGATCCGTGGTGCTTCCCCGGCTGCAAAGCCCTCGGACACGACGGTTGCCGGCTCGCGCTGAAACTTAGCCAATGCGGCCGCTCATGGCATGTCCTGATCGCCACCGCGCTCTCCGCCGCCGAGCCCTTCACTTTCGCCACCGCTCCCGACGAACGGGCCAAGGCACGTCTGCGCGAGGCAACAGAGATGCTTACTGCAATTGCGAGCAAACAGAGAGGCTTCGTTCACGGGCGCTGTTCCGGCGAGCCGATCATCACCATGCAGTCCATACAAGCCCTCGACGGACATCTCGCCGGCGCCAGCGAACGCGACATCGCCTTTGTGCTTTTCGGCGAGAGTATCGTGAAGGACAAATGGCACGGCGACAGCGAGCTGCGTGCCAAAGTCCGATATCTCATCAGGCGTGGCCGCACGCTGATGAATGGCGGCTATCGCCGGCTGCTCTGGGGCGCGACTGCACGCCGGACAGGCAATTCTCTCATGCCCGCCGCCCTTCCGGCAGGGAGAAAATCCGCCGACAGAAATTCTCCATACGCAGCAGGATAGGTTTTTCCCAAACTGCCCCCGAACCGCTGGACCCGGCCCCGCTCGTCCAGCATGAGACGGAGACAGTTTCATGGATCGACCGGAATCGACACCGGCCAGCCGCTACCTCACCAACGAGGAAGCAGCCGCCTATCTCAAGCTCTCGCCGCACACGCTGAACAAGAAACGTGTCATCGGCGGCGGACCCAAATTCCGCAAACTTGGCGCCCGCGTCGTCTACGCGATCGACGACCTCGAAAGCTGGATCGAGGCACGCGCCTGCGACACCACTTCCGATCCTCGCTACGCACAAGCCCGTTGAGCCGGTCGGAGCATCGCATGGCCACGCGCAGACTCGTAGTGGAGCGCGATCAGCTCGAACTGTTCCGGTCACGACCCGGCGAGATGGCGGCGCGCGACGCGCGGGATCTCATGGCCTATCCCTTCTTCTCGCTTGCGAAATCGAGGCGCATCCAGCCGATACGCTTCGAGGCCGGCGACATCCGCATCCATGTCGAGGCCCCGGCCGAATTTGGCCTCGCCACCATCTGGGATGCCGACATCCTCATCTGGGCCGCCTCGCAGATCGTCGAGGCCCGCGACCTCGGCCTGCGCACGTCGCGTCTGATGGCAACGACCCCCTATGAGATTCTGACCTTTATCGGCCGTGGCACCTCCATTCGCGATTACCAGCGCCTCAAGGCAGCGCTCGACCGCCTCCAGGCGACCAGCGTGGCGACGACCATTCGCCAACCCTCGGAGCGGCGCCGGCATCGCTTTTCCTGGATCAACGAATGGAAGGAAAGGCTTGACCCGAAGGGCCGGCCCAACGGCGTCGAGCTGATCCTGCCGGACTGGTTCTACGAAGGTGTACTCGACAACGCCCTGATCCTGACCATCGACCGGGACTATTTCGACCTCACCGGCGGCATTGAACGGTGGCTCTACCGGCTGGTGCGCAAGCATGGCGGCCGGCAGTCCGGCGGCTGGAGCTTCGATTTCCGGCACCTCTACACCAAATCCGGAAGCCTTTCGCGCTTCTCCAACTTTGCCTGCGACCTTCGCGACATCGTGCGCCGGCAGCCCCTGCCGGGCTATCGGTTGAGCATCGACCGGCGCAACGACGGCCGCGAATTGCTCGTCTTCGGTTCGGCCGCATCATTGCCGATCCCTTATCCACAGGAGGCTGTGTAAAGGCTGTGAATCGTCTCGTGCTATCAAAGGCATTCAGCCTCGTGCTATCGAAGGCACGACTATCGTGCCATCAAAGGCAAAAGCATGCATCAACTATATGGCGCTTATCGCGAATTTCCGCCCTTAACTTATCTAACGTAGAATCTAACATTATTTTTTATACTGAGGGTAATATTGGAAAAATAATTCTCATCGTTGAAATTTATAGCAAATATATATCATTATATACTACGAAATACCATATCAAGCAACTCCGTGCGAATGCAGATTGGCCCAATCTGCCGGCAGGCCGACAGGGGCAACCGATACGCGGGATGCGCTGCCTCATCCACCCCGGAGGCGCGTCATGATCGTCGCCATCCTCAATCAAAAGGGAGGCGTCGGCAAAACGACGCTCGCCACCCATCTCGCCGGTGAACTGGCTGCGCACGATACCCGCGTCGCCGTCGTCGACGCTGATCCGCAGGGTTCGGCGCTCGACTGGTCGCAGCGCCGCGCGGAAAGTGTCCTGCCGCGCCTGTTCGGCGTGATCGGCCTGCCGCGCGAGACCCTGCATACCGAAGTCCCCGACCTGGCGCGTAGTGTCGATCATGTCGTCATCGACGGGCCGCCGCGCGTCACCGCTCTCGCCCGCTCCGCGATCCTTGCCGCCGACCTGGTGCTGATCCCGGTGCAGCCGTCACCCTATGATGTCTGGGCGAGCGCCGAGATCGTGTCGCTGATCGCGGAGGCGAAGCTGTTCAAGCCGCAGCTTCGTGCCGGTTTTATCGTCAATCGCCGCATCGTCGGCACCATCATCGGCCGCGACTTGCGTGCGGCCTTGCCCGACGACATGCCGGCTCTGGCCGCCGACATATGCCAACGCATCGTCTTCGCCGAAAGCGTCGCCACCGGCCGGCTCGTGCGCGAGCTGGAGCCGGGCGGAAAAGCGGCGCAGGAGATCGCCGCTTTCGCCCGCGAAATCATGCGAGGCGCACCATGAGCAGTAAGCGCATCGCTTTCGGCGCGAAGCCCGTCGCACCCGCAGCCGATGCCTGGGTGCAGCAGGGCAACGGCGCGGTCAAGCTCACCGCGTCCGCACCGAACGGCGTCTCGTCGAAAGCCGACATCTACACCGCACGCCTGACCATCGACGTGACGCCGGCGCTGCGCGGCCGCATCAAGGTTGAGGCCTACAGGCAGGACGTCACCGTCACTGAGATGATCCGCGATCTTCTCGAAGCGCATTTTCCCGACGACGGAGCCGATACATGAGCCCGCGCCGCTACACCAGCGTCACCACCGTCTTCGTACCCGACCGCATCAACGTCCGGCTGCGCTTCGCTCGGCCGGTGCGCATGCACCGGCTCGACCACCGCCGCAGCCGTTCCTTGTTCGCACCGGACAGCATTTTTACCCTGCTGCGATGGGAGGGCGGGCCATTCGGCACCGTGATTTCCCACATCGCCATCATGCGCGCCGTCGCGCCGGGCAAGACATGTTGGGCGTGGCCTTATGTCGACCCCGGCGCAGAAACGCTCCTGTTCGCTGCCGGCTGGCACAACGTCGAACGCGCCTTGCAGGCGATCGACGCCGTAGAGGCGCTCGGCGTCGACCCGGCCGACGCCGCGCCGGACTACTGGCGGCACGTCCACAACAAGCTCCGGGTTCGCGACCTGCCGCACCCCTATTCGGCCGCGCAGCATCGCGCCTGGCTGCGCCGCCGCGAGTTGCTGTCATGACGGCGCGCGACCTCACCCTTGCGATCATGACCGGCGGCGTTCTGCTGGTCGCCGTGCCGGTCTGGTCGGGACATGCGCCCCGCTTCATCTGGAATGCGTCCGCCAGCCTTCCGGTCGGCCTCTATCGCATCACGCCGGCGGCCGGAATCGCGGTCACGGATATCGCCATCGTCATGCCGCCGGACGCGCTGGCAACCTTCCTCGACGCACGCGGCTATCTGCCGCGCGGACTGCCGCTGCTGAAGCGCGTGCTCGCCCTCGGCGGCCGGACCGTCTGCCGCCACGGCAACGATATCTTCGCCTACGGCGCACGCTACGGACAGGCCCGCGTGCGAGACACGAACGGCCGGCCGCTGCCGGTCTGGCGGGGCTGCAGCACGCTCCGCGATGACGAAGCCTTCCTCATGAATTGGGACGCCGCCGATTCATTCGACGGTCGCTACGTCGGCCCGCTCTCCGTCACCACCATCATCGGCCGCGCGGTTCCCGTCTGGACCGCCGACGGCATCGATCCGGCTCCGGCGAAAACACCCGCCCGGCCGATTTCCGCCGGGCCGTGACGGTCCGGTTTCCGCATCCGCAGGAGGACAGCATGCCCCAGATCGGTACCTTCACGAAGACCAAGACCGGCTTCAGCGGCCGCGTCCGCACGGTCGCGCTCGACATCGAGCTGACCATCCGTCCGGCCGAAAACGCCGCCGTCGAGAACGCCCCCGACCATCGCCTCTACACTGCCGACGACATCGAAGTCGGTGCCGCCTGGGATCACAGCGGCGAAAAGGCCGGCGACTACCTCTCCGTCGTCATCGACGACCCGACTTTCACGCAGTCGATCCGCGCCGCCCTGTTCCAGTCGGAGGCCGATGCCACGGTCTGGAACCTGATCTGGACCCGGCCGTCGAAGCGCGACGAGAGAGGATAACGCCATGCTCCTGTCAGGATCGTTCCTCATCCCTCCGATCGATCGGATTGTGGACCATCCCTCCGACCCGATCGCCTGCCAGACGGCCGTTGCGCACAGCGCAGGTCAGGGGCGGCCGCCCCGCGGCCGGCATCGCCTTGCCCTTGACCGCAGCGAGCACGATGGCAGGCTGACGGCCCGCGGATGGAAAAGCCTTCAGACATCGCTGCATCCATCGTTCTTGTGCATAGCACGGATCGGTTTTGCCGGCATGCTGGTCGCGCTTTCAGGCGCTCCATGTCATGCCGGATCGGCACCGCCGCGGCCTGACGGCACCCCCGCCGAGCGCCTGGCCGTCGCCGATCCGTATGCGGCTTTCGTCACCGAAGCCTCGCAGCGGTTCGGCATTCCCGAGAACTGGATACGCGCCGTCCGACATGAGGAAAGTGCAGACGATCCGCTGGCAGTATCGCCGAAAGGCGCGATGGGGCTGATGCAGATCATACCGTCGACCTGGCGCGAGCTGCGTCTTCGCTACGATCTCGGCGACAACCCGATCGATCCGCGCACCAACATTCTTGCCGGCACGGCCTATCTCGCCGAGTTGCACGACCGCTACGGATCGCCCGGTTTTCTCGCAGCCTACAATGCCGGGCCGGCACGCTATGAAGAACACCGGCTGCTCGGCGTGCCGCTGCCGGATGAGACGCGCGCCTATCTCGACAGGCTGGCGCCGATCATCCCCGGCGACACATCTCCGGGCCTCTTTGCCGGCACCGCCAGCCACCGGACCCAAGCGCCACAGGCGTCGCTCTTCGCGATCAACATGGCGACGCGATCGGACGTTTCCGCATCACCCGCGCAGAGCCTGTTCGCCACCGACAAACGCCGCGACAGACAAGCGAGACCGGCGGACGACGACAGTCCCAACGTGCAGACGGATTGAGTGCATGGCAACGTTGAAGCACCCGCATGGAGCGCCGAAGGCGCTGGGCAAGATAAAAGCGGACGGCACGCGGCCGTCCGGGATGGTTTGTCTGCACGTCGGTCGGAGCGGCACGCGGCGGGTGGAACCGCGTGCCGTTGCAGCGGCCAAGCCGTTGCTGTGGCGGCTTCATTTGCGTGCTTCATCGCATCGGCTTGTCCGGGCCTGGATGGAGCGCCGTCATGGCGGAACATGACGACGACCGCTTCCGGCCGAGGGTTGCGCCGCCCCGATCGCGCGGTCGCGCAAGAGCGCCGAAGTTCACCAGCCGCGTGCTCAAGGCCGCGTCGAAGGCGGGGCCGACCGGCACGGCGACACTCCAGCGTCAGCCCTCGCGATCCGGCGCCCGGTTCGGCCGAGGCCATGTCGCGGCGAAGCTCGCCGGCCAGTCGCTGCGCGGCACGGCCCGCCGCGTCGTCATCAAGACCCGCCTGGTCAATCTGGAAAAGGCCGGCGCGCGCTCGACCATCACCCATCTGCGCTATATCGAGCGCGACGGCGTGACTAAGGATGGCAGCAAGGCCCATGCCTACGGCCCCGGAACCGACGAAGCCGACATCGCAGCCTTCGAGCAGCGCGGCCGCGGCGACCGGCATCAGTTCCGCTGCATCGTCTCGCTCGAGGACGCCGGCGAGATCGGGGACCTGAAAGCCTATACGCGCGATCTCATGAACCGGATGGAGGCCGATCTCGGCACGCGGCTCGATTGGGTCGCGGTCGATCACTGGAACACCGACAACCCGCACACCCATATCGTGCTGCGCGGCCGCCATCCGGACGGATCGGATCTCGTCATCGCCCGCGATTATATCGCCAACGGCATGCGCAACCGCGCCCGCGAACTGGCAACCGAATGGCTCGGCCCGCGCACCGAGATGGAAATCCGCGACGGCATGCTGCGCGAGGTTGCACAGGAACGCTGGACCGGCCTCGACCGGATGGTCCAGCGGGAAGCTGAAAACGGCACCGTCGATCTCCTGTCGGAGCCGGCCGATGCCCAGGCCCGGTTCCGCAGAACAGCGATGATCGGCCGGCTCCAGCGGCTCACCGGGATGGGCCTTGCAGAGCAGACCGGCCATTGCGTCTGGACGCTCCGTGCCGACACGGAGGCGACCTTGCGCGGCATGGGCGAACGCGGCGACATTATCCGCACCATGCAGCGCGCCATGTCCGGCATGAAGCGCGATCTCGTCGTGCTCGACAGCGCATCGTCGCCCGCGCCGATCGTCGGCCGGATCGTCAACAAGGGGCTGGCCGACGAGCTTGACGACCGCGGCTACCTGATCGTCGACGGCATCGACGGCCGCGCCCACTACGTTCCGCTTGCCGCCGGCGCCGACCTGGAGGCCCTGCCGATCGGCGGGATCGTCGAGACCCGCGCGGCCACCGGGCGGGCGGCGGACCGGACCGTCGCCGATCTGGCCGTCGACGGCATCTATCGCGCCGATCATCACCTTGCGATCGAGCGCGGGGCGGCGAAGCCCGGGCACGATCCGGAGAGTTTCGTCGCCGCCCATGTCCGCCGGCTCGAAGCCTTGCGCCGCGCCGGCACCGTCGAGCGCATCGAGGAAGGTGTGTGGCAGGTGCCCGCCGATCTCGCCGAGCGCGGCAAAGCCCATGACGGAAGACGTCTCGGCGGCATCGATGTCGAGCTGCGTTCGCACCTGCCGATCGACCGGCAGGCCCGCGCCACCGGCGCGACCTGGCTCGACCGCCAGCGGTTCAGCGATCTGTCCGGACTTGCCCAGACCGGCTTCGGCGCCGAGGTGCGCGACGCCATGCGCGACCGCGAGGACCACCTTGTCGATCAGGGTCTTGCCGAGCGGCGCGGCCAACGTGTCTTCTTCGCCCGCAACCTGCTCGCCACGCTGCGCAACCGCGAGATCGAAACGGCGGCGAAAAGGATCGCGGACGAGACCGGCTTGCAGCATCGCGCCGTACAAGATGGCGAGCGCGTTGGCGGCGTCTATCGCCGTTCCATCATGCTCGCCAGCGGCCGCTTCGCCATGCTCGACGACGGCATGGGCTTCAGTCTGGTACCCTGGCGCCCGGTGCTGGAAAAGCACCTCGGCCAGACGGTCGGCGGCATCGCCCGCGGCAACAGCGTATCGTGGGAGTTCGGGCGGCAAAGGGGATTAGGTGTATGAACGGCTCGACTGACGACGGCTTTTCCACGACCGTGAACGGGCGAGCAGGCATAGCTCAAATCATGCGGAAATCCGCTTATTTTTTACTATACGAGCGTCTTTCCGCTTTCATTCTTGCTGGAATGATGATATGCGGTATTCCGCATAAGTATCCATGATAAGCGGAATAGCGCATGAAACAGGCGATCCTGCACCAACTGGGCCTCCAGCTCAAGGAGGCCCGCACGCAACGTGGGTTGACCCAGCCGGAACTGGCGGCACGGCTCGGGCGGGATCGCGCGCGGATCTCCGAGCTTGAACGTGATCTGCTCAATGAGCGGCTCGGCCGGGATCGGCTCACGCTTCTGCTCGAAATCTGCGATGCGCTCGATCTCACGCCGATGCTGATAACGAATGCCAAGGCGAACGACGTGCGCAAAATCCTGGCATCGGCCCCCGCGCGATCGGCCCCGAGTACGCCATCGACCACGTTCGGTGACGTCTTTGTCGACCTCTCCGATGACGAGGCTGTCTGATGGCAACGATCGCCGCCGTTCTCGGGGTTCACTTGCTCGACGCGAACGGGCAGCCGCGGCGCGTCGGCACCCTGACGCGCGACAGCAACCGCGCAACAGCCTTCGTCGTCGACGAGACCTATCTGCGCGATCCGGACCGACCGATCCTCAGCCTCGGCTGGCTGGTGCCCGGCGATGAGGACGCCACCCGCGCACGATTGGCCGCGCGCGGCGACAAGATCGGCCTTCACGGCTATCTGCCGCCCTGGTTCGCTGGCCTGCTGCCGGAAGGCGCCTTGCGGGATCTGGTCATGGCCGAAATGGGACCGGGTGCGCACGACCAGTTCGACCTGCTGACGCGGCTCGGCGGCGACCTGCCCGGTGCCGTCCTGATCACGCCGGAAACCGATCCGCCGCCGTCAGTAGGGCCGCTCCACCTCGACCACATTCATGGCCTCGCGTTGCCGCAGCCCGAAGGCGTGGTGAAGTTCTCGCTCGCCGGCGTCCAGCTCAAGTTCTCGGCGATATCCGCGGGAGACCGGCTGACGGCTCCGGCCCGCGGCGGCGAAGGTCGCTCCATCCTCAAGGTGCCGACCGGCCGCTATCCGGGATTGCCGGAAGCGGAATACGCGGCGATGACCCTGGCCCGCATGATAGGCGTCAATACCGCCCCGTTCCGCCTGATTCCGACCGCTGCCATCGACGGCATTCCCGATACCTTCCTGAAGGAAGGACCGCAGGCACTCGTCGTCGATCGCTTCGATCGGCCGGGCGCCGGCCGACGCACCCATATCGAGGACGGCGGCCAGATCGTCGGCGCGGTCGGTGAGCGCAAATATACGATGGCGACCTACGAGACGCTTCTGAACATGATCCGCCGGTTCAGCACCGACTGGCGCGCGGACGTGATGGAAGGGCTGCGCCGGATCGTGGCCGACGTGCTGATCGGCAACGGCGACAACCATCTGAAGAACTGGTCCTTCATCTTTCCATCGCCGGGCGAGATCCGGCTGTCGCCGGCCTATGACATAGTGCCGACGGTTCTGTTCGCGCCGGCCGATACCCTCGCGCTGAAATTCGCCGGCACACACAGTTTCGCCAACGTCACCCTCCGGCGCTTCAGGCGTGTCGCCGAGTTCCTCCGTCTCGACCCCGACTGGATCGAACGCGAGGTCAAAACGACGGTCCGGCGCGCGCTCGATGAGTGGCCGCAAGCAGGACAGGAGCTTTTCAGCGAGGCGCAATGGGAGCGCCTGACCCGGCGCCTCGATACGCTCGCGCTGGTTGAAGAAGCAAGGGCGTGAGCCTTAGCGGGCTTTGGTGTCCGTCAACCAGAGCGCCGTTACGACGAAGATCGCGATCACAAGCCGCAGAAGCGCCGCGAGTCATTTCCAGGCGAGCTCTTCGACTTCTGATGCCGGCCTGCTCTCACTTTCGCCTGGCCTTTACCGAGCGCGGTTTCGGCAGCTGCTGGGAAGCCGCGATCTGCGCCTCCCGTTCCAACCGTGCGCTACGGAGCCGCGCAGTCTTGGCGTCCCGAAGGCTGGTCTCGGCGTCGAGGATCGATCGCACCGCCAAGTCGGTCATTCCCGCCTTGGTTGTCGCCGACATTCGGGCCACTTGACGAAACAGATTATCCTTGGTGATGGCTACTGCCATGAAACGTACTCCTTTTGCCTGCATCCAAAAACGAAAAGGCCGGGCTTTCGCCCGGCCTCTCCATCTCGACAATCCGTGCCAGTACATCCGTGGTCACGGATCGGAGGGGATGCATTATGCTGCCTGCAGATTCTCGGCTGCGCTGCGGCCAGTGCGCCTGTCAGTCGTGACCTCGAAGCTGAGCTTCTGGCCCTCGACGATGGTGCTCAGACCTGCGCGCTCCACGGCAGAAATATGGACGAAAACGTCCGGGCCGCCGTTATCCGGGGCGATGAAGCCGAAGCCCTTGGTCGTATTGAAGAACTTCACTGTTCCAACAGTCATGACGATTTCCTTTCAATCGGTCATAGATTAGCAATTACCGCGCGAGAGACGCGGTATGATTTTCAGATCGATTTGAGAGAGAAAGATCGTCAGAAGCGCCGCAGCGCGAAGAACAAAATTCAACAAGCAAGATCGATATTTTTAAGATAGCGATTGCATCGCCTGAATGCAAGGGGGAACGACGGGCGATTTCATTCCGTCAACCTTTGGGCTGGATGAAGCCAGGAGCGAGATTGGCGGAGGCTGCTCACCAAACGCCATTCGTGATATCAATTGAGCCGCACCGACCCTTGGGCAAATCGTTTGATATGGAAGGATTTGAGATCATGAAACGAGCCCTCCTGACCGCCACTGTCGCCGCTCTGGCCTTCCCGTCACTTCTGGCCGCTCAGGACCTTCCGGAATCCGTCACGGCCCTTGGCTTGACGGATATCCAGATCCGGGAAAAGCCCCGCTCGGAGTATGGACGGGATGTACACGGCACGTTGCCGGGCGGAGCGAGAGTTGAGATCGAACTTGACCGGGACGATCGGATCGAGGAGATCGAGGCCAAGGGAACCGGATTGTTTCCCGTGTCCGAGATCCGATCCCTGATCCCGGCAGCGGTACTTTCCAACAGCTCGTTTCCCGCCGACGCGACGCTGGAGAAGATAGAGTTCGAGAGAAACGGTCGGATTGAAATTGAAGGACGCCTCGCGAGCGGGCGGGAATTTGAGGCGGAGTTCGCCGGCGACGGAACGCTGATTGAAATCGACGTCGACTGACCGCCAATAAGCCCCGCCTGCAATAAGCCCCGCCTGAGAGAGCGGAGTGTGATCAACGTTCCGTCTCGTATTCAGTAAGGATTTTCCCTACATTGCGCGGGAGAATGTCGCCATGATCACCAGCAAGCTGACGAGCAAGGCGCAGACGACGATTCCGCAGGCGGTTCGAGATGCTCTGCAACTGAAGGAAGGCGATGAGATCGCCTACACGGTCGAAGATGGCCGCGTCGTTCTCACGCGGGCCAGGACGGAGCCGGCCGTGGACGATCCGTTCGTCATCTTCACGGAATGGGACAGTGAAGCGGATCGGAAAGCCTATGCCAGCCTTTGAGCAGGGTGACGTTATCCGCGTCCCGTTCCCCTATACCGACAGAGATACCCGCCAGTGCTGCACTGCTCTCGTCGTCTCATCCGGCTCGACAGGCGAGGACGGGCAACTCCTATGGATCGGCATGATCACGTTTGCCGAAAAGCGGGCATGGACCGGAGATGTCGCGATCCCGGATCACCAGCACAAAGACTATGATACGCGAAGACAGGGCAGTTCCTGCTCGTGATAATCTTGCGTCGTATTGCCGCAATATAGACTTGCCATAGATGATATTCAGAAATATGAATTGAGAATGGATTGTATTCAGACCTTTTCTGTTGTCGTCGACAACAGAAAAGGTCTTTGACTTAACTCCCTCAAGCAACAAGCCTCGTCCGCAACCGGCCTCCTGCGCGGGCCGAATTGTCGAGTGGTTGCGGGGGGCGAATGACGGCAACGAAGGTACTCATCGGACAGATGCTGGTCGTGTTCGGCATCGCGCTTGCCGGCACCTGGGTCGCCACGCAATGGGTGGCCTTCCAGCTCGGCTTCCAACAGCGCCTCGGCGAACCCTGGTTCATCCTCGATGGTCTGCCGGTCTACTATCCCTGGCGGCTGTACGAGTGGTGGTATGTCTACGACGCCTACGCGCCGGACATCTTCCACACCGGCGGGATCATCGCCGGCGGCAGCGGTATCGCCGCGGCGCTCTCCGCCATCGCGGGTTCCGTCTGGCGTGCGCGGCAATCGAAGCACGTCACCACCTACGGTTCCGCCCGCTGGGCCGACCACAAGGATATCGCCGCAGCCGGCCTGATGAAACAATCGGGTGTCTTCCTCGGCCTGGCGGACGACACCTATCTGCGCCACGACGGTCCCGAGCACATCATGGCTTTCGCCCCGACCAGATCGGGCAAGGGCGTCGGTCTGGTGATCCCCACGCTTCTGTCCTGGCCGCACTCCGCCGTCATCCATGACATCAAGGGCGAAAACTGGACGCTGACCGCAGGATGGCGTGCGCAGTTCTCGCATTGCCTGCTCTTCAACCCGACCGACCCGAAGAGCGCCGCCTACAATCCGCTGCTGGAGGTTCGCCGCGGCGTCCACGAGGTCCGCGACGTCCAGAACATTGGCGACATCCTGGTCGACCCCGAGGGCGCGTTGGAGCGGCGCTCCCATTGGGAGAAGACCAGCCACAGCCTCCTGGTCGGCGCGATCCTCCATGTCCTCTATGCGGGAGAGGACAAGACATTGCGCGGCGTCGCCAACTTTCTGTCCGATCCGGCGCATCCCTTCGAGAAGACATTGCGGTCGATGATGACGACCGCGCATCTCGGCCAAGCCGGTCCGCATCCCGTCGTGGCGAGCGCCGCACGCGAGGTGCTGAACAAATCCGAGAACGAACGCAGCGGCGTGCTCTCCACCGCCATGTCGTTCCTTGGCCTCTACCGCGACCCGACCGTCGCCGCGGTCACGTCGCGCTGCGACTGGCGCATCGCCGATCTGATCGCTGCCGAGCATCCGGTCTCGCTCTACCTGGTCGTGCCGCCCTCGGACATTTCCAGGACCAAGCCGCTCATCAGGCTCATCCTCAACCAGATCGGCCGGCGCCTCACCGAAAGCCTCGACGGCTCGGACGGTATCGAGCGCCGGCACAAACTGCTGCTGATGCTCGACGAGTTCCCGGCACTCGGCCGTCTGGATTTTTTCGAGACGACGCTCGCCTTCATGGCCGGCTACGGGCTGAGATCCTTCCTCATCGCCCAGAGTCTCAACCAGATCGAGAAGGCTTACGGACCGAACAATTCCATCCTCGACAACTGCCACCTGCGCATCGCCTTCGCATCCAATGACGAAAGAACCGCGAGGAGGATTTCCGACGCGCTCGGCACCGCGACCGAGCTGCGCGCCCAGCGCAACTACGCCGGCCATAGACTCTCGCCCTGGCTCGGCCATCTCATGGTTTCGAGGCAGGAGACAGCCAGGCCACTGCTCACACCGGGCGAAGTGATGCAGCTTCCGGACCATCAGGAAGTCATCATGGTCTCCGGCCACCCGCCGGTCAGGGCGACCAAGATCCGCTATTATACGGACAGGAACTTTACCGCGCGCGTCCTGCCGGCTCCGGCTCTCGCCGGCGGCCCCTATGCCGACCGGCCCGCCGCCCGCGACGATGACTGGACGGGGCTTGCGCAGCCGACGAAGCACGCCACGCCGATGGCCAGCAAATCGGGCGGCAGCGACGAAGGCGGACACCAGATCGCTCCCCAACTAGATGCCGCGGATATCGGCCGTCTGCATGACCGGCCGCATGATGACCTCGCCGTGCTCGACGACGAGACGGACGATCCCGGCACCCGCGACGGACGCTTTCCGCAGCCGGCGCAGCAGTTCCGCCGCATGGCGCGGCTCGCAGCGCTCGATCCTGATGACGGGATCGCGCTATGAACAAGACCCGCCTCAACATCTTCATCGAGCCCGATCACGCTAGGCGGCTGCGCCGGCTCGCGGCGATGAAGGGCGAGTCGCAATCCGCAATCGTCGCGGCAGCCCTGTCGTCATTCCTGTCTTCGGACGGTGCTGACCGGCGCGAGGCCGCGATCATCGCCCGGCTCGATCGCCTCTCCCATCAGTTCGACCGGCTGGAGCGCGACCAGACCATCCTGATCGAGACACTGGCGCTTTTCATCCGCTACACGCTCTCGGTTTCCGCGCCGCTCCCCGAAACGCATCAGAAAGCCGCCCGCGCGCAAGGCCGCATCCGCTTCAATCAGTTCATCGAGCAGCTCGGCCGCCACCTCCAGCGCGGCGGCAGCCTCGTGCGGCAGGTCCATCAGGAGATTATGCCCGACGAGAACAGTTTTCATGCTCTCGCCGATGATGACGAGGAAGCCGATACCGGCGGAACCGCGGCGGAGGCGTCGTCATCATGAGCGTCGCCTTCTCGCGTTCGCCTGCCCGGATCGTCAGCGACCGTCAGATTCGCATGCTGCGCAGTGCGATGGGACCGGCGATCATCGCCGCGCTGGATGATCCCGATGTCGTGGAAGTTCTCCTCAATCCCGACGGGAGGCTATGGATCGACCGGCTTGGCTCCGGCCGCGAGCCGACCGGCGCCACATTGTCCTCCGACGACGCAGCGCGCATCATCAAGGTCGTGGCCAACCACGTCGGGCTCGAAGTCGATCGCGATCATCCGATCCTGTCGGCCGAATTGCCGGAAACGGGTGAACGGTTTGAAGGCGTGCTGCCTCCGATCACCTTCGCGCCGACTTTCGCCATCCGCAAGCGCGCGGCCGGCGTGATCCCGCTCTCTCGCTATGTCAGCGAGGGCATCCTGACGCCGGGCAAGGCGGCGTTCCTGAAAGCCGCAGTTCTCGATCGCTGCAACATCGTCATCGCCGGCGGCACCTCGACCGGCAAGACGACCCTCGCCAACGCGCTCCTTCAGGAGATTGCAGCCACCGGCGATCGCGTGCTCGTGCTGGAGGATACGATCGAGCTGCAATGCGCGGCCGAGGACCATGTGGCGCTGCGCACCAAGGCCAACACGGTCTCAACCGCCGATCTCGTGCGCTCCACCCTGCGCCTGAGACCGGATCGCATTGTTGTCGGCGAAGTGCGCGGCGCGGAGGCGCTCGATCTCCTGAAAGCCTGGGGAACCGGACATCCCGGTGGGCTTGCCACCCTGCACGCCGGATCGGCGCGGGGCGCGCTCATCCGCCTGGAGCAGCTCATACAGGAAGTCGTCGTCACCGTGCCGCGCGCCCTGATCGCCGAGGCCGTCGACATCGTCGTCTTCATCGCGGGGCGCGGCAGCAAACGCCGCGTCGAGGAAATCATTCGCGTTACGGGCCTCGACGGCGATGCCTACGCGATCGAGCGTGTCACAGGAGAATAGGGATGCCACCGATCATATCCGCTTCTACGCCTGTCCTGATCCCGGAAACAAAGCAAAAGCACAAATCCGTAAAGCCGGATTCCCGCTTTTCCGTAAATCCGCTTCCACGCCCTTCCGGAATGGCGCTTCACCGCCTTTCCGGAAACCTCCAAAGCCGGATTTCCGGAATATCGGCATTCCTGATCTCCGCCTTGCTGGTTTCTCCGGCCTGCGCCGCCGGCTCCTCCATGCCCTGGGAAGCGCCGTTGCAGAGCGTGCTTGAATCCATCGAGGGACCAGTCGCCAAGATTATCGCCGTGATCGTTATTATCGTCACCGGCCTTTCCCTGGCATTCGGCGACGCCGGCGGCGGCTTTCGCAAGTTGATCCAGATTGTATTCGGGCTCAGCATCGCGTTTGCGGCCAGTTCCTTCTTTCTCAGCTTCTTCAGCTTCGGCGGCGGAGCCTTGGTCTGATGGCCGCGCATATCGACGGTTTCGAGGTACCGTTGCACCGCTCCCTTACCGAGCCAGTCCTGATGGGCGGCGCCCCGCGTTCGATAGCAATTCTCAACGGCACGCTCTCGGCAGCGATCGGCATCGGCCTGCAATTGTGGATCGGTGGCGTCCTGCTCTGGATGGCGGGCCACGCACTCGCCGTCTGGGGCGCGAAAGCCGATCCGCAATTCATGGATGTCTTCTCCCGCCACATGAAGCATCGCGCATTCATGGAGGCATGAAGCGATGATGAACCTTGTCGAATACCGCCGGCGTCCTGCATCCCTTGCGGATTATCTGCCCTGGGCCGGACTGGTCGCGCCGGGCGTCGTGCTCCAGAAGGACGGGGCGTTCCAGCGCACGGCGCGGTTCCGCGGTCCCGATCTCGACAGCGCAACGGAAAGCGAGCTGGTTGCGACCACGGCCCGCCTCAATAACGCGCTGAAACGCCTTGGCTCCGGCTGGGCGCTTTTCGTCGACGCCGAACGGCATGTCGCCGCCGACTATCCCGTTTCGGCGTTCCCCGAGGCGGTGTCGTGGCTGGTCGAGGAGGAGCGGCGCGCGGCCTTTGAAGAGGGCGGCACGCATTTCGAGAGCGCCTACCACCTCACACTCGCTTTCCTGCCGCCGTCGGAAGGCAAGGCTCGCGCCGGCCAGCTCCTCTATGAGCACACCGGGCGCCATACGGTGAACTGGCGCGACCAGCTCGCCGCCTTCATCGCCGAGACCGACCGTTTCCTGGCCCTGCTCGATGGCGTCATGCCCAAGATCGCCTGGCTCACGGACGAGGAGACGCTGACCTATCTGCATGGCTGTGTCTCGCCGCGCCGGCATCCCGTCGCCGTTCCCGAAGTGCCGTTCTACCTCGACGCTCTCCTGCCGGACAGCGATTTCACCGGCGGACTCGCGCCGATGCTCGGCGACCGGCACCTGCGCGTCCTCACGATTCGCGGCTTCCCGCCTTCGACCTGGCCGGGAGTTCTGGACGACCTCAACCGCCTCGGCTTCGCCTACCGCTGGTCCACCCGCTTTCTGTCTCTCGACAAGGCGGAGGCCGAACGCGAGCTGACGAAACTGCGCCGACAATGGTTCGCCAAGCGCAAGGGTATCGTCACGCTGCTGCGTGAGACGATCTTCCAACAGGAAATTCCGCTGGTCGATTCCGATGCCGCCAACAAGGCCGTCGACGCAGATGAAGCCCTGCAGGAACTGGGCGCTGATGCCGTCGCCTATGGCTACGTCACCGCAACCGTCACTGTCATGGACGAGAGTCCCGACATCGCCGACGAGAAGCTGAAAGCCGTCGAACGGATCATTCAGGGTCGCGGCTTCGTCACCATCCCGGAGACGCTGAATGCGACCGAAGCGTGGCTGTCGTCGCTTCCCGGCCATGCCTACGCCAATGTCAGGCAGCCGCTCGTCTCCACGCTCAACCTTGCGCACATGATGCCGGTCTCGGCGGTCTGGGCCGGGCCGGAGAAGAACGTCCATCTCGATGCGCCGCCGCTGATCATTACCCGGACGGCCGGCGGCACGCCGTTCCGACTGGTGACGCATATCGACGATGTCGGCCACACCCTGATCGTCGGCCCGACAGGCGCCGGCAAGTCCGTGCTTCTCTCGATCCTGGCGCTGCAGTTCCGCCGCTACGCCGGATCGCGCATCTTCATCTTCGACAATGGCGGGTCCGCGCGCGCCACCGTGCTCGGCCTCGGCGGCGAGTACTATAATCTCGGCAAGGCGGGCTCGATCACCTTTCAGCCGCTCGCCGCAATCGATGCAGAAGAAGATCTTACCTGGGCGGCCGAATGGATCGCGGGCCTGCTCGGCCATGAGCATGTCGAGATCACGCCCGACGTGAAAGAGACCGTCTGGTCGGCGCTCACCAGCCTCGCGTCGGCGCCGCGGGAAGAACGCACGCTCACCGGCCTATCGACGCTTCTGCAATCGAACCGGCTGCGTCAGGCCATCCAGCCCTACACGCTGGCAGGTCCGCACGGCCGTCTCCTCGATGCCGACAGCGACCGCCTCGGTGCGGGCGAAGTGCAAGCCTTCGAGATGGAAGAGCTGATGCAAACGGCGAGCGCCGTGTCGCCGGTGCTGACCTATCTCTTCCACCGTCTGGGCGAACGCTTCGACGGATCACCGACCTTGATCGTGCTCGATGAAGCATGGGTCTTTCTCGACGATCCGATCTTTGCCGCGCGTATCCGCGAGTGGCTGAAGATGCTGCGCAAGAAGAACGTCTCCGTCATCTTCTCGACCCAGTCACTCGCCGATATCCAGCATTCGGCCATCGCACTGGCCATTGTCGAGAGCTGCCCGGTGCGCATTTTCCTGCCTTCCCCACAGGCGGCCGAACCACAGCTCCGTTCCATCTATGCGGGCTTCGGGCTCAATGACCGTCAGATCGGCATCATCTCCCGCGCCCAGCCCCGGCGCGACTACTACTATAAGTCTCGCTTCGGCAACAGGTTGTTCGACCTCGATCTCGGGCCGGTGGCGCTCGCCTTCGCCGGTGCGAGCAATCCCGACCATCATCGCCTCATGGACGAAATCCTTCAGTCCCACGGCCGCGACGGCTTCGTGCCGGCCTGGCTCAATGCGTGCGGTCTCCGCTGGGCCGCCGATCTTATCCAGCACTTCCCCTTGCCACACGATCAGGAGCTCACACCATGAAGAAGTCCCTGCTGCTCGCCGGTGCCTGCGCCCTCGGCCTCACCCTGGCCGCGCCCGCATCGGCGCTCATCGTCTACGATCCGAGCAACTACAGCCAGAACCTGTTATCGGCCGTTCGTGCGCTGGAGCAGATCAACAACCAGATCAAATCGCTGCAGAACGAGGCGCAGATGCTCATCAATCAGGCGAAGAACCTGACGAGCCTCGATTTCTCCGCGCTGAACGAGCTGAAGCAGACCATTGCCAAAACCAAGAGCCTGATCGATCAGGCAACGAGCCTGAGCTTCGACGTCTCATCGATGGAGCAGCAGTTCCGCCAGCTCTATCCGCAGGAATACGCGGCCAGCGTGTCCGGCGATCAGATCCTCGCCGATGTCCGCAAGCGTTGGGAGCAATCCCGCAATGCGCTTGAGACGGCGATGAAGGTGCAATCGCAGGTTTCGGAAAACCTGTCCGCCGATGAAAGCACCCTCAGTGATCTCGTCAGCCGCAGCCAGTCGGCTAGCGGCATTCTGGAGGCGACCCAGGCGACCAACCAGCTCCTCGCGCTTCAGGCCAAGCAGGCGATCGACGCCGCGCGCCTGAAGCTCACCCAGGATCGTGCCGTTGCCGCCGAACAGGCGCGCGCCGTCACCGAAGAGGAGCGCGCCCGCGAGGTGCGCCGCCGCTTCATGGGCACCGGCGACAGCTACTCGCCGGCGACCGTCCGCCTTTTCCGCAACTGACGGAGGCTGCCATGCTCGGCCGGTTCGTCCGTCTTTGCGCCGTTGCCGCCATCGGCGGCGGCGCGGTTTTCCTGCTCCAGATCGCGGACGCAAACGATACGGTCGACAGTCTTGCCGCCGATCCGGAACGGCTCAACGAGGTGCAACGGCTTTGCTCGCAGGATTGGGCCGGCACCGGCGATGCGCTCTGCACGGCCGCCAGTCAGGCACGCCGCAAGCGGTTCATGGGCTCCGGCACCACACCCTACACGCCGCACCGGGTCGAGATGTTTCCGTCGCTCGACAAGGAGGGCAAGCCGAAGGCAGACAAGGGCAAAGCCGGTCCTTCATCGGTTCCGGCCGTGCCGAACGCGGAATAAGCCGTCATGGATGATCTTTCCGTCATCGACCGTTTCACCGATACCTTCTCGCAATATATCGACAGCGGCTTCGGCCTGCTCGGCGGTGAGGTCGCCTTTCTCTCGGCCACGCTGATCGTGATCGACATCACGCTCGCGGGTCTTTTCTGGGCATTCGGTGCCGGCAACGACGAGATCCTCGCCAGGCTCGTCAAGAAGGTGCTCTATGTCGGGGCCTTCGCCTACATCATCAATAATTTCAATACGCTCGCCGGTATCATCTTCCGCTCGTTCGCCGGTCTCGGCCTGACCGCCTCCGGTTCCGGACTGTCGCAGGACGATCTTTTCCGGCCCGGCAGGCTCGCCTCCGTCGGCATGGACGCCGGCCGGCCCATCCTCGAGCAGATCGGCCAGTTGTCCGGCTTCACGTCCGTCTTCTCCAACATCGATACGATTGCCGTGCTTCTCGTCGCCTGGCTCGTCGTCGTCATCAGCTTCTTCGTACTGGCCGTGCAGCTCTTCGTCAGCTTGCTGGAGTTCAAGCTGACGACGCTCGCCGGTTTCGTGCTGGTCCCCTTCGCGCTCTGGAACAAGACGGCGTTTCTGGCCGAACGGGTGCTTGGCAACGTCGTGTCATCCGGCATCAAGATACTCGTCCTCGCGGTTATCGTTGGCATCGGCAACGGCCTTTTCGCCGAGTTCCGCACCTCGCCCGGCACGGACCCGTCCATCAATCACGCGCTGTCGATCATGCTCGCGTCGCTCGCCATGCTCGGGCTCGGCATCTTCGGCCCTTCGATCGCAAGCGGTCTGGTGTCCGGCGCTCCGCAGCTTGGCGCGGGCGCGGCGGCAGGAACAGCTCTGGCGGCCGGCGGCATGGCCGTTGCCGCCGGCGCCGGCACGGTCGGCGCAGTCAGGCTTGGCGCCGCCACCTTGGGAACGGGTGTTCGGGCGGCTTCCACAATGTCGGGTGGCGCGCGCACCGCCTACGAACTTGGTTCCTCGACATCCGGCGCAACCGGCATGGAAGCCGTTGGCGCCGGACTTGCCGGCGTCGCGCGGGCCGGTGGCGGCGCCATCGTTCAGACCGGGCGCGACATCGTCTCGCGCGTCTCCGGATCGGTGCGGGAACGGACTGCCCGCGGATCGCGCGGCGCCTGGACCGCGACCGGCGGCAAGCCGATGGCGGCAATGGGAACAGCCGCAAACGCCTCTTCGTCACCCGGCAACGGAGAGATGCCGGCATGGGCGAGCCGCGTGCGGCATGGCTCCCGCACCTCGCAGGCCGCTCATGGTGCCACGACCGCCGCCCACACGCTACGCTCCGGCGATCACGGCGGCGCGGGCGCCAACCCCTCGTTACGGCAGGAGGATTGACCGATGCGTTTCAGACGAACCGGCGTGCGCTATTCCGAAACGCCGGAGCCAAGCACGCCCTATCAGGCCGCAGGGCAAGTCTGGGACGAGCGGATCGGCTCCGCTCGCGTTCAGGCGCGCAACTGGCAGTTCATGTCGCTCGGCTGTCTGGCTCTTTCGATCGGCATGGCTGGAGGATTGCTCTGGCAGGCGAGCCGCTCTTCCGTCACCCCCTATGTCGTGGAGGTCGATCAGTTCGGCCAGGTCAAGGCCATCGGACCAGCTGTCGAAGCCTACCGGCCGAACGACGCGCAGATTGCCCACGCCCTGGCGCGTTTCATCCAGAACGTCCGGGCACTACCCACCGATCCGGTCGTGGTGCGCCAGAACTGGCTCGAAGCCTATGATTTCACGACGGATCGCGGTGGCGCCGCCCTCAACGATCACGCCCGCGCCAACGATCCTTTCTCCAAGGTCGGCAGACTATCGGTTGCCGTCGAGATCACCAGCGTCGTGCGCGCCTCCGACACGTCGTTTCAGATCCGATGGCTCGAACGCCGCTACGAGAACCAGCAACTCGCCGGCACCGACCGCTGGACCGCCATCCTGACCATCGTCCTGCAACCGCCGCGCACCGAAGATCGGCTGCGCAAGAACCCGCTCGGTATCTATGTCCACGGCATCAACTGGAGCCGCGAGCTTGGCTCCGGCGCGTCGTGAGCGAGAGAGGCAACATGATCCGCACAACGCCCGTCCGCATGCTGCTGCTATCGTCGGCCGTGCTGCTCGCCGGCTGCGCCGGCAAGACGCCGCCACCGGAAATCTCGCTCGATGAGCCTCACGAAACGGTCCGCACCGTCGAGCCGGTCGGCCCGGTCGAAGTGGTCCAGCTACCGCAGCCTCTGCCGCTTCCCGGCCAGTTGAAGCCGCTGCCCGGCAAGGCAGGGACCGCCGAGCCGACCGATCCGAAGCAGCGCGTGACGACCGCCAATGCCGCCGCCCGCGTGCAGCCGACGCGCTCAGGCTACATCAACGCCACGCAGGTCTGGCCCTATGCCGCCGGCGCGCTCTATCAGGTCTATGCCGCGCCCGAGAAGGTGACGGACATCGCCCTGCAAGCCGGCGAGGAACTGATCTCGGTTTCGGCGGGCGACACGGTGCGGTGGGTGATCGGCGATACCAGCAGCGGCGCGGGCAGCGCACAACAGACACATATATTGGTGAAGCCGACGCGGGCGGACCTCAAGACCAATCTGGTCATCAACACCAACCGGCGCACCTATCATCTCGAATTGACATCCACGCCGCAGACCTGGATAGCCTCAGTCTCATGGGACTACCCCCATGATCGCCTCGTCGCGCTGGAACGGCAAAATGCCCGCGCCGCGACCGCCACGCCTGTTGCCGACGCCGTGGCCCTCGAACGGGTGCGATTCCGCTACGAGATCACCGGCGACAACCCGTCGTGGCGGCCGGTGCGTGTCTTCGACGACGGCGAGAAGGTCTACATCCAGTTCCCGGCAGGTATCGCGCAGGGAGAGCTTCCGCCGCTCTTCGTCGTCGGCCCCACCGGCGAAAACCAGCTCGTGAACTATCGGGCCAAGCCACCATATTACGTCGTCGACCGGCTATTCGGCGCGGCCGAACTGCGCCTTGGCGGCGAGAAGCAACAGGTGGTGCGCATCACCCGCACCGACGGCAAGCGCAAGGGGCTGTTCGGAATATGAGCACGCCGGCCCAATCTCCACCACCCAAGTCTGCCCCACCCAAGTCTCCGCCGCCAAACCTCTCTATCCGTGCCAGACCGCGCCCGGTAATGCGGCTCAACCGCTGGTCGCTGATCGTACTCGCCGGCGTTTCATCCGCCGCCGTACTCGGCGCGATGGTCTGGGCGCTGCAAGGCAGAGATCGCAGCGGCCCCTTCGGTGAGGAGCTGTTCAACACGGATCGCGTCAATCCGGCCGAGGGCCTCCAGACACTGCCGCGCGACTACTCGCAGGTTCAGCCGCCGCAACTCGGTGCCCCCTTGCCAGGCGAACTCGGCGGGCCGGTCGTCCGTACCGAGCGCGACGCCGGCATCGAGCCCATGCCTGAGCGGCCGAGTTTCCGGCCCGATCCGGAGGAGGACGCCCGCCGCGCCGCCCGGCTGCGCGAGCAGCAGGAAGCGGAAGCCGCAGCGAAAGCCGCGGTCTTCTTCCAGTCGATCCGGCCGCGGCAGGAGACGGCGGCTGCGAGCGCACTGGCCGAGCCCGGCCGTCTCGATCTCACCTCGATCCCGCCGCCCGCATCGGACACGGCCACGCCGCCCGTCGACGAAATGACGACGCAGAACATGCAGGATCGCAAACAGGCTTTCGTCAACCGGGAGACCGACCAGAAGATCTATGGCTCGGGCCCGCTCCAGACGCCACGCTCCCCCTATCAGGTCATGGCCGGCACCATCATTCCGGCGGCACTCGTGACAGGTATCAATTCCGACCTGCCGGGCCAGATCGTCGGCACCGTCACCGAAAACGTCTACGACACCGTGACCGGCCGTCATCTGCTCATTCCGCAGGGTGCCCTGCTGATCGGCGAATACGATTCCGGCGTCGCCTTCGGCCAGAGCCGCGTGCTTCTTGTGTGGTCCCGGATCGTCATGCCGGACGGCTCCTCCATCGTGCTCGACCGGCTTCCGGGCGTCGATACCGCTGGCTATGCCGGGCTGGAGGACCAGGTGGACAACCACTGGTTGCGTCTGATCGGCGGTGCCGTGCTCTCCTCGCTGCTCGGCATTGGCGCCGAGCTTGCAGCTCCGGAAAACCGTGGGGGTGACGGCAATCGTATCATCATCGCCACGCGGGACGGTGCGCGGGAGACCATCAACGAGGTCGGCCAGCAGATCACCCGCCGCAATCTCAACATCCAGCCGACCCTGAAGGTGCGGTCCGGATTTCCGGTCCGCGTCATCGTCAACAAGGATCTGATCTTGCGGCCCTATCAGGCCGCGCCGCTCACTGCGAACATCGGGAGGGATGATTGACCGGCAAACTCCGCCTCGGTCCAGTACCGAAATCCGAATCCGTCAAGCTCACCATCACGATCAGCGCACGCCTTCGCGATGATCTCGATCTCTACGCCATGTTGCATTCCGAACTTCATGGCACGGTGGTCGATGCCACCACACTCGCGCCGCTCATGCTGGAAACCTTCGTTGCCCGCGACAAGGGCTTCCGTGCTGCCCGTGCCAGACAGATGAAAATCAGGTAGTTTTCCGCGCAAGTTCAACGAAGCGCGAAAGCGGTTCGCTGGACGCCTCCTCACGCATCATCAGCCAGGTCCTTACCTCCGCAGGGGTATCACAGAATGGCCGAAGCACAAGGTCATCCGAGCCGATCGCTTCGAGTTGCGCTGCCGTGACAATGCCAACGCCATAGCCGGCAACCACCAACATGACCAGCATGCAGAGCGTCGGCGCACGATCGACGATGTTCGGTGTTGGAGTTGCTCTACGGACAATCTGCTCAATCTGACATTGTTGCCCAAGACCAGTGTCATATCGGCAAAGGACCAGCGGTTCCGCGATGATATCCGTGAGAAACAGCCTGTCCCTTGTTGCCAGCGAATGGCTGCGGGGAATGAGCGCGGCCGGCTGGTCTTGCCAGATTGCCTCGGCAATGATGCTCCTACCATAGCCGCTCTCAGGCGCGAGAGCCACATCAAGGAAGCCGCTTCGCAAGTCCTCGACCTTCTGCGTCATCGACACCTCATGGATATGCACGCAGATATCCGGCCGGGTCTCCCTTAACGCAGCAATGAGCCGGACGACGCGCGACATTGGAATCCCATCGCAAATCCCGACATGCAAATGCTGAGTTTGGGTGCCCTGATTTTTCCGCAGATCCGCTTTGGCTTCGTCGGCTGCGATCAGCAGCGCGCGGGCATGATGGAATAGCCGCTCACCCGCCGGCGTCAGTCTTGTCGAGCGTTTCGTGCGCTCGAATAGCACGACGCCGAGCCGGGTTTCGAGATTCTTGATGGATCGCGACAAAGGCGATTGCTCTATACCGGCTCGCTCGGCAGCCCGTGTAAAGTGCAGCTCTTCCGCGACCGCCACGAAATGACGGAGATGGCGCAGGTTCACGCGGTGTTTCCTTTCGGCCCCCATTCCCCATTTGGCCGCCTGACATCTCTTTTCCTGATGACCTCCTTTTCCCTTCGCAACGTCGTTTCCAGATAACGCTTTACCCCGTACCCGCTGTATTCACCTGCTGGTGAAGCGCACCGGAGCGGTGATTGTCCTGTTGGCCTCGGGAGGCGGTGCCGGCACCGGCGAGGCCCGGCGCACCAGTTCGACCACCTCGGCATCGAGTTCGGGATAGCCGGACGAGCGGGCGAGGCTGGCGGACAGGACGTTGCCGTTGTCGTCGATGCGGAAGCGGACATAGGCCGTGCCCTGTTCGCCCCGCGAGCGTGCGCCTGCGGGATAGCGCTTGCGGCGTTCGAGATGCGCCATAAGCCGCGACTGCCATCTGGCCGGCGAGACGGAACCGAAGCCCATGCCGGCGGATGCCTGGCTTGCGGCATTGCGGTTCGACTGCGCGACCTGCGAGGCCGCTTCGGCGGCGGCCTTCGAGGCCGGCGCCGGCTTCTCCCGCTTCGGTCGTTTCGCCAGCTCCTTCTTCTTCGGCGCCGGCTTCGGCTTCTCGACGGGCTTCTTCTCGACAGGCCTGGGCCGAGCGACAGGGATCGGCACCTCGACCTTCTCGACCATCGGCAGAACCTGTTCCTCGAGCGGCTCGATGTCGGGTTCGGGCAGCGGCTCCGGTGTCGTCGTCTCGACGGGCTCCGGCTCCGCCATCTCCTCGACGGGTTCCTCGGGCTGGACGTCCTCGGGCGTCGGCGGCTCGACCGCTTCGGTGGGCTGCTCCACGGGTTCCCTGGTATCGCTCTTCGCCTCGACCGCGTTCTGCATCTGGTCGGAGATC
>NZ_JBSEFH010000039.1:0-32951 GCF_053570585.1 Pseudochelatococcus sp. B33 | reverse complement strand
TCTCTCGCGCTATCATCTCCTGATGAAGGCGCGGAGACGGGTCTCACGGCGGTGCCGACGACCTGCCCCGCGGTGGAACGCCCCTCAGTTGCTTCTATTTGCTGGCAATGGGTCAGGTGACACTGAGGCCGCCATCGACGGCGATCACCTGCCCCGTCACCCAGTCGGAAGCCGGATCGGCGAGATGAACGATCCACCGCGCCACGTCGCCCGGATCGCCGCGCCGCTTGAGCGGTATCTGCTCCCGTTCCTGTTCCTTGATCGATGCCGCTTCTTGCGGGGAGAGGCCCATCATTCCCGTCAAGGCACCCGATTCCGTCGGGCCCGCAGCGACGGCGTTGACGCGGACGCCACGGACTGCAAGCTCCAGGGCCCAGCAGCGCGTGAGATGCTCCAACGCCGCCTTGCTGGCCGCATAGTGCGACAATCCTGCCGCCGGCTTGTGGCCGAAGGTGCTCGACACGTTGACGATCGTCCCACGAACGGCCGAGAGATGGGGCAAGGCCGCCGCGGCAAGCAGGCTCGGTCCGACGACATTCACCGAGAGGATCTTTCCGATCCGGTCGGCCGTGGCATCGGCCAGCGCCAGGATGGCGCCCGCGCCGGCGTTGTTCACCAGCACGTCCAGCCGGCCCCAGGTGTCGACGGCTTGCGCAACGGTTCGCGCGGCGTCGTCGGGCGTGGCCGCATTCGCGACCACACCGACGATATTGCCGTGCAATCCGGCCGTCTCCTCGAGCGGCGCGGCGCGGCGGCCGGTGATGACGACCTTTGCTCCGAATTCGGCAAACTTCAGGGCCGCAGCCCGGCCGATACCGGAACTGCCGCCGGTGACAATGATGACCTTATCGCTGAACACAGACACAATGTAATCCTTTTTTGCGTTCCAATACTTGGCGCTCGCGCGTCGTTACTGCGCGGCCGAGGTCGCTTACAGGTCGGTGACGCGCTCCGGATCGGCGGAGGCCAGCGCGGCGGCACGCTCCGCACGCGGCGGGTAGATCCAGACCGTGTTGATTTCCTGCTTGGTCTTCTTGGCTTCCGCGCCGACCATCTCCACCTTTCGGTCCCAGCCGCGCGTCAGGAGCGCGCCCGCCGCGCCCAGATCCAGACAGGTGACATATGCCTCCTGGTGGTACGGCCTGGTCGGCACGCCGAGCAGCTCGGCGGCGGTGTTGTTGCCGGCGAAGGCGCCCATGCGCGTCGCGTGCTGGCACGACATGAGCGCAAAGTTGCCGAGATCATCGCTCGCCGCCTTGGCGGCGTCGCCGGTGGCGAAGACGCCGGGCACCGACGGCACGCGCAGGTCGCGGTCCACGATGAGCCGGCCGAAATTGTCCCGCTCGGCCGGGATCTGCGCCGTCAGCGGCGCGGCGCGGATGCCCGCCGCCCAGATCACCGTGGCGCTGGCGATGTGTTCGCCGTCGGAGAGGGTGACGCCGCTCTCGTCCAGCGCCGCGACACTGACCCCGAGCCTCGTTTCCACGCCGACTGTACGCAGCGCATCCTCGATGACGGGACGAGCGCCCGCGCCCATGTCGGGCGCGATCGCGTCGCTGCGATCGACGATGATCACGCGCAGTCTGGCATCGTCGCCCAGGATCGCACGCAACCGGGCCGGAATTTCCGTCGCCACCTCGATCCCGGTGAAGCCGCCGCCCGCAACGACGACCGTGTCGCGCGCCGTCGAAGCCGGCCGGTCTGCCAGGCCGTGCAGGTGCCGGTCGAGGGCGATGGCGTCGTCGAGGTTGTCGACGCTGAATGCGTGCTCCGCAAGCCCGGGAACATTGGGGCGGAACAGCCGGCTGCCGGTCGCCACGACTAATCGATCGTAGGGAAGCGCATTGCGTGTGCCCGCCGTGGAAACGACGTCCACGGTGCGGGCCTCGGTATCGACGGTCTCGGCGCTGCCCTGCACATAGAGGACGTCGATGGCCGTGAGGACATCCAGAAGAGGCGCCGTCAGGGTTTCGGGCTTCGGTTCATAGAGCCGCGGGCGAACGACCAGTGTCGGCTCTGGGGCAACCAGCGCGATCTTGAGGTCCTCGGGTGAAACCCCCTCGATATCGCGCAGGCGCGCAGCGGAAAGGGCGGCATACATGCCGGCAAAGCCGGCGCCGATGATGATGAGTCGCATGTGATCTGCTCCAGTGGTGTGTGTTCCTCAAGGGTGCGAGCCGCCGTTGCCGCTTCCGGTTGGCGGCGAGGCTTCTTGTGGATCGCCCCCGAAACGGCTGACGCCGCTTGCTTCGACTGGGACAAGGCTAGCCGGACACGGCCGCCGCCGGCGACTGGATGGAGGGTGAGGATCGGCTACCCCGAAGTACAGGGCAGCCGCTGTCGGCCGATCGTCCGCTGACGCCAGATGTCGCGCAGATCTCGCGAATCCAAGGCAACTATTCGACGCGGGAGGACAGCAACCCGGCCTCCGGAACAGCGGAATCTGGACTTCGGCACTGCATGACAGACGCTTCAGCCCAATAGCTTCGAGCCGGGATTCCATCGCATGGTCCACGCAGACGGCCAATCCGCTCATGGAGAAAACAATGCGCAATTTCAAAGAATTGATGCCGGCCGGCTGCCCGCAGCGAGGATCGTGTTCCCTGAAGCGGGCCCAGCTCGCTGGCGGTCCGCTGCACACCTGTCCGGCGACAACGAACCCGACGGCATCGCACCTCGTCGCGCCTCAATGCATGCGGCCCGATGCCCCAAGCAAAGGAATGGATCATGAAGAAGAACCGTCAGCACCAGGTCTCGGCAACACGCCGGGACGTCGTCATAGGCGGGTTGGCCGCCTCAACCGCCATGGGTCTGGCTTCGACCACCATGGTGCATGCCAGACCGAATAACAACGTTCCCGTTCCAATCTCAACTACAGGATCAGACATCATGAGCACGATTGTTACCAAGGACGCCACGGAAATCTACTACAAGGACTGGGGTCCCAGAGATGCACCTTCAATCGTCTTCCACCACGGATGGCCATTGAGCGCGGACGACTGGGATGCGCAGATGCTCTTTTTCCTGAACAAGGGATACCGTGTCATCGCTCATGACCGGCGTGGCCACGGCCGCTCCGCACAGGTGAGTGACGGTCACGACATGGACCATTACGCCAGCGACATCGCAGCCTTGGTCGAGCATCTCGACCTCAGGGGCAGTGTCCACGTCGGTCACTCCACCGGCGGCGGAGAAGCAACCCGCTATGTCGCCCGCTACGGAGGGAAGCGTGCCGCCAAACTCGTTCTCATCGGCGCGGTACCCCCTATCATGGTGAAAACGCCCGCCAACCCCGGGGGGCTACCCGTGGCGGTCTTCGACGGCCTGCGCAAATCGCTCGCCGACAATCGCGCCCAGTTCTACATCGACTTCCCCTCCGGACCCTTCTACGGCTTCAACCGGCCAGGTGCTGCACCGGTGCCGGGCATTATCCAGAACTGGTGGCGACAGGGCATGATGGGCAGCGCCAAGGCTCATCATGAAGGCATCAAGGCATTCTCGGAGACCGACTTCACCGAGGATCTGAAGATCATCGATGTGCCGACGCTCGTCCTGCACAGCAAGGATGACCAGATCGTACCGTTTGCGAACTCCGGGCCGCTCTCTGCCAAACTGCTGAAGAACGGCACCCTGAAGGCCTATGAGGATTTGCCACATGGCATGTGTACCACACATGCCGACATGGTGAACCGCGACCTGCTCGCTTTCATCGCTTCCTGAGCTCGCACCCGCCCCGCTCCCAAGAGCCTCGATCGCCGGCCGCTCCCGACCCGGCCGGCGACCACCCCTCACGGTCAATTCGCAAACGGGAGCCATGTCAGCCGGACGAGACGAGCTGCCAAAAATGGCAGGCGAGCATCCAACCTGTCCGGCTTGCTCTTGCAGGCCCTCGCCCGCGGGCCGATCATATGGATTTCCATAAGATGTATTTCCTCCGGATTGACGATAGCTTATGGCCATGAGCTGGCCAACGCCGAACTCCGGAAGAGGGGCAAGAGGCTGTTATGGCAACGGAGTCCGGATCGATCATCGAGACTGTGCGGGCCGCGAAGATCGTCGAAAGCGTCGTCGGCAATGCATGGGCAGCCGATGCCGATGGCATGTTCACCTACGTCACGCCGGAGGCCCTGCGTTTCCTTGGCATGACGTTGGACGGCCTCAACAAATCGCCCGAGGCGGGCACATTCGGATGGAAGCGCGTCATCCACCCGGACGACTATGACGATGCTGCCGCAGCATGGCGCTACAGCCTCCGCACAGGCGAGCCCTACAATGTCGAACACCGCATGCTGCGTGCAAACGGTATCTACGGCTGGGGGCGCAGCACGGGACAGCCCCTGCGTGACGACAGCGGCCGTATCATCGGATGGTACGGCACGGTGATCGACAGCGGCGATCCGGGGCCGACCGATGGCCGTTCCCCGGATACCGGTCTCGACGAGGGCGTCCATGAAGGCCCGCCCCCGCTTGCCACCATCCATCCCCATGACCGTGCCGCCGCGACGCATGCGGCCGCCTACGCGTTCTGGACCGGCGTGCCGCAGGTCATGAGCTATCGGCAGCGCCAGCCCGACGGTTCCTACCGATGGACGGAATTCCGTACGGAGCCGGGATACAGCGTGGCCGTCGAAGTGAACGATATGGTGTCGCGACCGGACGAGCGCTGGACGATGACGGACGCGCTCGGCGAAACCGCCGAGGCGGTGCGGGCGGCGAAGGTCATCGAGAGCCTGTATGGCAAGGCATGGGCATTCGATGCGGCCGGCCAATTCACCTACGTCACCCCCACCGCCCAGATCGCCATCGATATGACGCTGGAGGATCTCAACGCCCCGGTGCGCGGAGGCGCTTTTATCGATGGGGGCGATACCGGGTGGAGTCGGGGTGTCCACCCGGACGATTACGAACATGCAGCCGCCGGATTGCGGCGCAGCCTCAGGACAGGCGAAAACTGGAACGTCGAGTATCGCATGCGGCGTGCGAACGGGCAGTACGTCTGGCACCGCATCGCGGCCCGGCCGACCCGTGACACCCAAGGCCGGATCACCGGATGGTACGGGACGTCGATCGACATCGACGTCTACAAAAAGACGGAGGCGGCACTCCGGGAAAGGGAGCGCGAACTGTCGCAGCTCGTCGACATGGTCCCGAGCCATCTATGGCGGCTGGATTCTTCCGGCGAGCCGACCTTCTTCAACAAACGCATGGTCGATTTTCTCGGCCTGGACGTCGGAGATATGGACAGACCCGGCATGAGCCGGCGTGAGGCGCTCTTCGAGACCATCCATCCGGACGACACGGCGGCGTTCGGCAACGCGCTCGAACGAAGCATCACCAACGGCGAGCGCTTTTCGATGCGGTATCGCCTGCGCCGGGCCGATGGCGTCTACCGTTGGATGTCGAGCCGGGCCGAGCCGATGCGCGACCAGAATGGATCCATCGTCCAGTGGTACGGCCTGTGCCACGATATAGACGATCATGTGCGCGCCGAGGAAGCGCTGCAGGAGAGCGAGCGCATGTTCCGGCAACTCGTGGAGACCCTGCCGGCCATGATCGATTGTGCCGCGCCGGACGGCGAGCCGATCTACCGCAGCCAGCAACTGCGCGAGTTCCTCGGATACGGCCTGGAAGACCTGGATGCGGCGCAACAGCCGAGGTTGAGCGGAACGCTCGATGCCAGCGTCCATCCCGACGATCTTGCCAGCGTCAGTGAGAACTATCACCACTCGCTGGCAACGGGCGAGCCTTATGCTCGCAAGCATCGGCTGCGCCGTTTCGATGGCGAGTACCGGTGGGTCGAAACGCGCGCGGCCGCGATGTGCGGTGCCGACGGCGCCATCGTGCAATGGAACGTGATCTGTCTGGATATCGAGAACGAGGTCCAGGCGCAGGAGAAGCTGCGCCTGGCGCAGGAACGCCTTGCACGCGCGAGCCAGGCGGCGAGCCTCGCCGAGCTGTCGGCCTCCATTGCGCATGAGGTGAACCAGCCGCTGGCTGCCGTGGTCGCCAACTCGCACGCCTGCCGGCGATGGCTCGATGCGGAACCGCCCAACATCGATCGGGCACAGAGGGTTGTCGAGCGCATTACGCGCGATGCGAATGCCGCCGCCGACGTCGTCAACCGGATTCGCGCCCTGTTCAGGCAGTCGGTAGAGGCACGGGCCAGCACATCGCTCGCCAGTGTCATTGCCGAGGCGCGCGAGATCATGGCCGAAGAGGCAATGCGGCGGCATGTGCGCATGGACATCAACGTCGCGGACAAACTTCCCCTCCTCATGTTCGACCGCGTCCAGATTCAGCAGGTTCTGGTCAATCTCATCCGCAATGGGCTGGATGCGATGAATTCAATCCCGGCCAACAGGGTCATCAGCGTAAACGCACGCCATGCCGAAGGCGCCGTCCAGATCGAGATCGGCGATCAAGGACCAGGCGTGGAGTTTCCCGACCGGATATTCGAGCCGTTCTTCACGACGAAAGAAAGCGGCATGGGCATGGGACTGGCGATATGCCGTTCGATCGTCGAATCGCATGGCGGACGGCTCTGGGCGGAGAAAAATGAGCCGCAGGGGGCGAAGTTCATCTTCACCTTGCCGATTGACGCGGAAACGACACCATGACGAACGACGACCATATCGTTTTCGTCATTGACGACGATGTCCGTATCCGGGAGGCGCTTGGCGAATTGTTCGCTTCCCACGGCATCCACGCCGTCACGTTCGGATCGGCAGGAGACTACATTGGCTCCGAGAAGCCGAATATCCCGTCCTGTCTCGTCCTCGACGTCGAGTTGCCCGACATCAACGGGCTCGAGCTTCAACGACAGATGGCGGATGGGGATCATCCGCCCATCGTCTTCATAACAGGTCACGGCGACATTCCGTCGTCGGTGAGGGCTATCAAGCACGGCGCCGTAGACTTCCTGACCAAGCCCTTCAGTGAAGCCGAGCTCATGGCGGCGATTCACATCGCGATCGAGCAAGACCGGCAGCAGCGCTCACGGCGGGCGGATATGGATGCGATGAGGCAACGCTACAGGAGCCTGACGCCACGGGAGCGTGAGGTGCTTCCGTTGGTCGTGAGCGGTCTGCTCAACAAGCAGGCGGCAGCCGAACTGGGCATCCGCGAGGTCACGCTGCAACTCCACAGAAGGAACGTCATGCAAAAAATGGCAGCGATATCGCTTGCCGATCTCGTGCGGATCGCGGAGCAGCTGGAAGTGCCGGTCACGCATTCGCGCCGGGCTGGAGGAAAAGTGAGTGACGAGTAAAAGAAGACATGTCGTGGCCATTGTCGATGACGATCCGAGGCTGGTGGAATCGCTGGAAGAGCTTCTGGAGTCGGCTGGCTACGAAACACGTAGTTTTTCCACCGCGAGACCATTCCTTGCAGGAAAATTGCCGGATCTGGATCTGCTGATTACCGACATCGGCTTGCCCGGCCCCGACGGTTTCGAGCTGCGCGACTTCATGATGAAGGCTCGCCCGGGCTTGCCGATCTTCCTGATTACAGGCCGCCACGAGATCGCAGACCAGGTCCGCGCCAGGGGAATCAGCGGTTTTTTCCGTAAGCCTTTCGATGCCCAGGGCCTGCTGGCGGCAGTGGACGATGCGTTGCGCGACAAGGAGGGTGAAGATGGGAATTGATCAGTCGATTTTGCGGAGGTCGTCGCCGCAGGCTATGCTGCCGAAGAACGGACAGGAGACTCCGCTCGTCATGATTGTCGACGACGACGAAGCGGTACGGGAGGGATTGTCGGAGCTGATCCTGTCGGCGGGCCTGCAGCCGGCGGCTTTTGCATCGACACGCGATTTGCTCGACGCCGATGTTCTCGACAGGCCCGGCTGCCTCATCCTCGACGTGCGGATGCCGGGAGCGAGCGGCCTGGATCTGCAGCATCACCTGGCTCGGAATGGCAATCCGAAGCCGATCATTTTCCTGACCGGCCATGGCGACATTCCGATGACCGTCCAGGCGATGAAGGCCGGCGCCATCGATTTCCTCACGAAGCCGGTGCGCGACCAGACGCTGCTCGACGCGGTCATCGCCGCCATCGCGACGGATGCGAAGCGCAGGGCGGAAGCCGATGTCGTCAAGCGCAACGTCAATCGGCTCAGAACCTTGACACCGCGCGAGCGCGAGGTGTTCCGGGAAGTGGCGCGCGGGCGCCTCAACAAACAGATCGCCTACGACTTCGGCATCAGCGAGGTGACGGTCAAGCTGCATCGCGGCAATGTCATGCGCAAGATGCAGGTCATGTCCATCGGTGAATTGATCCGCATCTGGGAATCGCTGCCGTATCCGTTGCGCGAAGCCGGACGGGATCCCTGACAGCGTCGAGAACGATACCGCCTCTGGCCATTGATATCGGGCTGGAATTGCCGGGGCCGCGAATGAGCGCCCCAACTGATCCCGGTCAATCCTCACGCGCACCCTACAGATATCCATAAGGTTGCCGATCCTGGCGCCGACCCTGTTCTTTGGTGTAATGACCTCTGGACCTTGCGCGCGCTGACGCGACACTTCCGCACGATAGCCCGCCCGGGTCCATTCCACCCATGATCAGGGAGCGATGAACCCCATCGCAGGCCATCGCCGAGCTTCCCGGCCTTCCATGGAACGCCATGCATCCGCCTGTGAGCGGCGTGCCCAGGCGTGGGAGCGATCTATCCAGCGATGCCTGTGGCATGCGCTGGCGCGAATGGGGCATCTTAGAAACAGGAGACTGACATGAGCTTGGACAACATTTCACACCCCGGCAGAACGGGATTCGAAGAGTTGGTGCCTTCGCGCTACGCGGTGCGGGTCGGCGAGATTGATGTGCTGGTGGTCAGCGATGGGGTGCTACCACTCCCAACCAAGATGTTGGGACACAACGCCGACCCGGCAGTGCGGGCGGCCTGGCTGAACGACATGTTCCTGCCGCCGGATGCTTTTGACTGGTCGCTGAACGTGGTCGTGGTACGCAGCGGCGATCAGACCATACTCGTCGATGCCGGGCTAGGGTTGGACCCGAACCTGAATTTGCCCCGGGCTGGGCAGCTGGTCAGGCGACTGGAGGCCGCCGGCATCGATCTTGCGTACGTGACCGACGTGGTGCTGACTCATATGCACATGGACCACATTGGCGGGCTCCTCATCGACGGGGTGAAAGACCGGCTGCGTCCGGACCTGCGGATCCACGTGGCGGCCGCCGAAGTCAAGTTTTGGGAGTCACCCGACTTCACCCACGCCGACATGCCGCCGGGGTTCCCGGACGCGCTTCGGTCAGCCGCCAAGCGGTTCGTGAATGAGTATCACAACCAGCTGCAGCAGTTCGATGAGGAGCACGAGGTGGCGCCGGGGGTGGTCGTCCGTCGCACCGGCGGCCACACTCCCGGGCACAGCGTTGTCCGCCTGGCATCCGGCGGCGACCGGCTGACGTTCGCCGGCGACGCTATTTTCGCCGTCGGGTTCGACCACCCCGACTGGCACAACGGTTTCGAACACGACCCCGAGGAGGCAGCCCGCGTCCGGGTCCGTCTTCTGACGGAGCTGGCGGCAACCGGCGAACAGCTGGTGGCCACTCACCTGCCGTTCCCGTCCGTCGGCCGGGTGGCGGTCGACGGCGACGCCTTTCGCTGGGTGCCGGTCTTCTGGGACTACTGACTACTTGTCGGATCAAGGCCGAACCAGGGCGCGCAGCCTTCAAGGCCGCGCCCAGCTCGGCCGACAAACCGGCAAATCTGCTCAACAGCCCAGCAGGAGCTGACGTTTCCGATCAGGGAATAGATGAGCCGGCCGGGCGCCCGGTCCAGCGCCCGGCTCAAACCAATCATTGTCGATGAGCGCCCACCATGTTCGGCCATGACCATTTCATACCGCTTGTCCTGATCAATCTCCTGGGAATCGTGGGTATCGTCGTGTGGCACGTGCAGGGCAGCAACCGTCCGACAGGCCGCCTGATCGTCCAGATCCTGTTCTTTCTCGGCATGAGCCTCATCCTTTCATTGGGCGACCTCTCTCCGCTCCAACCCGATGACATCTACACGCAGGGTTTCGGTGTGTTGCTCTCCAGATCAGCGAGGATCCTGTGGTGGACCCATCTCGCATGGACGGTTATCGGCTTCCTCCACCTCTACGTCATGCTCAACCGCAAGCCGCGGGAAGCGCACCTCATCCTGGACATGACCGTCGCCATCATCTATCTCGGTGTGGCGCTATCGATCATTGGCTTTGTTTTCGGCGTGCCCATCGGCACGCTGGTCGCAACCTCGGGCGTCGTCGCCATTATCGTCGGCCTCGCGTTACAGAATACGCTTGGCGATGTCTTTTCAGGCATCGCACTGACCCTCGGCAGGGCATATGTCATAGGCGACTGGATCAAGTTGAGCGACGGCACCGAGGGCCGCGTCACCGAAACCAACTGGCGTTCCACCAACCTGCTGACTGCCGGGCATAATATCGTCGTGCTGCCGAACAGCATCCTGGCAAAGCAGGGCGTGACCAATCTGAGCCGCCCCGACGGGACGCACCAGATCGCATTGACCGCGCGCATCGCCGTCACGCATGGGCCGCGCTTCGTCGAGGATGTGATGCGATCCGTGCTGCAGGCCAGCACACGGATCGTCAAGAATCCCCCGCCAATCGTCGCCATGACGACGATCGATGCGATCGCGATCGAAGTGGAGTTGCTGTTTCGCGTCGAAAATCCCGCCGACCGGGCGCCAGCCCGGAACGAGATCCTCGACCTTCTCCATAACCAATGCAAGGCAAGCGGCCTTTCGCTGGCCGTGTCGGCTGAAAGATAAGCATCCGACGAATGATGCGGCTTCCCTGCCACGGATGCCGGCGCCGGAAGCGGCTTCGTCTTGGTATGCAGGAACGATGCTCCATCCTTCCCGATCAGTCAGATTGCGTCGGAGGCAGAACTGGTCATGGAGGGATTGGGGGTAGGGATCGGAAGAATAACTCCCGTAGAGTGCGGCTTTTGGCATTTTTGTCCGGGATGCAAAAACCGGCGCTTTCGCCACTGAGCCTGCCGGACTGGAAGTTTTTTGCACTTTTCCTGTGGGCGGCCGCGAAGGGTGGTGCGCTTCACGAGCGCTGTTCCCGGCTGCCCTTGGTTGCGGGGTCCAGGCGACCTGATTTGAACCTGCGCGTGTAAGTGTTTGATTTGGTTTGTGCGGGTGTAGTGAAGATAAAGGAAAATCCTAGCAACCTTTTTGAATTGCTGAGGTTGGTATGCTTTGTCCGGCTGCGGGGCTCGAGATAAACTGTAAAGATGATGCCCCGGCCGTGGAACGTAAGCCTGCGCGTGTTCTACTTACGGGAACGGCCTAATCCGAGACACCAGCATATCCAGTCTTTCAGCAGAGACAGGACTCCAGGCGGGCTGTTGGACAAGCCAGCCAAGAAATCAAGCGGCTCCAGTCCATCGTAGATTTCCGTGCGGTGTCGACGCTGATGCTTTTTGTCCGTACACATACTGTTTTGAACCTTGCTGACCGGTGTTTCATACAAGGATATGTAGGCGTCTCTTATTTCATCGACGCTTCAAGGCAGCGCTTCTTCGCTACAAATGTAAGCAACGGCCGAAGCGCAACGGTGCGAAAGCAGTTGTCGTCGGAGTTCCGCTCCCGACTTCGGCGAAGGCTTGGTCGCCAAAGTCGTGGCCGTAGGCCACCGCTGCGCCCGGTTTACGAGGTGGCGGTCAAACAAGTCGGTCCAGCCTATCCTCTTCCCGCACCCAGATCAGTTGACTCACGTTCGAGCACTCTCAGACGGATCAGGTTAGAAGTCGCCTCGGCTATGGTCGTCAGCGCTTCGCGTTCATCTTTGCTTAGCGTCCTGGGAATCACATCAATGATACAAATTGAACCAAGGGCAAAACCGAGCGGGTCGCGAACTGGAGCGCCGGCATAGAACCGAAAACCATATGGTGCAGCTAAGGTCGGATTCTGCGCAAAATTTTCCGCTTTCGAAAGATCGTCGATCACGGTGAACTCATTGGCGACGAGCGTTTCGTTGCAGAATGCCCAGTCCCGCGGCGTCGTGGAGCCATCGAAACCAACCCGCGATTTGAACCACTGTTCTGCTTGCGTGATGAGCGTAAACATCGCGATAGGAGCGCGGGTGGCGTGCGCCGCCAACCGAACCAGCCGATCATAACTGGCATCCGGCGCAGAGCCGACGAGCCCCGATTGTCTCACTGCATCCAACCGCGCGCGTTCGTTCCAGGGCATACGATATGCTACAGGCTCGCTCGCCTCGTGCTCGGTCGCCCTCAGGTATTCAACGATTGCCGCGCTCATTGCAGGGACGTCAGGCAACATTCTGATCTGGACATGTTGCGCCCCCATAGCGACAGGGTGATCGGCAGCCGCGGTTATCACGCTAATGATGGTTGTCCGGCGGAAGCGAACGTCATTGCCGAGAGTGGCTACCAGTCTTTTACGCTCTCTTTCATCAGCATTCTCAATGATGAGAAGCATAGGCGTTATGAAAACAAGCAAATCCCGGACCCTTTGGATGTCCTCCGCGACATCCAACAGCAAACCCAATCCGGGAAGGCCCGCAATGCGCCACTGGAAGCCACGTCCTTCGCCCGCAAATACGATCGCGCGAGCGGCGACGCGAAAATGCTCCTGGGGGGAATTGTCAATCAGATCGAGGACAGCCTGGCGTGGTATCCGCCGGTGTCCTCCGGGGGTCTTCCACGACGGCAACTGACCGCTTTCCACCCAGAGCTGTGCGGTACGTACCGATACGCCCAGTAACTGCGCGGCCTTCGCTGTTGTCAGTACATCTTTCACGTCATTGCCCACTGCTGTGGATCAAGATATAATGAAAAATGCGAAATTTGCAAGAAAGCGAAAAAATACCGGGCCCTTGTCGTTGCGTTTCACCCATTGGATATGCTCAACGACCACTGTACCGGCCACGGAAGGCAGGACGGCTCAGAGCGGTTCCGCAAGGAGGCCATAGGCTCGCCGATACAGCCGCCCACCCCCGAAGCGCAGCAGGGCATTCCGCACCGAACGGGGCAGGCGTCGCATCATGTCACGCGAGGCGCATTGGCGGTGAATCCAATCAGCACGCTTCTTCCGCCGCGCCTCATAACGCCTCAGGGCGACATCGACGTTACTTGTGCCTGCCAGTTCATCGGCAAGAACGAGGGCGTCTTCCACAGCCATGCCCGCGCCTTGAGCCATGCTTGGCGGCGAGGCGTGGGCCGCGTCTCCGACAAGAACCACGCGATTTCGGTACCAGGTGTCCATTCGGAGGCGAACCAACGCCCCAAAGTGGACGTTTGCGCTTGCGGACAGCTCAAGGATCGGTCGAAGAGGGCCGGAGATATCCTGGAACAACGGCTTCAAGAGCGTCGATGAGGAGTAGTTTGTGAGGTCCGAACTGTCGACAGACATATCGGCGTAGACGTACAGCTCCGACGATGAAACGGGCTTGCCGAGCAGGCTCCTTCTGGTTCCCAGCATCACCGTCCAGTCCTTGATTCCGCAGACGTTAGGAACGACGAAGCGCCAGCACACGTTTCCCACGTACTCGGGCAAAGGAGCATCCGGAAAGACAAAATTCCGTACGGTCGAGTTTACCCCATCGGCGCCGATAACCAAATCGTACTCGTCGGCCCCACCGTCCTCGAAGCTCACCAGGCAACAATCTTGATCGTTCGTAACGTCCACTATGCGCCGATACTGAATGTCCTCATCGCTCATCCCGCTTTTCAGCAACTCCCACAGCGTGGAACGCTTCATGGATCTGCACGGTGCGACATGACGCCAGAAGTCATTTGTATCGACCACATTCAGTACTCGCCCATTCTCGTCGCAAAAACGCTGATAATCGATCGGGTGAGAGTTTTCCAACAGGGCATCAAGTAACCCGAGTTCCCCGATAGCTCGTACACCGTTTCCCGGCAGGAACAGCCCCGCCCCGCCGATGCCGGCAAAGTTGTTCCGTTCAACGATGCTGACATCGAAGCCACGTCGCGACAGTGCCCGATGCATTGCCAGCCCCGCAATTCCAGCCCCTACGATAAGTATTCTCATTTTGATTCATCCGGTACTAGATTGAATCTAGAGCGCGGCTTGGTCATGGAGCCAAGCACCGAGCGGTTGGATCTCCGGCTACCGGATTCATGAGCCCTTGCCTTTCAACTCTTTCAAGAAATTGAACAGGAGAAGATTGACAAATTCCGGAGTTTCCCAAAAAGGAGAGTGCGACGCATGCGGGATACGGAAGCATTTCCCGCGCCATAGGTTCGCGTAGGGAACGCTGTCGACATAATCGAGATTGATGATCCGGTCATTCTCGCCGTTGACGATGGCAGTCGGAATGCTTGTCGAGGTCAACGCTTCCCGTTGGTTGACGCCTGCCTGCCGTCTAGCTGCAGCAAACAGCGTATTTCTGAATTCCCTGTCGGTTCGTTCGATCGCCATTTGCATGAAAAGCTCGAAATCAGCCCCAAAAACCGCTCTGGCAAATCGTTCTGCCTCTCGTGAGGACAGCCGCCCCTGTGAAGCCAGACCGTTCAGCGGATTTCCGATAAATCCTTCGGCCATGTTCGTGCCCACGGCGGGGGTCCCCATCAAGAACAGTCCCCGGGGAATCCCCGAACGGGCCAGCATCTCGATTGCTATATGTCCACCAAGAGACGCGCCGACGATTGCGGCATCGTTGATATCCAGTTTGCCGAGAAGCTCTTCGACCAGATCGGCCAGACCGGGGCGGGTGTACGTTCGCTCGCGATCGGATGCATCGTCTGAATCGCCATGACCTGGAAGGTCGAAAGTAATCAAATGGTATCCATCGAGCAGCGGCGACGCGATCTGTTTGCGGAACACCTGGCGGCATGCCGAGTTTCCATGGATGAAAACGACAGGGAAGCCTTGCCCTTTCGTCTCGACAGCGATCATGCCATGAGATGTCTGGATGTCGCGACGCGTGGTCATTTGCATATAGATTCTCCTGGCGCCCCTCGGATCTCACCGGAAGTGGCCGATGGGGCGGCGTAGCCTGAGAAATGTCGAGGTGGCGTGGCGGTGCGCACCACCACGCGAAGAGCTGTGGGACTTCAACCATGCTCGAAAGGTTCGGTGTCTTGTGCGTGCGACAGGCCGTGCTGCAGTCGGATCATGTCGGCGGCCCGCTCTCCGATGACAACGCACGGCGCCATCAGGTTTCCGACCGTAATGCGGGGCAGGATCGAGGCGTCGGCGATGCGGAGGCCTTCGATGCCATAGACCTTGAGCTGGTTGTCGACCACCGACATGCTGTCACGTCCCATCTTGGCCGTGCAGGACTGGTGCCAGTAGGTGACCGCGGACTTCCGAATGAAATCGATCATTCCTGCCCGGTCCCGAGCGCGCGGCGCCGTCTCGCTCTTGACCAGCGGCGTGAACGCTTCGCTGTTTCCGACCTCGCGGCACAGTTCCACCGCCACCAGGGCGGCTGCCATGTCTTCGGGCTCGCTCAGAGAGTTCGGTTCTATGAGAATGGGATGATGCGCATCGGGCCCGGAAAGGCGCAGCCGGCCGCGGCTTTTCGGTTGCGCGAGTCCCGCAAACATTGTCCAGCCATGCTCCGGCGTTTCCAGCCTCGCCTCTGCTGGCGAGGGCACCGCGAATTCAAGCTGGCACTGAAGAATGTCGGGGTGGCGAAGACGAGCATCGCTTTTCCAGTAAAGCGTCGCTTCGCAGCCGCCGCCGCCGACTTCTTCCGGCTTGCGATATGCCCAGGTGCATCCGAACGCGAGATGATCCTGATGATTGCGGCCTACACCGGGAAGATGCTGGACGACGGGAATCCCGTGGGCCCGCAACTCTTCTTCGGGACCGATGCCCGACTGCATGAGAACCTTCGGCGTATGGACGGCACCCAGTGACAGCACCGTCTCGCAGCGTGCGCGGAACTGGCGGCGCTCGCCGTTGAGCAGAACCTCGATCCCAAGCACCTTCTTGCCCTCGATTATGAGCCGTGTGACCAGCGCGTTGGTGACAACGGTCAGGTTTGGCTGCGTCATCATTCGATAGGCATAAGAGCGGAACACCGATTCCCGCTTGCCTCCGCGGATTCGCAACTCCGCGATCGATGCGCCTCCCGGGCTTTCCATCATCTCGCCGTTGGGGCTGTCGAAGACCGGAATGCCCATCAGGCCCGCAGCAGCAACCAGTGCACTTGCAACCGGGTGGGGCGTATCGGGCTGCGCCACGTAGACCGGCCCTCCCGTCCCCCGCCGCAAGGAATCCGGTGTGCCCCGCCAGTCTTCGATCCGACGGTAATAGCCGAGGACCGACTCATAGCCCCAGGCCTTATCGCCCGCCTCTGCGGCGAAATAGTCCCAATCCTCCTGATGGCCTCGCGCCCACACCATGACGTTGATGCTTGAGCCGCCGCCAAGTCCCTTGCCCATGCTCAGCGGCAGCCGCCGGCCGGCGAGTCCGGGCGCGGGCTCTCCGATGAACCCCCAATCGCGCTCGCTGCCGAGGTTCAGCGGCCATTGGGCCGGTTCCGAGACACTCTCGGCCGAGTCATCCCCTCCCGCTTCAAGGAGCAGCACACGTGCATTGCCGTCTTCAGCCAATCGGGCCGCGACGACCGATCCGCTGGAGCCGGCGCCGCACACGATGAAATCGAAATCGGTGTGAGATTTTTCGCGCGTCCCGCCTTGGCCCTCATACCCGGCTTTGGCGTGCATCATGACCTGCATTGTCTGTTTCATGTGATCGACCTCTATCGATGGTTTCTGGTGACGAGGCCCAGCTTATAGACTGGATTGACATCGAATAAAACATTTTTATCAAATTTATCATTTTATTTGTGAGCTATCACACCTAACGACCAGCCCATCATTGCGCCGTTCACCTGCGATCCGACCGCGCAGCGCCTGTGAAACTGTGATCCGCACGGGGCTGCAATTTCCGGCAAGCCTTGGGATTTTCGCTGATTTTTACCCTGCAGTGCGCGCTGAACCGGCGCCACCAGCAGAATCAACAACCGGTAGCGAGGGCCCATGGAGCGTCAATCATCAACGACCGCCGATCTCACTAAATGATAAAAATGATTATTGCGGCACATTTGAAACTGAATTATGAGTGACCCGCCCTATGCCTGACGGCCGCTCATCAGACATGGCTGCGCTATAATGGTAAGGAGAAGAACCTTGGCGAAACTCGTTGCGACATTGGCGTCGACACATCACCCCTTTTATCTGAAGGCGATCACCGCTCCGCCCGAACAGCAGATCCCCCAGGCTCCGGAGTGGAAACGCAAGATAGAGGCGTACCGGGAGACCCTTGCCCGGACGGAACCCGATATACTGGTCATGGTCGGCTCTGATCACTTCCACCAGATATTCCTGGACAATTGCCCCCAGTTCCTGATCGGCAAGGCGCCCCGTTATGACGCCATCTTCTACAATGAGGAGCGTGAGTTCGGCATTCCCAGGTACATGCTGGACGGCGATGAGGATATGGCGCGCTTCATGCACCAGTCGCTGATGGACCAGAACTTTGATTTTGCCTTTTCCAACGAGCTGAAGCTCGACCATTCGATCATCTGCCCGATCATCGCGGTGCGACCCCAGAACGATCTGCCGGTGGTGCCGGTCTATACGAATATCTTTGCGCCGCCCCTTCAATCGCCACGCCGCTTCTATGACCTTGGTCGCGCGATCCGCAAGGCAATTGACGATTATCCGTCCGATAAACGGATCGCCGCCATTGGCACTGGCCACCTGTCGCTGGAGCTCGGCGGGCCCCGCCAGTTCATGGACACTGGGCCCGATCCGGAATTCGATCGCAAGGCGATCGAATGGCTGAGTGCAGGCGACGTCGAATCGATCCTGGCCAATGTCACCCATCAGAGCATGGCGAGAAGCGGCAATGCGACCCACGGGTTCCTCAACTTCATCCTAATGCTCGGCGTCGCCGGCCCTGAAGGTGCCGACTACGTCGACAACCTTGACCTCTTCCATACGATGGAAGCCTATTTCACCTGGTATCCGAAGGAACAGGCGGCATGAGCAGGTATTACGTCAACAAGTTCCTCTACACCGTCGACAGGGATCCTGAGTATCTGAAGCGTTACTCAGAGGATCCGGTCAATTTTGTCACGACATGGGAACAATCGATCGGGCCGAAACTCCTCGGTAACGACAGCGAACACTCCGCTGTCCATACACTGACGGCGGAGGAGCGGACCGCCCTCGTCAATCATGACTTCGTCGCGCTGTTCGAGATGGGAGCCCACTTTTTCCTTAATCTCACGATCTTCATCGGGATCTACGACGAGCCCTATATGACGAAGCTGGGACCGCTTGCGTTCCAACGTGAGTTCGCCGCGAAACTCCAGCACTGGCTTGGCCGCGTTTACCCCTCCGTCGCCGTCTAGAATGAACGCGTGGCGGAAAGCCGTTCATCGGGGCATCGACAACAGGAGGTCGATAGCCCCGATGATGCGGCGTCATTGGCTGATCCGTTCTACTTCGAGACCGCCTGCGCGGCCGTGTCGATCGTGTCGGCCACGACTTTCGGCTGGGTCATGAAGAGCGCGTGGCTCGCGGAGACTTTGGTGATCTTTGCACCGATGCGCTCTGCCATGTGAAGCAGCATGGCCTGGTCGAATGCCTTGTCCTCGGTGGCGATCACCGCCCAGCTCGGCCTGGACCGCCAGGCCGCATTGTTGAGCTTCGTGCCAAAAACCGACATATTGACGGGGACTTGCGAGTCCCGCATGAAGGCGGCGTCCGCATCGCTGACGTCATGAGCAAAACCAGCCTGGAACTTCTCCGGGCTTACAAAGCCGAAGCCATCTTCCGTCGTCTCGATGACGAATTCGGATGCCGGTGCAAAGCCCTCATACTGCTGGGCGGTCGTTTCTCCGGCATCGGGCGAGAGTGCGGAGACATAGACAAGCCCGACAACCTTGGGATCGATCCCCGCTTCCGTAATAACCGTGCCGCCCCAGGAGTGCCCGACGAGAATGGTCGGGCCATCCTGCCGATCCAGCGCGCGCTTGGTGGCGGCGACATCGTCCTCGAGAGAGGTGAGCGGGTTCTGAACAATGGTAACGCGATAGCCGCGCTGTGTCAGTTCGTCATAGACGCCGCGCCAACCGGAGCCGTCGGCAAACGCTCCGTGCACAAGCACTACATTTTTGACTGGCTGGCTCTGCGGAATCGGGTCTGACGCGCTCGCCGGCTTCATGCCGATGATAGCGGCGACAGCCGCCGCGGCCGCGAGGATTTTTCTGGCCTTGGTGTTCATGGCTGCTCCTTATCAATCACGATAACAATTATCGTAGTAATTTTTGTTAACGCAGCAGGCATGGCTGGTCAAGATATTTTTTATCGCGATATTGTTTTTCGCGATCACACTTGCTATCTAAATGCCCAAGGAGTTGTGCATGATGAATGACAGACCGAACAACCCGCCGCCACTGGACGACCAGCTCTGCTACGCCGTTTACTCGGCTGGAATCGCGATCCAGCGCGTCTACAAGCCCCTTCTCGATGAACTCGGGCTGACCTACCCGCAGTATCTCGTGCTCAACGTTCTCTGGCGGGAGGACAAGCAGACCGTTGGCGCGATCGCCGAGAAGCTGGCGCTGGAATCGAGCACACTCACCCCTCTTCTGAAGCGCCTCGAAGTGGCAGGGCTGTTGCAAAGGACACGAAACCCACGCAATGAACGGCAGGTGGTCGTGGCTTTGACGGACAGTGGACGTGCATTGCAGGCGAAGGCCGGATGCCTTGGCGAAGCCTTGCTGACGACTTCGATGCAAAGCCCGCATGAACTGGCGAAACTCAACCGGGACATCCGGCACCTTCGTGACGCGATCTACTCCCAGATAGGCGGATGGGGCACATCCACCTGATCCAGTATGGTCATGCACCTACACTGTTGGCACGGTACCGCCGTCGATGACGTATTCGGTGCCGGTTATCGTCGCAGCCCGGTCGGAAGCCAGGAAGGCGATGAGGTTCGCGATCTCGGCCGGTTTCGAGGGGCGGCCGATGGGAATGCCGCCGAGCGCATCCATGATGATCTGCTTGCCGCCCTCGTAATCGGTGCCCGCCTCCAGCGCCAACCGTTCGGCCAGCCGGACCGAAGCCTCGGTTTCGATCCAGCCCGGTGAGACGCGGACAACCCGCACTCCCTTCGGCGAGACCTCCCTGGCAAGGCTCTTGCTGTAGGTGGACAGCGCGGCCTTGACGGCCGCATAGCCGGTGGTGGCCTCGGGCAGCGGCATGACGCGCTGGATCGAGGTGACATGGATCACCACGCCACTACCCCGCGCAACCATCGCCGGCACCAGTTCGCGGTCGAGCCGGACGGCGGGAAAGAGATTGAGGTCCAGCTCCTTCTGCCATTCCTCTTCCGTCAGGGCTGCGAAGCCGCCGCCGGGGGCAGAGGAGCCGCCCAGCATATGCACGATGACATCGATCCCGCCCATCCGGCTGCGCACGGCCCCGGCGACAGTCTGGCAGCCATGAAGCGTGGTCAGGTCAGCGGTGACAAAGATGTTCTCGGGCGTGGTCTCCGGCCGTGAGCGGGCGGTGGTGAGCACCTGTGCGCCGAGTTCGCGGAACAGGGCGACCGTGGCCGCGCCGGCGCCCTGCGTGCCCGCAGTGATCAGGGCGCGCTTGCCCGCCAGCGTCAGGAAGCCGGTCATCAGCGGATCTCCAGATCCATGATCCTGCCGCCATCCAGACCGAAGGTGAAGGTCAGCGTCACGGGGCTGCCGGGAAAGTCTCCGCGGACCCGGGCGTAGACCACGCTCTTCCCCTCCGCCTCGAGCAGGTCGAACGGCTCGGCGGTATGGCGGTATTTCGCCTTGGCGGCCTGCCACCAGCGGCGGATCGCTTCGGGACCCCGGTGGGTCTCCCCCTCGTCATCGACGACGGCATCGACGGCGAAGACCGTGGCGAAAGCCTCCGCATCATTGCGCGCATCGGCTTCAAAGTAAGTTCTGATCGGCGCGGGAAGATCCATCTGCAGCTCCTTTCCTGTCTTGCGGAAGGAATTTAGCCCTCGACCATTGTCTGCATAAGTGGGACAAACCTGCATGAGAAAATGACAGGATCGGGATAATGCAGCGCATCGGGCTGACGGATCTGGAGGCCGTTCTGGCCATCGCGCGCCGGGGATCGTTCCGAACGGCGGCGATCGAACTCGACATGTCCACGACCGCGCTGTCCCACACCATCGCGCGGCTGGAGACGGGCCTCGGCGTGCGGCTTTTCAACCGCACCACCCGCAGCGTCGCGCTGACCGATGCCGGGCAGCAGTTCGTGGAACAGGTCGGCCCGGCGCTGTCCGAAATCCGCGGCGCGATGGAAACCGCCCGCTCGCAGCGCGAAACGCCGTCGGGCCTCTTGCGCATCAACGCTTCGACCCTGGCGGGGCGCGAGATCATTTCGCCGCTCGTGCTGGAATTTCTGCGCCGCTATCCCGAGATGCAGGTCGATCTGGTGACCGAGGATCGGCTTGTCGATATCGTGGCCGAAGGCTTCGATCTGGGGGTCCGGGTTGCCGATCTGGTCCCCAGCGACATGATCGCGCTCTCGCTGGGCCGTCCGCAGCGCTATGCCGTCGTCGCCTCGCCCGGCTATGTCGCGGCCCGGCCGAAACCGCTTGTCCCGACCGATCTCCTGTCCCATGACTGCATCCGCGTGCGTTTGCCCAATGGTGCGCTCTACCGCTGGCATTTCGAGCGGCAGGGCGAGTCGATGCAGATCGACGTCAGGGGTCGACTGACGCTGGACGAGGCCGGCATCGCCCGCGCCGCCGTGCTGGAAGGCACCGGCATCGGCTTCTTTATCGAACAGGACGTGCTGGAGGAAATCGCCGCCGGCCGCCTGATCCGGATGCTGGAGGACTGGACCCCGCCGCGCCCCGGCTTCAGCCTCTATTACCCCGGGCGGCGAAACCCCTCGGCGGGGCTGAAAGCCTTCCTTGCGCTGGCCCGCGAGATCGCAGCACAGCGGGCACACAAAGCCTGACGAGGCGCAAGGTGGTGGTTGGCATCCCGATGATCGCCATCGTCACCAATCCGCTCAACTCATTCTCCACCGCGAAGGTAACGGTGGTGGACAACCCCGGCGGACCGGACCTGCGCATCACCGTCAAGGACAGGCAGGAAGTGAAACGCTACGAGACAAGCGGCAACATCGGCGATGGCCAGGGAGCTTGCCATGATCGCCATCACGGTATCGATCGCCTTTCCGCTCACCGGCCTTGGCGTCGTCCTGTTCGCCATCATCGACTATCTGCTCCCACCGATAAGGCTAGGCATCGCGGACCAACATGCGCCGAGTCGCTTGCGGTTGTGAGGCTGCCATGCCTATTCGGGCAGCCGTCCGAACACGACGTAATTGTCGAACTGCTGCCAGATCGTTCCCGTCTCCACGAACCCCGCGTGGCGCAATGCCGCCACATGGAAATCCACGGAACAGTCTTCGCCGCTCCTCGCGCGTTTCAGAGGGCGGGAGGCAAAGAAGGCGTCACGTTGCTCCTTGAGCGCCGCTAGGCGCGGAATTTTTGCCGCACGCTCCCACCAGCCTGCCCAGTCATCCTCACCATGCGTAACGGCTTCGTGCTCGACCTGCTGGCGGATCGTCTTCGCAATCCCTGCGAGGGTCGGCCACCGGATGTCGAAGCGCATGTGATCGCCATTCATCACAATCCCGCCCGGCTTGAGCAGTTCGCCCGCCGCGCCGTAAAACTCAGCCAGATCGCCGGGAGACAGCCAATGCAGCGCGGTGGTTGATACCAGCGCCGACGGCTTGTCCGCGTTCATGGATTTGACCGCGTCGAGAACCTGTTCGTCCCATGCGGCGCCGGAAAGATCGGTCTCCACAACCCGTGCCCTGTCGCTGTCCGACGCCAGCGAAACTCGGGCCATTTCGAGCAGCATGACGTCCGCGTCAATGGCGACTACCCTGGCGGCGGGAAACCGGTCCAGCAGGCGGCGGCTCAGCGAACCGGGACCGCAAGCGGCGTCGATCACGGTGAACGCTTCGCCGAAAACCGATTCCAGAACCTGGAACATGACCTCGAAGCGCTCTTCACGCTGCTTGATATAACCCTCCTGCTGGCGATCCCAACGGGCGAGCAACGTCAATATCTCATCGTCATTGACCATTCCGGCTTTCCTTCAACCCGATTTCCCACTTGCTGCATCTGCCCTGCTCGTTGCCAGCCGAAGGCAAGAATACCTTGCTCAAGAATGCCTTGCTCAAGACGCAAGCGCCAGTCACGAATCGACATCGCCTGAATGAGATTGTGAATTGCCGTCACGGCTTTCTTCATTGTTTCTCTCGTGCCCCAACAGCGGGATGAGCGGGCTGGATGTCATCCAGCCAAAATACCTCGAAGGGGTTCCCCTGCGTGGCCTTGTATCGGAAGATCGCGCTCGCCAAAGGCCCGATGGCATTCTGGACGGGGCGTGGCACTGCTTTCGCTGCTGCCGGACGTGGGAAGCCGTCATGGCCGGATCTCGATTGCGTCTTCGAGCTTCACGCGTTCGAAATCCGAGATGAGGATGTCGACGCGGACGGACCATTTGCCGGGTAGCGGCAGGTTGAGACCGTCGACGCGCCAGTTACTCTCGTCTTCTCTCGTCGCCGGCCGCCTGATCGGCTCGACACCGGCAGCCGGATTCGACAGCACGAGCGTCACTTCCTTGGCCGCCAGCGGCCCGAAATCGCCGGTCATGGTCATGATCGAAGCGTTGACCGGACCGACGTGGCCCGGCGTGATCGTCACCTCGGCCATCGCCTTGTCCCTGTGAATATGGACGTAAGCCGGAGCCGCGGCAGCCTCGATCAGCGCACGCGGCGGCGATGTAAAGCGCCAGACGGCGGCGACGGCGAAGATCGCCACGACCAGCACGAGCTCCAGGCGGATCGAGCGGCGCAGCCGGAGGATTGCCCGGCGGTCCCCCCGCGCGCTCGGCTCCGTGAGCCACAAGCGGTTGAACGCCGCGAGCAGGAACAGTGCAGCCAGAAGAACGAGCTTGATGAGCAGGACTTGCCCATACGCTGTCGTCCACAGTGCATCGAAGCGATGGAGCTGGACCAAGGCAAGCAGACTCCCTGCGGCAACGAGCGGCACGATCGCGACAGGGATTACTCGCGAAAAGCGAAGCAGGACGATCCGGGCGTCGGAAGCCCGCCGGGCGAAAGCGGCGCCGAAAGCCGATCCAAGGGGTAGGAGCGATCCGGCCCAGAAAGCGATGCCCACCGCGTGCAGGAAGACGGCGGGCCGGGTCAGCCATTGCGGATGGGCGGTGCTCGCGTGGCCGCTCGTGGCCAGGGCGAGGCCAATAGCGACGAGGGCGAGAAGCGATAGCACCTTCGCCAAGATTCCGTCCGATCGCAGCGACACCAGGCCGGCGACAAGGGCCGCAGCCGCGGTCACCACCGTCGCGCCATAAGAGGTCGAGAGGCCCGTGGTCCACACCAGCCGTTGTGTCAGATCCAGCAATGAAAGACCGAGAGCGTCGACGCCCTGCAGGCCGATCGACAGCAAGGCCGCCGTGAGACCGGCCAGAATGGTCGATGCCGCCACGAGCGAGGTCAGCCGGGATCGCCCGCCGACCCAGCATGTAAAGAAGGTGCCGCCGACGCCGACGAACAGACCGACGTAGAGGACGACCTTCGTCAGCCAGAGGCCGACCCGGACCGGCCAGTCGACTGCCTCGACCGGAGCATGTCCACCTCCGGTGCTGGGAGCGCCGACAGAGAACACCACCGAGCCGCCGACCGGATGGCCGTCCTCGGAGATGACCCGCCAGCTCAGCACATGGGTCCCGTTGGCGAGCCCGGTCGGCGCCTCGATGTCGAGCGTGGCGTCGCGAAGCACGAAACGCTGGAGTGCGATGCTCGTACCATCCGGCTGCACCAGCTTGAGCACGAGTGGCGAGGTCGGCTCGTTAAAAGTCAGAGCGAAGGAGCTGGGAGCCGTCGCGACGACCGATCCGTCCGCGGGATCCGCGTTGACAAGCGAGGCATGGGCAAGCGCGTTTCCGACGCAGACGGACGAACAGGCAGCGACGACGACCGTGGCCAGGATGATGGATCTCGCCCAATGCCGGATTGCCGCCGTGAGACATTCGGTATTCATGCAAAACACCCCCGCACACCCCCCTTGCCTACCCCTTTGCCGGGAGTGGCAGGCGCGCCTTTCAAACGCGCCTGCCCGGGGCATCACTTCTTCGGAAGCAGCTTCACGCCGGGTGCCGGCGTCTCGTAGTCGTCCAAGCTCTTGCCGGCCTCCGGGATCTCGATCCAGCGTTCGGCCGCACCGTCCGCGCATTCCTGCACGACCGGGAAGTAGAGGATGGTATCGGGCTCAAGATCGCCCGTCAGATAGACGCGGGCGACGAACTCCTCATATTCGTCATCGGGGAGATTGCCGCCGCCCCAGGAGATTTCCTTCACGCCCTCGCTCGTCGGGGTGCCGTAGTAGTCATAGGACTTCTCGTACTTTCCCCGGACCTTCTCCAGCGTCCACCCGGCCTTCGGCTGCGGCTTCACGGCGATGACGCCTTCGGGAATCTGCACCCGGACCTTCAGCGTCGGCTTGCCTTCGCAGCCGTGAGGCACGCGGAAGATCGCCTTATAGGTCGAGGCGACCGGCGCCTCTTTGGTTTCCAGGGTGACATGAGCGACAGCTCCGGTCGCGCCAATGACAATGAGAGCAGTTGCAGGGACGAGGGTTTTGAGAATGGTCATCTGACATATCCTTTTGTTGCCGAAGTGCGCGCCCGGCTCTGCCACGGCCTTGCACCTGGCCTTGTTCATGGAAGTCATGGTTCATGGAGGTCATGGGTTTCGATCACGCAGCCGCCCGCTTCAGGCGCCGCCATGAATGCGGGCCTGAAGCCTTGGCTGTAGATTCTCGGGATTCCTGGATGTTCATGCGCGCATGGAATAGTGCCGACGCACTTTCATGCCCGGACACGAATCCGCCTGCCGATCTTCAGCAATGCCGACAGCGGACTACGGATCAGTCATGGCGAGAACCTGCGCCGACCCGGTCCAGGCCCGAGATCGCGAAACGGATCAGACGCTCACAGGTGGGGCACGGGGATTGCCGGGTAAGCCTTCCCGGCCTGACGCACGGGCCTCCGGCGCGGGACGCAGGACCGCGTCCTCCTGCGGAACAAACGCAACCGGAACCGCGGTATAGTCCGGAACCGACAAGATGGCATGCGCGAACGCGCAGCATCCGACGGCGCAGTGGTCCGGCATAAGCCCGCTTTTCGACGGATCTGCGCCATCGGGCAAGGCTTCAACACCGTGAGAGGTGCAGATAACGGTGCCGAATGCATCAAGCCGGGAGGGGGCCGCACTCGCGCCGATCGCGAATGCACCGAGGAGCGACTGAATGACAAGCGCATAGGCCGCGACAACCGCAACCCATGATCTTGTTTCTCGTCGCTTCGCGCTCAAACCGCAACCCGCCCTTTTCGTAACGAGTAAACCTATCATCTGGGCACATATGCGAAAAGGCGGAAACTCTGCATGCGGCAAAGTGGCTTCGACAGCCTGCTGAGGTTCCGCGCCCCGCCTGTTAGAGCGCGTTTCGATTAAATGATTCCATTTAATCGAAAACAATTCGATCAAAATCAAAGAGTTAGATTATTTCTCCGATTCAGCGAAACGGAGAAATAATCTAATTCATATCCGTTCGTGTTCACGCTGATTGTCATCGCAGCAAAAAAGGCGTGGCCGCTTCTTGCAGAACATCCATTGGCCATCCATATACCATCCATACGGATGGAGATAAGTGATGAGCAACAATGTTCACAGATTGCGCGACAAGGGCGGCGAGTCCGAGAAGGTCACCATCAATCTCGGCTACGTCGATCTCGGCCGTGTCGACCTTCTGGTGCAGGAGGGGTTTTATTCCAACCGCACCGACTTCATCCGCACGGCGATCCGCAACCAGCTCGCCGCGCATGCCGAGACCGTCGCGCAATCGATTGACAGGCATACGCTGGAACTGGGGCTACGCGACTACAGCCGGGCGGATCTGGAAGCGGTGAAGGCCGCCGGTGAAAAACTCCACATCAAGGTGGTGGGCCTTGCGCGCATCGCCTCCGACGTCACACCCGAACTCGCGCTCGCGACGATCGCGTCCATCACCGTGCTCGGCGCGCTTCAGGCCAGCGCGGAACTGAAATCAGCGCTGGCCGACCGCATCCGATAGTCCCATCCGGCAATCCATTGTCCGCTCAAGGCGGACAATGCGTCAGCAAACCGGCATACTTCGCAAGGAACAGATCCATGAACAATGATTTTGCCGCGGCCATGCGCCGGGCGGCGCTCTCCGTGCGCGCCACGAACCTCACCGAGGCCACCCGCATGATCCGGAACGCACTTGCCGGGCGGCCGCTTCCGGATGAGTGCGCTCCGGCCGACCCGGAGCTTACGCCTCCACCGAAGCGTCAGCCACCCTTCCCGATCGATCCGGACGCCGAGATCATCGCGCCTTCCGCACTATCGCAAGCCGCGCCCGAGGGATCCGCCACCGCATCGCCGAGGCTGCGCAGGCCCTTGGGAGAGGCCTTGCGGATCCTGCGCGAGGGGCGCCTGACGGCGGTCGGCTCTTACGGCGCACCCGGCATTGACTTAACGGGAACCCGTTTGCCCGGCATGGCGAAACCGACCCCGGAAATAGCCGTTCCGGAAGGGGCGCAATTCCTGGCGCGTTCCTTCACCTGCGCGGCCGGCACGCGACGCTACAGGCTCTACATTCCCGCCAGTGCGCCGGACCGGCCGCACGGCCTCTTGGTCATGCTTCATGGCTGCAAGCAGGATCCCGGGGATTTCGCCGCCGGCACCGGCATGAACACCGTAGCCGAGACGCACGGTCTGCTGGTGGCCTATCCCGGCCAGGCGGGAACGGACAATGCGTCGTCCTGCTGGAACTGGTTCCGGCCCACCGACCAGGTACGGGACGCGGGAGAACCGGCGATCATCGCCGGGATCACCGGGGAGATCATGGCTGAGTTCGGCCTTGACCGCAGCCGTGTCTTCGTGGCGGGCCTGTCGGCGGGCGGTGCGATGGCGGCGATCATGGGCGAGACCTATCCCGATCTCTTCGCAGCTGCCGGAATCCATTCCGGGCTGGCCTGCGGGGCGGCCAACGACGTCCTGTCGGCCTTTTCCGCCATGCGCGGGGAAGCCGGTATTGTGCCCCTTACAAGATCACGTGCCCCCGCCGAAGGGTCTCCGGTACGCACCATCGTCTTCCAGGGCGGGGCGGACCGGACGGTCCATCCCTCGAACGCCGAGCGGATCGTCACGCAGGTCAGCCCGCCCGGCGCCCGGAATACTGTCCGGCGGGAATCCGCCCGCGCGCCGGGCGGGCGAACCTATACGAGGACGATCGTCACCGACGCGGCCGGAACGCCGATCGTGGAATACTGGCTGATCGACGGCGCCGGGCATGCCTGGTCCGGCGGTCAGGCCGGCGGATCCTATACCGATCCGCCAGGGCCGGATGCATCGCATGAAATGGTGCGCTTCTTTCTGGATCAACAGTGATTGTGCAAGTGGCTGACGCCCCCGGGGACCAACGGTTTGCAGCGGATGGGGATTCCCGCTGTCGCTCCGTCGGCAGTGCGATCATAGAGCCGAAGCGGCCCGTCGAGAACCGCAGCGGGTTGCCGGACGATGACAAGTCCGAGCCCGCTGCTCCCGGTCTCGTGATACGGGCTTCCTCCGGACAGAAAAAGGGGCTGTATCGCAGCTTCCAGCCAGTCGTCCGGAACGCTCGATGTCCCCCTCCCTTTCGCGGCCCGGGACAATGGCCGCGACAGGACCCCCAGCGGTAATGGATGACGCGGCCATGACCCCAGTGTCTCCTCCCCCCAGCCGGCGGGCATGCGGCAGCTGGGTTTCCACCTCTCTTCCCCTATCCCGTCCTCTCCTTGTCTATAAGCGATCGGAGCGCTATCTATGCTCCCAATGATCTCATTGGGAGCATATCGATGGCCGGAAACCTCCATGTCCGCAATCTGGACGATGACCTGATCGCGAAGCTGAAGATACGCGCCGCGCGCCATGGCCGCTCGGCGGAGGCCGAGCATCGCGAGATCCTGCGCCAGGCCCTTGCAAGTGAAGTCGGGCCCGATTTTGACGGTCTCGCGGCCGAGCTTCGGAAACTGACCGCGTCGCGCAAGCAGACGCCCTCTGAAGTGCTTCTGCGCGAAGGCCGAGACGAGCGCTGATGGAGACTCTCGTTGTCGACGCCAGCATCGCGATCAAGTGGGTCGTGGAGGAAGAAGGGACCGAAGCTGCTGTCGATCTGCGAACACGTTTCCGGTTTGCAGCGCCGGAGTTGCTTATCCCGGAATGCGCGAACATCCTTTGGAAGAAAGTCCAACGCGGCGAGCTTACCCGCGACGAGACCGTCCTGGCGGCAGGGCTGATCGAGCGCTCCGGTATCGACTTTCTCCCCATGACGGGACTGCTCGAACAGACAACGAGTCTTGCGATCGAGCTTTCGCATCCGGCCTATGACTGCGCCTATCTGACGGCCGCGCTCCGGAGCGGATCGAGATTCGTGACCGCGGATACGCGCCTTCTGCACATTATTGCCGAGCGCGGATCAAGTGAAATCGCCAGCCTGTGTGTTTCGCTTTCGGACCTGCAGCACGGCGCGCACTAGGCGCGGACCTGTGTGTCCAGTTGCCCGTTCCAGTCGCTGGCGCAGTCGGGTCATCCCTTCCCCGTTCTCATTCTGTTTCGTATCAGCGGGGTTCTAGCCGTGACTGCACCGGGGCAGGTGGGAGGGCGAATGGCCGTCGGCGTCAAACGCACCCCCCACCAACGCAGCCGCCAGTGGATAATGCCGACTTTTGCCCGATCCCTGCACGAGCGTAAGGATCGTCCGTCTCGAATCGGACCGCCTCAGCCCGATCACGCGACGTGCTTTCGCTGCGCAGGAAAGATGGCACGATTGCAGACATTGTCGTACGGTCCGTCCTGCACACGAACAGCGCCGACATCATTGCGACGACATTGGTCGAGGGGCCCATGGCCGGGCCTGTCCAGCAGCTTCCGGTGAACGACGAGCTCGTGGCCGGAAGCCTCATTCGCATTCTGCCCGACTACGAAGTGAGGCCGACAGAGGCGTTTTTCGCTTATCCTCCAGTCCGGTTCATGCACCCGGTCGTACGCGCCGTCACCGATTTCGCGATTCCCGCCCCTGCGGGCCCTCGACGGGACAGATATGAGCAACGGGGAGATCGACGAATGAGCAGCAAGGTTTTGGTGATCGGAGGCACCCGCTTCATTGGCGCGTACGTCGTGCGGCGTCTTCACGAAGCGGGCGCCGACGTGACGGTTTTTCATCGGGGGAGAAGCAATAACCCGATCCTGCCGGACGTCGCGCACTTTCTGGACCCGGGAGCGGAGTATCCCATAACGACGTTGCCTGCCCGCCTGCTTCGCGATTGGGATATCGTGATCCACATGGTCGCAATGGGCGAGGCCGATGCAGAAGCCGCCGCCCGCTCTTTTACAGGGCGCGCCAGGCGCCTCGTTCTCATTTCGAGCTGCGACGTCTACCGGGCCTATGGTCGATTGATGAAAGCGGAGCCGGGGCCGGTCGAGGCGGTGCCCCTGCGGGAAGATGCCCCGCTGCGTTCGGTGCTTTATCCCTATCGCGGCATGGAAGCGCAGCTGGGCGCATACGCCCATGACTACGACAAGATCCTGGCCGAGCGCACCGTGCAGGGCACGCCCGGCCTCGACTGGACAATCCTGCGCCTGCCCAAGGTCTACGGGCCGGAAGACAATGGCGATCTTTCGACCGTCTATGGCTTCGCGGCCGTGCCCGAGTGGCGTTGGACCCATGGGCATGTCGAGAACGTCGCAGCCGCGATCGTGACGGCCGCATTCCATCCGGAAGTGCACAACGCGGTGTTCAATGTTGGAGAAGAAATCACGCCGACCATGGGCGAGCGGTTGGGGTCATTACCGGCCCGACGGGATCCGTTGCCTGTTCCCCCGCCGTTCGATTACAGCCACCATCTTGTCCTCGACACCAGGAAAATCCGTACCGCGCTTGGCTATGCCGATGTCGTTGATGAGAGGGTGGCTATGACCGAGCTTGCCGTTGCTAGTGCATCACCGCGTACATCCGGGGATATACTGGACCAATGACCGACATCGACAAGGACTTTCTCTCTTCGCAGTTCGCACGCCGTTTTGACGCTATTGAACTAGTCGTTGGTGGAGTTAACCGGACCTACTGGGTTCGGGAAGGCACGACTGTATTCTACCTGCGGCTCTATCGCCAATCGGGGCGACCTCTCCCGCAGATCATCGCGGAAACCAGCCTGCTGATGCGCTTTCCTGACAGCGCACCTGTAGGTGTCAGCCGACCCACTGCTAAGGTTGATGGAACCTGCATCATCGAGATGGTATGGAATAGTGAAAAGCGACACGCTTGCCTTTTCGAGAGCACCGAAGGCGCGCAGATCGAATTTAACCCCGCCCATATGGAACGGTTTGGAGCTTCTATCGCAAATCTGCATTTGGCCATGCCAGCCATTGTTGACGGCGAGGTCCGAGAGCTCGACCCGGTTGCGCTTGTCCGCGACGCATTGCATGCGTTGCAACGTGTACCTCAGAGCAAAGAGGTCATGGATGTGATCGAGCGTAGATACCTTCCATCCCTGGTTCAGCTCGACCTGCGCGCCCTGCCGGTTGGCATGTGCCACGGCGATGCCTGGACCGGAAATGCCCGCCTTCAAGATGACAGGACTGTCTTCTTCGATTTCGACGATTTTGAGCGTGGCCCTCTTGTTCTCGATCTGAGCACCGCCCTGTGGCATTTCGCACACGAGGTAAGCCCAGAAAACGATGCCATGGTGGAAGCATTGATCACTGGGTATCGGCAGGTGCGTCCGCTATCCGGACCTGAGCGGAATGCTCTCGATCTTTTCATAAGGCTAAATGAGGTTCGCTCGCTGCTCTTCCTCGCGCGCTACTGTGCATTGTCCGACGAAGTTTGGAGCAAAACATTTGAGAGAGCGATAACGGTGCTCTCTCAGTCGCAGATCTCCCCCAGACTGTCCTAGAAGGCGGCGGGCCCGGGATTTTATCGGCACTCGCCATTGAGCGATGCGGATTTTCCCGGAATTTCCGTTCATCGGCGTTTTGGGCTGCATGTGGCCCAATCGAGTGCCTTCAAGCCGCTTTTGTAGATCTGGAGGCGGGATTTTCACTGATCAGGCCCTCACGGCGGCGATCAGGCCCTGCACGCCGACAAGGGTGATGGCCCTTTTGATATTGTAGGCCAGCGCCGTCAGGCTGAATTCGCCGCGCACGTTGTCGAGCCCGCGCATCAGGAAAGCGCCCTGGTTCATCCACTGCTTGATGGTTCCGAAGGGATGCTCGACGTTCTCGCGCCACCGGTCGAGGATCTCGGGCCGGGCGTCGAGACGGGCGGCCATGCGGTCAAGGATTGCCTTGTTCTCCAGACGCGAGACCCTGCGATAGAGATTGCCGGTGCAGCGCGGCTTGAGGGCGCATCCCTTGCAGGCGGCGCGGTCGCAATACTCGATCTTCTTGTTGTCCCGTAACTTGCCCTCATAGCGCGGAAAAAGCTTCGCCCCGGCGGGGCAGATATAGACGTCCTCGTTCGCATCGTAGCGGAACAATTCCTTGGCGAAATACCCCTGGTTCACCGCCAATCCACGGATCGGCTGCGGCACATAGGCGGTGATGCCAGCGGCCTCGCAGGCCTCTATGTCCTCGATCTTGAAGTAACCGCGGTCGGCGACAGCCTCAATCTTCTCGACACCGAGCGTATCCATCGCCGCCTCCACCGTAGGGGCCAGAAGGCCGAGGTCGATCACCTGGTTGCACACCTCCTGCTCGGCGATCAGTTTGTGCTTGGTATCCACGGCGAGCTGGACGTTGTAGCCGA
>NZ_JBSEFH010000038.1:0-34201 GCF_053570585.1 Pseudochelatococcus sp. B33 | reverse complement strand
ACAGGGAAAAGGGCGCAAACGAACTTCCAGTCCGGCAGGAATGGCAACCCGCGCGGATCGGCCTTCCCCTCCCGTGGGTCGGACGATGGTTGTTGTCTGTTGGCGGTTGTAATGGGACTCCCATGGTGCCGTTCAAAATGCCACTTCCAGAATATTCAGATAATCGGCTTCCGTTGCGCGTCTGGGGTTAGTTTCATGGGTGTGATCGGATGGGGCGAGCGCGGCGGTCTTTGACAACAGATTGCGCGGCACTCCCAATTCGGACAGCCTCTGCGGCATGCCGATCTGCAGCGAAAACCGACGCATGACGTCTGCGAAGTCCTCGCTGGGCAGCTCGCCAGTGACGCTCAACAGTCTCTGATATTTTGGCGGGACCGAAGGATCACCGGCGTTAAATCTGAGAACATGCGGGAGCAGGATTGAGCTGAGTGTGCCGTGATGAAGGTCGAGCTCACTTAATCCGCCTAGCGGGTGAGCGAGTGCATGCACCGCGCCACATCCCTTCTGGAAGCTCATCGCTCCCATCATCGCCGCTATCATCATTTCGCGCCGGGCCTCACGATCGGACCCGTCCCGAACGGCACGCGGCAGATATTTCATCGCCTTGGCAAACCCGTCGAGCGCCAGTGCTTCGGCCACGGGATTGTCCACGGGAGAAATGAAGCATTCGACGCAATGGACGACCGCGTCCATGCCGAAGGCTGCCGTCTGGAGGGGGGACGCGGTTATCGTGAGGTCCGGATCGCAAATCGCCCGCTTCGGGATGACATGCGGCGATATCACGCCAAGCTTCCGCCCGTCGGAGAACGTGATCACCGCGCCCCGTCCGACCTCGCTGCCTGTCCCCGACGACGTCGGGATGGCAATGACCGGAGCGGTCTTGTCAGTGATCCGGGACTGCCCGCCCATAGCCGCGGCGTATTGCTGTAACGGCCGGGGATGGGCGGAGAGAACGGCGACGGCTTTTGCCAAGTCTATAGACGATCCGCCGCCTATACCGATAACGCCGTTGCATCCACCGGTTTGATAAACCACCAAGGCCTCGTTCACGGCGGCCTCAGTCGGATTCGACGGCGTGTCGAAAAAGGTGGCGTAGGAGGTTCCAGAGGGCAGATACGCAATCGCCCGGTCGACATGGCCGGCGTTCCTGATGCCTTCGTCCGAAACGATCAGAGGGCGCGTGATGCCGATGGATGCCATATCCTCCGCGAGCGCGCTGAGGGCGCCATGATCGAGCCGAACATGATTCAGGTAGGAGATGATTGGCATGACATACCTCCTTCGGCGCGCTAAGCGATGTTGTTTTTGATGACGAAGCCGCCCTTCAGAATGAGGTCGATGTAATCCCCCTGGCCCTGGAGCAGATCGATCCGCTGCAGGGGATTTCCGTTGACGGCGATAAGGTCGGCCTCCAGGCCGATTGCAACGCGACCGATCCGGTCACTCAAACGGAAAAGCTCGGCTGCATTCACGGTGGCCTGGCGCACGAGTTCCGGCGGCGAAAACACATCGGCGCGCAACGCGAACTCTATGGACTGATAATCGTGCAGTCTGCCGCTGAGGTCCGTGCCAAAGGCGAGGGGAAGCCCATGACGACGCGCGACTTCCAGCGCGCGCATTCCAAGCTCCAGCATCTCCTTGTTCGTGCCCAGGACCCGCTCGGATATGCCGAGATCTCGCCCTGCTTGCACCATGCAGTGAAAAATCGCCAGGGTCGGAACGACATGGGCCCCGTGTTCGAGGATCAGCTGCGCCGTTGCGTCGTCGAGAAAGTTGGCGTGTTCGATGGATCGGGCGCCACATCTCACCGCGCGGGTCACGGAGCGGTTCGTGTAGGCATGAACCATGACGTATCGATTGGCGCATTCGGCTTCCTGGACGGCTGCGCGAATCTCGTCCTCCGAATACTGGTCTTGATCGATGGGATCGGACGGGGAGGCGATGCCGCCGCCGACCATCAGCTTGATATGGTGCGCCCCGCGACGGATCTCTTCCCGTGCGCCGCGCCTTACGGCGTCCACCCCGTCACAGATCCTGCCAAGTCCGGGCACGTAGGGATGGGGGTCGGCAGTCGTCTGCCCGACCTGTCGCATGTCGCCATGCCCGCCGGTCTGCGAAAGCGCCTTGCCGCAGTATAGCAGCCGCGGCCCCCGGATGAAGCCCTCCTCGATCGCACGTGCAAAGCCGAAATCGGCACCGCCACCGTCACGCACCGTCGTGAACCCGCGCTGCAGCATTCCCTCCAGAACCGGGGCGCTGCGAGCGGCGACGTAGGATGGAGGCAGCCGCTCGAGCTCGGCGAAGGAGTTCATCGGAGCCGCGACATGGACATGCGCATCGCACAACCCGGGCATCAGCGTTCGGCCGGCAAGATCGATCTGTCGCGCAGTGGCATGGCCGATGTTGCGGTCGATATCCACTATGCGGCCGTCCGAGACGAGGACATCGTGCTCGCTGATCAGGGTGCCGGCGACGACATCCAGGACATTGGCGTTTTTCAGAAGCAGGTCCGTCATAACCCCTCGTCCTCATGACTGGTAAGTGGATTAAATCGCGTCGGGCAAAGCCTTCCGATACTGTTTCCTCGTTCCGGCTCGGGGCGAGGATTCCCGGACGGGCCTGTATCAGACCCGCCGGACCGACGACCGGTCGAGCTTGTCCAGCGATACCCATCCGCCGATCATCATGGCGTTGACCATTTCGGCGTGGATGATGTCGATGACGTCCTCCACTCCGGCCTGGCCATTGACCGCAAGGCCCCACAGATGGCTGCGGCCGATGACGCAGGCGGTCGCGCCCAGCGCCAGCGCCTTGAGGATTTCCGTGCCGCGCTTCACGCCTCCGTCCAGCAGGACTGGAACCCGTCCCGCGACCCGATCGGCTACATCGGGCAAGGCATCGATGCTGGCGACAGTGCTGTCCAGCTGTCGGCCGCCGTGGTTCGATATCTGAATGGCGTCTGCCCCCCGTGCGATCGCCTCCTCGGCGTCGTCGGGATCAGAAACGCCCTTGACCACGAGCGGACCGTCCCAATTGTCCCGGAGCCAGGAAAGATCGTCCCACGTTATCGATGGATCGAGGACGCTGGCGATGTAGGCCGCCATGTCGCTCATGCCGCCCGTTGCCCGGCCCTCGAAGTTGCGCATGGAGAAGCGTCGGCTGCCGGCCATGCGCCACCACCACCGCCAGTGCAGCGCCGCGTCTACGATCGTGGAAACCCCGAGCCGCTGGTTGATGGTGAAGCCGTTGCGCAGATCCCGCTCCCGGCGGCCATGTACGGGACAGTCCGTGGTGACGCAGATCGCCAGATAGCCGGCTGCCTTGGCACGCTGCAGGAATTCCAGCGTCAGGCCGCGATCCTTGTAGAGGAACAGCTGCAGCCATTTCGGCCCGCTGGCGGCGGATGCGATCTCCTCCATGGTCGCCAGAGACCCAGCGCTGACTTGCATGACGATGCCACGCGATGCGGCAGCGGCCGCCGTGGCCTGCTCGCCCTGTGGCCATAACAACCCGCTCGCGCCGGTCGGTGCAATCAGAAGGGGCATGGAACACTGTGTGCCGAAAAGAGATACGCCGGTATCGATATCGCTCGATGATCGGAAGCTGCGGCCTTTCAGCCACCAGGACTGGAAGCCGGACGAATTTTGTGATCGGGTCAGTTCATCGAGCGCGCCACCGTCGACGAAATCATAAAGCATGCGTGGCAAGACCGTTCGCGCTCTCGCTCGATAGTCTTCGATATTCACGGGCGCTGGGGCGGGCATGTCGGTAGCCTCATTTAATTTATGATCACAAACTGTCATCACAATAAGTGCGTGTCAAGCCGATCCGCGCGGGTGCTCACATTTGCAGGTCAAGCAAGATGATCCCTATACCCGACGGGTTTGATGTTGGTGGCTGTCCACGCTCTGCGGCAGTTTATGAAAAGCGATCTTCGCTTCCGATGCGGGCAGCATGGCGGCGGGTTTCGTGATGTCATCCAGTTTCTGATGCAGACCCGTATGCCGGCATGGCAACGCCCGGCGGCATACGCTGGAGGCGTCTGCGCTCACTCCGCCGCATCGTCGTAGGTCGACACTGGCGGACAGGAGCAGATCAAGTTGCGATCGCCTGCGACGTTATCGATGCGCGATACCGGCGGCCAGTACTTCACCGTCGTGTCGGCATTGCCGGCCGGGTAGGCGGCTGTCATGCGCGAGTAGGGATGCGTCCAGTCGCCGACCAGCGTCTCCGCTGCCGTGTGCGGTGCGTTGACCAGCGGGTTGTCGTCCTCCGGCCATTCGCCCCTTTTGACCTTCTCCGCCTCTTCGGCGATGGCGACCAGCGCCTCGCACAGGCGGTCGATCTCGCTCTTCGGCTCGGATTCCGTCGGCTCCACCATCAGCGTGCCGGGAACCGGGAACGACATGGTCGGCGCGTGGAAGCCGTAATCGATCAGTCGCTTGGCGATGTCATCCACGGCGATGCCGGAGCGGTCCTTGAGCACGCGCGTATCGAGGATGCACTCATGCGCCACACGTCCACCACGGCCCCGGTAAAGCACCGAATAGTGGTTGCCCAGCCGCGCCACCAGATAGTTGGCCGACAGGATGGCGATCTCGGTGGCCTTTTTCAGGCCTTCCGGCCCCATCATGCGGATATACATCCAGGTGATGGGCAGGATCGACGCGCTGCCGAACGGGGCCGCGGACACGGCGTGGTTCGAACCTTCCGCGACATGGCCGGGCAAATGCGGTGCAAGGTGCGACTTGACGCCGATCGGACCGACGCCCGGACCACCGCCGCCGTGCGGGATACAGAAGGTCTTGTGAAGGTTCATATGACAAACGTCGGCGCCGATGTCGCCCGGACGGGCAAGGCCGACCAGTGCGTTGAGGTTGGCGCCGTCGAAATAGACCTGCCCACCGTGTTCGTGCACGATGGCGCAGATGTCCTTGGCGCCTTCCTCGAACACGCCATGCGTGGAGGGATAGGTGAACATCAGCGCCGCCAGACTGGCGCTGTGCTGCCCGGCCTTGGCCTTCAGATCGTCGATGTCGATGTTGCCGTCATCGGTGCAGCGCACCACCACGACGCTCATGCCCGCCATCGCGGCGCTGGCCGGGTTGGTGCCGTGGGCCGAGGAGGGGATCAGGCAGACATTGCGGTGACCCTCGCCGCGCGCCTTGTGATAGCCGCGGATGGCAAGTAGGCCGGCATATTCGCCCTGGCTGCCGGCGTTGGGTTGCAGTGTCACTGCATCGAAGCCGGTGATCTCGGCGAGCCAGCCTTCGAGCTCTTCGATCATGGCGCGGATGCCGGCCGAATGCGCCCTGGGCGCGAAGGGGTGCAGATTGGCGAGATTGGGCCAGCTCACCGGCATCATCTCGGCTGCCGCGTTGAGCTTCATGGTGCACGAGCCCAGAGGGATCATGGCGCGGTCGAGCGCCAGATCCTTGTCGGCCAGCCGGCGCAGGAAGCGCATCATGTCGGTCTCGGAGCGGTTCTCGTGGAACACGGGCTGGGTCAGGAACTCCCTGCCACGCCGCTTTCCGGGCAGGCTAGAGTTGGCGGAAGGCCTGGCCGTGGCTCCGAAAAGGGAGGCAATGGCCGTGAGGTCGGCCTCGGTCGAGGTCTCGTCGAAGGCGACGCCGATATGATCGGCGTCGATGACGCGCAGAATCCTGCCGTCCTTTTCGGCTTCGGCGGCGATGGCTTCGGCCTTGCCCTGCACCTGTGCCGTCACCGTATCGAAACGACTGTTGCCCGGCACCTTGATGCCGGCGGTGGTCAGCCCCTCGGCCAGCCCGTTGGCCAGCGCATGGATGCGCGACGCGATGGCCTGCAGCCCCGCCGGACCGTGCCAGATGGCAAATGCCGTCGCCATGTTGGCGAGCAGGGCCTGGGCGGTGCAGATGTTGGAGGTGGCCTTGTCGCGGCGGATGTGCTGCTCGCGCGTCTGCAGGGCGAGGCGGTAGCCGGGGCGGCCATGCGCATCGACCGACTGGCCGACGAGACGGCCGGGCATCAGCCGGGTGAGCTTGTCGGACACCGCGCAATAGGCCGCGTGCGGTCCGCCGAAGCCCATCGGCACGCCGAAGCGCTGCATGGAACCGACGGCGATGTCGGCGCCAAGGCTCGCGGGTGCGCCGGTCACCGTCAGCGCAAGCGGATCGGCGATGAAGACGACCAGTGCGCCGACGGCTTTCGCCTGCTCGATGGCTGCTGCATGGTCGCCATAGACGCCATTGGCATCCGGCCAGGACACGATCAGAGCGACCGTATTCTCGTCGACCGCGTCGCCGCCGATCTCGATGCCGAGCGGCTCGGCGCGCGTGTGCAGCACGTCGAGCGTCTGCGGCAGCGGTGCGCCGACAAGCGCCACTTTGTTGCGCTTGTCGCGATGGTGGCGCATGGCGATACCCACCGCTTCGGCGGCGGCGGTGGCCTCGTCCAGCAGTGACGCGGAGGCGACCGGCAGGCCAGTCAGCTCGGTCACGAGCGTCTGGAAATGGAACAGCATCTCCAGGCGGCCCTGGCTGATCTCCGCCTGATAAGGCGTATAGGCCGTGTACCAGGCCGGGTTCTCGAACATGTTGCGCTGGATGACGGGAGGAACCTGCACGCCGTGGTAGCCCGTGCCGATGAAGCTTTTCATCACCGTATTGCGTGACATGGTGGCTGAAAGTTCGGCGAGCGCCTCCGCCTCGGTGGCCGGTGCCGGCAGATCGAGCGGACGGCCGAGCATAATCGATTTCGGAACCGCCTGATCGATCAGTGCCTGGACTGAGGGAACACCGATCCGAGCGAGCATGGCGCGTATATCGTCGTCGCCGGGGCCGATGTGGCGATCCGCGAAAGCGTAGGGGGCCGTGGTCATCCTGTTTCCCTGTCAGCCTATGTGCGCATTGTAGGCCGCCTCATCCATGAGGCCGTCGAGCTGGCTCCTGTCGGAAAGCGTCATCTTCCACAGCCAGCCATCACCGGTCGCGGCGGAATTGACCAGCGACGGATCGGACGTGACGGTTGGATTGATCTCGGTTACCTCGCCGTCGACCGGTGCATAGACGTCGGACGCAGCCTTGACCGATTCCACGACGACGGTCACGTCACCCTTGGTCAGGCCTCTGCCCACTTCGGGAAGCTCGACGAAGACGAGGTCGCCAAGCTGGTCCTGCGCATAATCGGTGATGCCGACGGTGGCGACCTCGCCTTCGACGCGCAACCATTCATGGTCTTCGGTGTAATAGGTCGTTGCCATCGAGATCATCCTTTGCGGTAGCGATGCGGGGTGAAGGGCAGGGCATGCACGTCGACAGGCAGCCTAGTGCCACGAACTTCAGCGTACAACCTGGTTCCGATGGCCGCCAGGGAGGCGGGCACATAGCCCATGGCGACCGGATGACCGACCGAGGGTCCGAAGCCGCCCGAGGTGATATGACCAGCGGCATCGCCATCCCCGTCAAACAATGCCGTGCCGGCCCGCAGCGGCTGACGGCCTGCAGCCTTGAGGCCGACGCGCTTGTTGACCGCACCGCGCGAAATCCACGCCCGCAGGGCATCGGCGCCGACGAAGTTGCCGCTGGCGCGCACGCTCTTTGGCACCGCCCACATCAGGCCGGCGTCGACCGGATTGATGTCAGGCCTGATGTCGTTGCCGTGCAGGCACAGGCCGGCTTCGAGGCGCAGGCTGTCGCGGGCGGCGAGGCCGACCCACCACACCCGCTCCTCGGCGAGCAGCTTCTCCAGCAACTCGCGTGCGTCCGTAACCGGCAGCGCAATTTCGAAGCCATCCTCGCCGGTGTAGCCGGAGCGGGTCAGGAACCAGTTGGCGCGCGGCTCGATACCGTGCATGAAGATAAGCTCGCCGGTGTCTATCCCGGCTCCGTTGAGCGCGGCCTCGGCTTCAGGCCCCTGCAGAGCGAGGAAGACGCGGTCGAGCGGCGTGATCGTGATGTCGAACCCCTCTGCCAGCCTGCGCAGATGCGCCTCGTCGGCGGCGGCGTTGCCGGCGTTGGCCACCAGCATGAAACGCTCGCCGGCGAGCCGCGTGACGATCACGTCATCGAGGATTCCGGCGGCATCGTTGAGCAGGAAGGAATATTTGGATTGCAGTCTCGGCAACGCCGCTGCATCGAGGGGGCAGGCCCGGTCAAGCAGCGCACCGGCATCGGGGCCGGAGAGTTCGAACAGTCTCATATGCGAGATGTCGAACAGTCCCGCATGCTCACGGGTGTGCTGATGCTCCTTCATGACGCCGGCCGGATAGGTCAGCGGCATGGACCAGCCCGCAAAAGCGCCGAAGCGCGCTCCTGCCTGTCGATGCAAATCTGCCAAGGGTAAGGTTTTCTCGTCAGGGCCCGTCATGACTTCTCCAGAATAACACGCAACTGGCACGCTCGATGCGGCCATTTCGTGCCCCTCTGTCTGAAGCCTGAGAGACTCGCACCGCCGGATCACTCCAGCCGCACTTACACCTTCGGCGCGGGGCGACGAAGCCCCGACTTTCCAGAGTGTCATCCCGTCTACGGTTCTTTTGCCTGAGAGATTTCGGGCGATTTCCCCTTCGGCGACAGCTTGGATGCTGTTCTCTCCCGCAAACAGGCCAAGCCTGATCAGCCCTTGACGCGAATGTCATAGCCCAATCCCCATACCTTGTCACCTGTCAAAACTGCGAGATGGTCCGGGCATCGAACCCCCCGGGGGGGGGGGGGGGCGGCCCCGGGGGGGAACCACAGGAGGGGAGCCGTTTCCGGGTAATTCCGCTGTGCACACAAAGAGATAGAGAAGAATGGTGCTTGAGGTTCAATGGATAACCTATACCGGGAATTTCCGAGGGGTCGGGCCCCGGGGAGACTGTTTCACGATACATCGCGATCAGTGCCCGGCAGGCCGCAATCAGGCGGGGCGGGCGCGGCGCAGGAGTGAATCGACCGTGGCTCCCGTGAGCCCCATGGCTCGGGCATCGCGCGGCGGGGGCTTGGGCAGGTTCGCCGTCATGGTGGCGTGAAGAGCCGACAGCGCCGCGGCAGTCGGCGTCGCGACGCCGGCAATCACCGCGTAGACAAGAAACGGCGTGAGCCCGTGGCCGAAATCCTCCACATAGTAGCGATGCGTGAGAGAGTCCGGAGCTTTGATCCGCCTGTTAGCCTCGCCAGCTGCGATCGCACGATAGTCGCTGCCGACGGCATCCGCGGGCACGGTGCCGATGGCCTTCATTTCCTCGATGATCGTCGGCAGGTCGAGACCGAAGGCGCGGCCTACGGCCATACGCTCCCGGTCGAGTTCCTCCATCACTCTTACGACGCCGTCGGTGAGGCCCTGCACATAGAAGGTGAAGTCGCCGCCGGTCGCCTCGACCCACGCCACGCCGAGGATAGCGCCCGGCGGATGGACCACCATATTGACGTTGCAGAGATCGGACGCGATCACATCGCCGCAGTCGTAGCTGCCGGGGAACAGCGCGAGGGCTGCCTCCAGCGCTGCCTCCCCGCCCTTGAGAGCGGCGGCGCGCAATCTCTTCGCCCGGCCGGTGATGTTGACGGTATCCGGCGCAAACTTTCGCGCCACATAAGCCAGGGTCGCCAGCTCGGCGACCGGCGGCACGACATCCTGATGCGCGCGGTACGCCGTCTCGAACTCCAGAGCGCCGCCCGTGTGCCCCGGGTTGAGGACCACGGGACGAGCGGTATCCCAGCCGGCCTTGTGAAGCGCTTCGGCAACGGTAGCCAGAGCGAAAGTGGGAAGCGCCACGACGACTGCATCCGCATCCCTGATCGCCGCCGCCATGTCGGTGGTGACGAGGGCGGGAAAGATACGGCCTTCGCCAAATACACCCTGATAGGCGATTCCGTTTGCGAGGAAGGGCTCGACGGTCGCCTGCGAACGACCGTGCAAGGCCACCTCATGCCCTGCCAGGGTCAGTTCGACAACTGCCGCGGCACCGCCATTGCCTGCGCCGATTACGGCCACTCTCATTGCATTCTCTCCCGATCGGTCAGGCGGCCAGCCTGCTGCGCAGTTCGTCGAGGGCTGCGGCAGCCTCCTCGACATCGATGACCCGGAAACCCTTCGCCAGTTCGGGGCTGTATGAAGCCAGAAGCTCACGCACCCGATCGGGATAGATCACGTGCCCGTCACGGACAAACACACCATCGGCCTCCTCGAACTGCGCATTCCAGGCCAGGGCCTCTTCCTCCGTCATCCCGGGCGGCAGATCGAGGACGACACCGGTCGTATCGGCAATCACGGGATAGCCGCCCGAACGCCCGCCCGGCCCGGGAACGTGCATGCGCCGTGCCCCTTCACCGGCCAATGCGAGGAGAACCGGCACGGCGTTGGCGGCCGAAATCATGTTGAGTTCGCGATGCGGGAGCTGGATGTCACCGGTCATGCCGTTGACGTCGGGTATCTCCCGATCGCCGACCCATGCGCGGACGGGAGCGCCGGCGCGCTCGGCGGGCGGCTTGCGCCATTCCACGATGTGGCGGTGATGCGCCAGAACGCGCAGATGTCTCCGCTGCTCAATCGGGAGGCGGCCGCCGATGACGGCCGAGAAGATGGCGATATTGCCCACTCCCGTTGTGACCGGAAGTCGTGCCTGGGCCAGCACCTGGTTTACACCGTCAGGATAGCAGGTATTGACGAAGTGGCTGTCCAGTTCGAGACTCTTCATCGCGCTCGCCGTCCGAAACGACAGCAGCGAGTTGAAGGCGATCGTCAGGCCGAACCCCGCCCTTGCCACGAGGCGCGCCCAGTCACTCTCGTCGTTGTCGACGCGCCACGGCGACTGGGCCGAAGCAGACTGGACGACGACACGGGACCTTATCGACGCCAACGTTTCGGCGATCGAGGCGGAAGAGGTTGAATCGAGCGAGGCGCTGGAGAACGACACCAGGGTGCCGAAATTGGCCGCGCGGGCACGGCAGGCCTCGACGAGCCATGTCATCCTTTCCCTGTTCCTCCCGGCGATGACCACGGACAACGCGGTCCTGGCCATGGCCGCGAGGTCCGCCAGCATGATCTCGGCGTAGTAGCCGGTGCCGGAAACGAGGATGTCGCAGGGGTATTCCGCGCGGTCTGACATCGAACCTCTCCCTTATCAGGCGTCTATGCGGATTAGCCGATCGGTGTCGGTGTAATCCGAGAGCAGGACCGAGCCGCTGGCGGTCACATGCAGCACGTCCTTGTTCTGCACGCCGAACCCGTAACCGGTGCGGTAGCATAACGGCTCGAAACCGAGCACCATGTCTTCCTCGACCACGGCGTCCTTGCCGGGATGCCCGAGAATGGGGGTGGCGCCGAGGTAGGGATCTTCATGGAGGTGAAGCCCGATCCCGTGTCCGACAAAGGAGATCGGCGGCAGCTTCATCTTCTCGAGGCGGGAAATGAAATCGTTGTAGATCGCGAGACAGCTCGCGCCGGGCCTGATCCGGTCGAGGATGGCGTACTTGCACTCCACCATCAGGTCCCAGATTTCCTCGGCCATCGCGGGCGGTTCCTCGACATAGGCCGTGCGGCAGACGCCCGCCTGATACCCGCCGATAACCGAGAATATCTCGACGCGGCAGACATCCCTCGGCTGGAGCCTGCGGCTGCTGGGGCCGACGTTGGGCAACTGGCTGCGCTCGCCGGTCGCCACGATCAGCAGCTTGAAGTTTTCCGCCCCAAGCTCGTAGATGCGGCGGGTGAGGACCGCTGCAATATCGAGCTCGGAATCACCGGCGCGGACCGCGGCGAAACTGTCGGCGATGGCTTGATCCGCAATCCGCGACAGGCGATGGATCAGTGCGACCTCTTCTTCCGTCTTGATCTGGCGGGCACGGGATAGCTGGAGCTCGAACGGGACAAACCGGGCTTTCGGCATGTGAGCCGCAAGCCGCGCGAAGGCTCCGGCAGGCAGATAGTCCATCTCGAGGCCGATCGCCGCCTCACCAAGTCCCGCGTCCTGCAGGGCGCCCGCGAGAACGGCCATCGGGTCATCGTGGAACTCCCGCCATACTGTGAGCGGTGTTTCGGGCGCGTTGCTCGCGATCGTTGTCGCCTCCATGTCCACGCCGAAAAGGCTTTCCCGGCCGTCGGCCGTCAGGATCGCCATGGCGTGGCGGTGGCGGATGAGAGGCTGCGTCGGCACGACGAAACCCGTGAGGTAGGCGAAATTCTCCGGCGATGACGTGACGACGGCGTCCAGTCCTTCGGCCTGCAGAACGCGGGTGATCTTGTCGACAATGGTTTTGCGCATGGGGCGGACTCGTCTCAAAGTGTGACAGCGTATTTCTCGACCTTGGCCTCATCGACGGAAATTCCCATGCCGGGACCGTCAGGGACGCGAATGCCGCCATGCTGAAAGACCATGGGTTCGGCCAGCAGATCGTCGGCGTAGTAAATGCCGCCGATGCGGCCATTCTGATGCTCGGCCGGCATTGAGACCGGAATGACGCTGGACAGCGTGACCGCAGGCGCGGCCGCGGCGAGATGCACATTGGCCAGATTGCCGACGCCCGTTTCCACGGAACCGTTGACATTGCAGACGATGCCGGCCGCATGACAGACGGCGGAGACCTGCATGGCCTTGTAGAGCCCGCCCGGCTTGGTGGTGTATATTGAGACGATCTGCGCCGCATCCTGCGCGATGATCTGCACCACGTCGTGCGCGTTCCAGGCCGATTCATCGGCCATCACCGGCACATCGATCGACCGCGCCACGCGTGCGATCCGCTCGATGCCCATGGTAGGCTGCTCCACATAGATCAAGCCGACGTCCTGCATGCGGCGCACGGTCTGGATCGCCTGCCCCGGCGTGGCATAGCCTTCGTTGGCGTCCACGCAGAGGGCAATATCCGGGCCGACCTCGCGCCGAATGGCTTCGACGATAGCCACGTCTCTGTCAGGATCGATCCCTACCTTGATCTTGATGGTGCGAATGCCGTCACGGACGACCTGTCCAACTTCCTTGACCGCTTCCTCGATATCGAGCAGGCCTATGGAATGCGTCACCGGCACAGTCTCCCGGAGTTTGCCGCCAAGCAATATGTGAACCGGCACGCCAAGAACTTTTCCGGTTAGGTCGTAATAGGCGAAATCGACTGCCGCCTTCGCGTAAGGATAGCCCTTGATGACGGCATCCATGCGCTTGTGGAGGGTTGCGGGATTGCCGATCTCCAGCCCCTGGACGGCGGGCGCGAGATAGCGCGAAATCACCAGATCGACGATGGCGGTGCTCTCGCCGAAATAGCGGCCGAACTCCCCGCCCCAATCCTTGAGCGCCGGCGCCTCGCCCCAGCCCACTGTCCCGTCGTTGCCCGTGATCTTGACCAAGAGATACTGGCCGATGGGCTCGGTCAGGCCCGTCCATTTATGAACCCGTCGGGTCGGCAGCCGCACGAGGCGCGTTTCGATCGAGGATATGGATACCACAGTTTCCTCCTTATGTGATTTCATATTGTGATCACATTTTCGGACAAGTCAAGCCCTTGCCGGGACGCATAGGGGGGCTCTCCTGTTGTCCCGCCCGGCTTTGTCCGTCAATCCGGGCCCGCTTCCAGAGCGGCGCGGGCGAGGCGCTCGCGGACCGTGCCGAAGAACGGAAGCAACAGGACGACCGCGGTGATCGCGAGCATGACAATGGTGATCGGCCGCTGCAGGAACACGGCCCAGTCGCCGTAGACGATCAGCGTACGGCGCAGGTTCTCTTCGAGCAGCGGGCCCAGGACGAGGCCGAACATCATCGGAGCCGTGGGGATGCCGATCTTGAGCATGAGGTAGCCGAGCGCCCCGAAGAAGATCATCAGCAATACGTCGAACAGTGCGTTCTGCACCGCGAACGAGCCGGTCACGCACAGCACGAGGATGCTGACGTAGAGCACGCGCGGGGGCGCCGACAGCAGCCGGGCAAACATGCGCGTCAGCGCCAGAGACAGGACGAACGTCAGGATGATGGTCAGCCCCAGCGCGACATAGATCGTCGCGATGAAGTCGGGATGGTTGGTGAACAGTTGCGGCCCGGGCTGCAGGCCGTGGACGAGCAGCGCACCCACAAGGACTGCCGTCATTGTATCGCCGGGAAGGCCCAGCGTCAGCAGCGGCACGAGGGCACCGCCGACGGCGGCGTTGTTTCCCGTCTCGGCGGCGACGATACCCCTGGGATTGCCATCGCCGAACTTTTCCCTCTTCTCGTAAAGCTTCTTCTCCTGGGCATACGACATGGACACGGCGACGGCCGAGCCGGCGGCGGGGATGATCCCGACGATGAGGCCGACGATTGCGGACCGCACTGCCGTTGCCCAGGTCCGGATGACATCCCTGAACCTGGGCCATATGCCTCCGATCTGGGTCGTGGCCTTCTCGGTGACGATGGGTTGTTCGAGCAGCCGGAGAATTTCGGTCAGGCCGAAGATGCCCACGGCAAACGGAATGATGTTGATGCCGGCCTGAAGCCTTGAAATGCCAAAATCGAAACGTGAAAGGTTGGTGATCATGTCCAGCCCGACCGTGCCCATGAGTAGGCCGAGCATGCCTGACAGGATCCCCAGGAAGGTCGAGCCCGGAGAGGCATAGGCCAGCATCGACAGCCCGAACACCATGAGCACGGCGAACTCGGGGCTCTGGAACGCAAATCCGGCCCGCGCCAGGGTCGGCGCGAAAATGACGAGGCCGAGCCATCCCACCACCCCGCCGAAGGTCGACGCCAGGAGGGCATATGTCAGGGCGATGCCGGCCTGGCCGCGCCTGGCGAGCGGATACCCGTCGAGCTGCGTGAGCATCGATCCCGGTGTCCCGGGGATGTTGATCAGGATGGCTGATATCGACCCTCCCCAGGCGCTCCCGTAAAAGGCGCCCAGCAGAAACACCATCGCATTGCCGGGCTGCATCGAGAAGGAGAACGGCAGCAGGACCGCCAGCGTCATGGTGGAGCTGATCCCGGGAAGGGCGCCGAGTATGATGCCGATGAGGGTCGCTATCACGGCCAGCGCCATGGTACCCGGGTCGGTCAATATCGTGATAGCGGCATGCAGCAATTCGGTCATTTGACGCTCACGGGAATGGCACGTTGATGCCGTAGCTGAACACGAGATAGATGCTGGCGACGATCAGCATGGCTTCGAGGGGCAATTGCAGGATATGACGCCGCGTGAAGACGCCGCCCGACCGCCAGTGGATGATGGCGACCCAGGGAATGGCAAAGGCGATGCTCGCGGTAACGAACCCGAGTGGACGCATGGCCACCTGATATCCTATCAGCGAGAGAACGAGGAGCGTCGGCAGCCACAGCTTCGCGCCGACGAACTCCCCCGTCGTGCGCATCCCTCCCGCTTTCCGGGCCCGCAGCAAGGTCCAGATCAGCTGCGCGACGCCGCCAAGTCCGATCACCCAGGTGCCGATCCAGGGGATGAAAGCCGGGCCGGGGTCGTTGCCGACTTTCCCGAGTTCCAGATAGGGGTCGGTCAGCAGGCTCCGGGCAGCGATAATCGCAATCGCGACAAAAACGGCACCTGCGACAAGCTCCGTGGCTGCAGGCTGTGTTACCGCGCTCTCCTCCCGCCCGGTAACACTCTCGTATTGCTCGACGCTCACTTCTGACGAACCTTCACGAGCCCGGCCTCATGAAGAACCGGGTACATCTCGGCATCCAGACCCTTCAGAAAGGCCGTCGCATGGGCGGACCCCATCGGGGTAATCGTGAAGCCGGCCTCGCGGGCGATCTTCTGGAAGCCATCGTCATTGAGAACGGACAGCAGGGTCTTCTCCAGGGCAGCGGCGGCTTCGGGGTCGACGTCGGCGGGCGCTACCAGCGCGCGGATGGTGCCCGTCACCAGGGGATAGCCCTGCTCGGTAAAGGTCGGGACATCGGTCGCCATGAAATGCCGCTCTGCGCCGGCCACCGCCAGGATGATCACGTCGCCGGTCTTGTGCTGGGCCGCAAGGTCGGTGACCGATGGCGTGGCCGTCTGGGTCTCCCCGGCCAGAATCGCCTGGACCACCGGCGCCGAGCCGGCATAGGGCACCAGGGTGAGATCGATGCCGAGCCGTGCCTCCATGAGCGAGGCGGCGACATAGGACGTGCCGCCCGGCTGGTCGTTGGCGTTGCGCAACTTGCCCGGCGCCTCCTTGGCCTTTGCCACGAGAGCATCGAGCGATTTGATTCCCGTGTCGGCCCGCGCAGCCAGAATTGCCGGGTCGGTACCAACAAATGCCAGGATCTTGAACTGATCCAGAGCCGGGGCGTTTGGATTGCCGTACTGCTCGGCAATGAAGCCCGTCGCGATCATCGAGAACGTATGACCGGACTTGTCGCCTTCAGCCACCTCGCGCAGAGCGAGCGAGCCGCCGGCGCCCGGCTGGTTCACTACCACGACCGGCTGGCCGAGTACGCCGGATGCTTTCTGGGCAATCATCCGCATCAGGATGTCGCTACCACCGCCGGCCGGCCATGGCACGACCAGCGTTACCGGCTTGGTCGGGAAGCTGCTGGCGGCGGCGACGGAGAGCGTCAGAGAGAGAGCGATCCCGGAGAGAATGATAGCAGCGAAATGTCTTAGCCTCATTTCTGTGTCCCCTTGCCTCTGGTAATGATTAATTTTGTAATATCATTTTGTGATCACATTTTGCGAATAGCAAGAGAAAAAATTCGGTTTATGCCGGCTGTCGCAGTAAGTCGGCCCATATTGCATCCTGGCGCACGAATGTTATGATCACAATCTATAATCACAGTTGTGAGTGCGTTCCACGATGCGAATTCGCGACATTGTCCCCGTCCGTTCACCCAAGGTCATCACCGGAATGACCATTCAGCGGCGACAATGGGAACGTCCCGGTGTCGAGATTGAGGTCGTGCCGATCCGGCACGGCCCGTTTTCCATGGAATTCGCGACCGAGGAAGTGCTGGCAGGCCCCTGTATTCTCGAGGAGGTTCGCAGGGCGGAAAATGACGGGGTCGATGCTGTCGTGCTTGATTGCTGCGTGGACCCCGTATTGCGTGCTGCCCGCGAGATAGTGCACATTCCGGTCATGGCACCAGCGCACTCGGGCCTGCATGTGGCAAGCATGCTGGGGTACCGGATCGCCGTGCTGGGCATGCGCAATGGTCAGCAGGCGCTCGAGGAACACATTCGCGCCTATGGTTTCAGCCACAAGATCTGCTCGATGCATATCGTGGACTGCCCGCCCGCCGATCTCATCGAATCGCAGGATTACTGTCTCGCTATTATCGAGCGCGAAATTGAGGCGGCACTTGCACAGCATCGTGCGGATGTCATCCTGTTCGGGTGCACGGCCATGTCGGACTATGTGAGTGGACTGGCAAGCCGCTATGGCCTTCCGATCGTCGAGCCTATGGCCTGCGCCATCAACATGGCGATCAGCCTGGTGAATCTGGGCCTGTCCCATAGCAAGCGGTGCTATGAAACGCTGCCCGAACGCGGTGTCGCGCCGGGCAGCATCGATATTCCCTGATCAGAAGAGGGCCGCGCTCGCCTGTATCTCGATGAGCAGATCGGGACTGGCGAGCCTGCATTCCACACAGGCCCGAACCGGTTGATGCCCCTGCGGCACCCATTCGTCGTAGACGATGTTCATGGCATCGAAGTCACGGGAATCAGCCAGCCAGATCATTACCTGCAGGAGGGCTTCCCTGCCCAGACCGGCCTCGGCCAGCAAGGCGTCAAGCTGACGCAGGACATCCGCCGTCTGGACCGTGACATCCCGCGGCGTGCCACGAGCCGTAATGCCCTTTGTCAGCAAGACCCCGTGACAGGCAACCATGTTGCTCATGCGAGCCGTGCCAGGATACCGTTTTATGGAAGCGCTCATTGATGTCCTCTCGGCAAAGTATGCGTGTGATGGAATTGCAGTCCGGTTCGGAAGCGACTTGCAGCCGCCGATATTCACAAGTTGTGCCTTAGCCATTTCCGTGTGACTCGCCCGTCAACACGAGCCGAAAATTCTTGTAGTTTATGCAAAGATGCCTGATGTTGGCACTGATTCTTTAATCTCAAATTGTCATCACAAAACGAGATCGTCAAGCGTGGAGAGCCGATGAAGACGGATGAACAAGGGGAAGCGAAGGGTGGCCGCGGCAACGTTCAGGACAAGGTCCTGGCGGGATTGCGCTATGGACTGATGTCTGGACTTCTCGTGCCGGGACAGGTCTTCAGCCTACGCAAGCTGGCAGCAAGCTTCGGCACGAGCGCCATGCCGATAAGGGAGAGCCTGAGCCGGCTCATCGCTGCGAATGCGCTCGAGGAGCTGCCCAATCGTTCCGTTCGGGTGCCGCGCCTGAGCACCGAGAGCCTGGAAGAACTGTTCGAGCTGCGTGTCCGCGTTGAAGGTATGGCGGCGAGGATCGCCGCTGGCAAGAGGACGGACGAAGGATTGCGACAGCTCGTCCAGATGAACCAGGCGGTCAAGAATGCCCATGATGAAGGCGCTATGGGCGAGGTGCTGAAGGCGAACCAGCACTTCCATTTCGCCCTTTATCGGCTGACCTGTTCGACCATCCTGCTGCCCATCATCGAAGGACTCTGGCTACGCTCGGGACCGACAATGTACTTTTCCTTGAGTTCGCCGGGGCTCTGGGACTCTTCCTCCCACCTCGACATCCTCGAGGCACTGGAACGCCGCGATCCTGACGCTGCCGAGGCCGCCATGGCACGCGATATCATGAAGACAGGAGACTACCTCATCCAGCAATCGAGGAACGGCGTGAGAACCGGCCCTATAGCGGAGCTGTCCTTCGGTTCTGACGATGGAGGGCATCTCTCGAATGCATGACCTCTGCCATTCGGCTGCATCGACCCATTGCGACATCTGGAGGTTGAAAGCTGCTCAAGGCTTGCCTGATAAGCGCCAATCCATCTCATCCCGATGATATCCCATAATCCGGCGGTTAATTAAGTGCCAATGAAGGCAGCCATAAAACCAGGTCCGGAAAGACAGAGATAAGTGCCGTAACAACGCACATCACGGCGAAAAACGGAAGTGCCGCATATCCGATCCTGCCTATCGATTCACCGGTCAAACCTTTTATAACAAACAGGTTCAACCCGACGGGAGGCGATACCATTCCCATCTCGATGTTCAGAATAATGAATATGCCGAGCCAAATCGGATCGTATCCGGCGGCTGTCACGAGAGGATAAACGAAAGGAAGGGTCATCACCATAATAGGCAACCCATCGACGATAATGCCGAGGAGCAGATAGAATATTGCCAAGATAAGGATCAGTTGCAAAGGTGGCAAATTCATCTGGCCTATTGCCTCGGCGATCTGGGTGGGCAGGTGCATGAAGCTCATCGCCGATGTCAGGAAGGCGGCTGATACCAACAGTATACACACCATACAAGACGTGCGGACAGCGCTTGCCAGGGCTTCGGCCAACACGCGGATGCTGAAACGTCGCTTGAGAGTGACAATCCCGCCCGTCATCATCAGGCCGATTGCCGCCGACTCGGACGGCGTCGCGACGCCGAGATAGATCGTCCCCATGACGACTGCAAACACCGTCGCCGTAGGCAGAATGTCGGAAAGTGAGGACAGGACCGAAGGCCGATCGTCCTCATCCTCTTCCGGACCGACGGTGCCTTCGACCGAGGGCTTGATGAGAGCCACGATCATGATGAAAAGTGACGATAGCCCTGCAACCATAAGGCCAGGCACAATACCGGCCACGAACAGGTCCGCAATCGATACTTCGGCCAATACCCCGTATATGATGAGAGCCGTCGACGGCGGAATGAGTATCCCGAGCGTTCCCGCTCCCGCCAGTGAGCCGAGGGCGAGGTTGCGCGAATAGCCCTTCGTCGCCAACACCGGCAGCGTTATCCGCGCGATTGTGGCCGTGGTGGCGGCCGAAGACCCGCTGACGGCAGCGAAAGCGGTACATCCGATGACATTGGAATGAAGCAGCCTGCCCGGCAGCCAGCGGATCCACGGTGCAATCCCGCGAAACAGCTCCGCCGCCAGATTGGTGCGGTAGTATATTTCGCCCATCCAGACAAAAAGCGGCACGGCTGACAGTTCCCACATCTTGGAGCTGTTCCAGAACGTGGTCTGGAGCAGGAGGCCGATGCGGTTGATCGGGAAGCCTGTCACCCACCAGAGACCTAAAGCGCCAAGGGCGGTCAGGACAAGAAATATCCACATCCCGCTGCACAACAGGATGAGCATTGCGGCGAACAGGAAGATTGAATTGAAGACAATATCAGACATCAACGACTTCCTTCTGAAGATCGTCTCCCGTGGCCAGGCCTGTCGCTATAAGAAGGATTGAAGATACGGCCTGAACGGCGAAGATCGCGAGCCCCAGGACAACGACCGCCATCGGAATCCACATCGGTACTTCGGCTATCGTGCGGCTCACTATGCCGCGTGTCCAATAGCGAATGCCGGCTTCTGCGAAGTAGAATGCAATAAAGATACTGATTGCAACCGCAACGCTTAGCAGGATTACCTCTGTGAGATTTTTCATGGAGTCATTCAGGACATTCAGCAGGATCATGACCCTTAAATGCCCGTGCCGCCGATATGTCGGACCGAGACCGAGAAAGGTCAGCGCAACCATCGCGTAGCCGACAAATTCGTCGAGTACGAATGTAGAAGCCGAAAAGAACGACCGCAGTGTTATCTCAAGCAGGATATGCAAAAGCAGGAGGAGGACTGACAGGGACGCCAATGCCTCCGCCATGCGTGACAGTCGTTCCGCTAGTTTGTCGAAAGAAAGCGCGAAGCGAGTCATCGTCACCTCGCGCAGTTACTGGGTGCGCGTCTGATATTCAGCAATGAACCCGGCGCCGGCTTCCCCCGCCCTGGTCTGCCAGTTGGCGATGAGAGGGGCAGAAATCTGGCGGAAGAACGCCATCAGCTCCGGCGGAATATCTGCCTGTTTCATCAAGGTAATATTGTTTTCCGAAATCCGTTTATATTCGGCTTCCAGGATTTCGGCGATCATGCCGTGCGACCATTGTTCCGTTTCAACGCCGGCTTCGATGATGGCGGTCCGAATGTCCTCCGGGAAGCTCTCGAGCAGGTCCGCGTTGATCACAGCCGCATTCTGGCTGACATGCGAGCCAAAATCCATGAAGTAGGGCACATCCTTGGCCGGCAAGCCGAGCGATAGTCCCTGAATGGACGTATGGACGGCGTCGAGAGCCCCGGTCATGATCTGGGGAACGACATCGGCCCAGCTCAGTTGTATGGGCGTGGACCCCGCGGCCTTGAAGAGGTCTGCCGTGATCGGTTGTGTGACGCGCACACGCAGCCGCTTGAGGTCATCGGTCGTTTTGATCGGCTTGTTCGACCAGAGCCCGATGGGCGGCCAGATGGTGAAGTACAGCGGGACGATATTATCTTCCTTCATCATGTCGGTGAGGTAGGGTTTGGCGACGTCCTGCATCACGATGGCCTGCGAGAGGCTGATGCCGAAGAACGGCAAGTTTGTCATGGAATACAGAGGGTTATGACCCGCGCCGACCTCAAGGGGGAAATCCGCGAGTGACACGGCGCCCGTTCCCACCGAATCGATCACATCCTCGGACTTGATGCCCAGGGCGCCGCTGAAATGAACAACGACCTTGACGCGGCCACCGGTCTTCTGCGCGACCAGCTCGGCGAAATGAGCATCTGCGCGCCCAACAATCGAGGTCGTGTTGTATTCGTTCGCCATGTCCAGCGTATAGTCTTGCGCGAGGGCATGCGAGAAGCAGATGGTGGTCGCCAAGGCAATTCCGATTGCCCTTCCAAGTACCTGAAGCTGTTCTTTTAATGGCATGTCAGTTCCCCTTTTTTATGGATTATGCGAGGTCTTTGGATGAGTAAAGCCGGCCTTGCCGGTGGTCTCAGGGATATCTGTCGGCATTCCCGCCGGCGAATAACCAAATCGCCGGCGGGAATGCCGGCCTCCAGCTGTCATTATCACTCCGGTGCGGCGGGTGTGGATGGCCGGGAAGACCGATCCCGGCAATTGTTGGCTGTGCCGCAGCGCGGCGCATTCGGCTACATGCCGCAGCCGCCTATTGCCGAAAAGTCGGTCAAGCCAGCCACTAGATCATGTCAGCGTGTCACGGAAACGCCGACATGATCCAACTCGTTGAGTTGGAGCGAATGCATATCGATTAAATGATTTCATTTAATCGGAAAGCGCTCTAATCGGGAGCTTGCCGTCGATACAGATACCCGTGCATGTGAAGGTTCTCCTTTTTATTGTGATCACACAGTGTGATCTATGACGAAAATTTGTCAAGGTCCATGGATTGCATTCTTCGGGCTGCAAGTGGAATGCTCCCCGTCTCGCCGGACGTTTGGCTGCCGGGCCCGGGCTTTGATGAACGCGAAGCCCATGGTCGCTGTCAGATCGATGCCTGATGGCTCTGCTCGGCGCAGAAGGTGAAATGGTAGGGGATTTGCCGCTTCCGGCAAAGGGCAGGTGCCCTGCGGCAGATCGGCGGGCGGCCTGCGAAGCGGTCGTTCTCCTTCTGGAGCCCCTTCAACTGGCAGCGATGGCCGCGGCGCATCGGGCCTCCTTCATGGTTCCAGCCATATTTCAGGGCGAACCCGCCAGGTGGTGAGGGGGGACGACATAGCGGCAAGGAAGACTATTGATCTCAAAGTGTGATCACGATATGGTGGAGAGAAAGAGGAGGATGCCAGGTTGGGTTTGCTTTTTCGCTTGGCCCAACGTCACGAATATCAAAAGGGGAATAAGGTATGGCGATCTCAAAGAAGACAAAGCTATCGTTGAGCAGACGGGAAATGGTGGGGCTAGGCCTTGCTTCACTTGCCTGCCCCGCCATTCTCTCGAGTACTTCCACGGCACACGCGGCCTCGTCGGACGGTGTCGACTATGGTCCGATCGAGGAGGAACTGGTCTTTGCATGCACTGGCGGCGTCATGCAGAAGGTCATGGAAGAGGAAATCATTCCGCCGTTTCTCGAACGATATGGCGTCAAGAATCTGATTTACGTTCCCAGCCCGGCGGCCGAAAATCTGGCCAAGATCCGGGCCCAGCGCAACAGTCCTTCGGTCGATGTTCTGTGGCTCGCCGGCGCCACAACCTATCAGGCGATTGATGACGACATCGTCGACAACTATGATGCGGCGAAAATTCCGAATACTTCTCTTGTTCCGTCCAGCCTGAAAACGGAACAGAAAGTCCTCCCCGTTGGCCAGAATGTTGTCGGGATCCACTATCACGAAACTATATTTAACGAGAAAGGCTTCACGCCACCCACCTCATGGTGGGACATGTGGGATCCAAAGTTCAAGCAGCATACGGGGATGCTGAATATAAACAGCACGAGTACCGTCGGAACAATTGCGCTCATTTCAAAAATATTGAGTGGAGATCCCTATAAATTTGACGAGGCTTTCGCCAAATTCGCAGAGCTGATGCCGAATGTCTACGACTTCTTCAGCGCTTCGGGTGCGATGGACTCTCTTGCCCAGGAGGGGCAGCTTTGGCTCTGGTCGCATAGCGCCGGCAGAGCGATATTCCACAATCAGGCCGGGCTTCCCATCAGGTTTGTCACGCCCAAGGAAGGTGCTGTCGGCTACCTGAGTTCGGTCGGCATCGTAAAGAATGCTTCTCATCCGAACGTCGCGCATGCCTGGATCAACTATCTGCTTTCGCGTGAGGTTCAAGAAAAAATTGCTCTGAAAGCAGGTTACGCGGCGGTCGTTCCGGATATCAAGATTCCGGATGAACTTGCCGAATTCTTCCCGCCGCTCGAGACCATATTCTTTCCCGATTATCGCAAGCTCACCGCCTCGCTGCCAGAACTTGTGAACAGGTGGAATAAAGAAGTCGAGCGTTAGACTCACGCGATGATTGCCGGTGGCGGGTCTCAGGCCGACCCGTTGCCGGCTGCTGCCCTGACTGTCTCGGCAGGTCATCTCGCTGAATATCGGTCTTTGCCGAAGCCATAAGTTGCCGCCCGGAAATCCCGCATCGGACTCTTCATCCGGGCAGCAGGTATCGGACATGTCGGGAGGAAGAGCGGCATCACCAACCGTGTCCGCAACATCCGCCGCTTCATCTGACTGGCGCGTATCGGCGCCGCATCAAGAGCACGCCATGTATGAACGATCTCGTCTTCTTCGGTCATTCCAGCTTCGTTATTGAAATGAATTCTTTTATGTTGATTTACGCTATCTATATTGACGGGTGACACGGCTTGGCGCTCTTTTATCCTGAAAGAAAGCGGAGGCCTATGCCATGACAATCCAGCCAGCCCAGACCACCTTTGCGCCTGCCAGCGCGGTGCCGCCGGAAACGTTTCGTGCCTGCGCCGCGCAATGGCCGAGCGGCGTGGCTGTCGTGACCACCATCGATCGGGACGGGTATCCAAGGGGGTTGACCATGACGGCTGTGACGTCCCTGTCGCTGGAGCCGCAACAGTTCCTGATCTGCGTCGATGACCGTTCCTCGACGCTCAAGCCGTTGCTTGAAGTCGGCAAGTTCTGCATCAACTTTCTTGGCAATGGGCAGGAACAGGTGGCGAGGCTCTTCGCGTCCAAACGCGAGGACAAGTTCGATGCGGTTAGCTGGTTTGTGGATCCCGTTGGCATGCCGGCCCTCGACGGCGCGGTCGCTCGCGCCGGCTGCGAGGTCGTCGCAGTGCATGACGGAGGCGACCACCGCATCATCATCGGAGGATTGCGCGCCGCAAGCGTAAGCGGTGGCGCGCCGCTCCTTTACCACATGGGCAAGTTTATCAACATAGACCAAGGATAAAAGAAAATGGCTGCGACCCGAAAGATGCGTCTCGGTCTTTCGATGCGAGGCGTGGGATACCATCCAAGCGCCTGGCTTGATCCGAATGTTCCCGCCGACGGCGCGATCAATTTCAAATACTATCTCGACCTCGCCCGGAAGGCCGAGGCGGGCCTGTTCGATCTGGTCTTTCTGGCCGATCAGAATGCCATAACTGTGTCCGACGCGCCGCCCGGCGCGTTCGGCCGCACCCCGGTGGGAGCCGAATTCGAGCCGATCACGCTGCTGGCGGCGCTGAGCTCTCACACCTCGCACATCGGCCTCGTCGCGACGGCGTCGACCACGTTCCACCAGCCCTACCAGTTGGCTCGCCAGTTCGGATCGCTGGATCATCTGAGTGGCGGCCGTGCCGGCTGGAACGTCGTCACATCATCCCGTGACAACGAGGCGCAAAATTTCAGCCAGGACAAGATCCTGCCCAAGGACCAGCGTTACCGCCGGGCCAGGGAAGCACTCGATGTCGCTTTCGGCCTCTGGGACAGCTGGGAGAAGGACGCCTTCGTGCGCGATCGGGAGCGCGGCGTCTTCGTCGAGAAGGAAAAGATGCACCCGCTGAACCACGTCGGCGAATTCTTCAAGGTGAGGGGACCGCTGAACCAACCACCCACGCCGCAAGGCCGTCCCGTCATCGTGCAGGCGGGAGCATCCGACGACGGCATGGATTTCGCCGCCTCCTACGCCGAGCTGATCTATGCGGTGCAGAACCGCTTCGAAGATGCGAAGCCATTCTACACCGAGATGAAGGCGCGGATTGCACGGGCCGGGCGCAACCCCGACCAGGTGAAGATCATGCCGGGCATTCTTCCGGTGATCGGTGACACGCATCGGGAAGCTGAGGAACGGTACCGGAAGATGCAGAACGAGATCGACCCGCTGGTTGGCCTGGAGAAGCTGGTGCGCTTTTTCGGCGATCTGAGCGGCTATGACCTCGACGGGCCGCTGCCGGAACTGAGAAGGGATATTCCGGTCATCAGCCGTGGTGAGCTGCAGCTCAAGCTGGCACGGGAGAACAACTGGTCGATCCGACAGCTCTACCAGTACACGTCAATCGGCAACTCGCATCATGTGGTCGTCGGCACTCCCTCCGAGGTCGTTGATGTCATGCAGAAATGGTTTACCGAGGGCGCTGCTGACGGGTTCAACGTGCTTGCGGCGAAACAGCCAGGCGACGTGCACGCTTTCGTCGACCGCATTGTCCCGGAACTGCAGAACCGCGGGCTTTTCCGTACGGAATATGAAGGACAAACTCTGCGCGAGAATCTTGGCCTTTCTGATATCGTCTCGCGTCATATCCCTACGGCGCGGATGTAAACTCGCTCCGGTTGAGACAATCTCTGGCCAATATGAAAGCGTGAGCCGGCGGTGCACGGACCAGACTGGATTGCGGTTCGTTCACCCTTCCGCCGCTGCAATGCCCTGGATGAAGCCTGCCCCTGCCGGATCAGAACTGACGTCTGGGCATTGCCTATTCGGCGCGGTGCACCTTTGAGAGTGACGCGAAGGGGCCGGTCGTGGGCTCGATCCGTGCCTCTGCGATCAGGTAGTCGCCGGTCTTCATGATGTCTTCGACCATGGCCTCCTGTGCCGCCGTGGCGTCGTTGGCCCGGAAGGCTTCCAACATGCGCAGATGCGTGGACGTATCCCAGAGGTTGCGGGGTGAATTCATCGAGAAATACATGGTGGGTCCACAGCGCAGCCAGAGCGATTCGATAAGCGGCATCAATATGTCCGAATTCGCCGAGCGATAAATGGTGAAATGGAAGTTCTTGTTGGCGATAAGTACCTGGGCCATGTCCTTCTGGGCATGTGCGGCAAGCAGTTGCTCGTTGATCGTGTTCAGGTCGCGGATCATCGCATCGTCCACCCGTTCGCAGGCGACGCGGGCAGCCATGCCTTCGACCAGCGTGCGCACCTCGAACAGCTCGATCAGGCCTCTGACCGACAACCTCGGCACCCTAACCGTGCGATTGGGCAATTCCTCGAGCGCATGGGCCGCCACAAGTCGGCTCAGGCTTTCCCTGACAGGCATCAGGCTCGTGTTGAGGCTGGCGGCGATCTTGCGCAGACTCAAGGTCTGGCCGGGAACGAAGAATCCTGACATCAGCCCGTATTGCAGGCTGGCCAAGACCTTGTCCTGCATGGTCACCCTGCCGGCTCTTCCGGGAATGGGCCCCTTCGCTACAGATTGTGTCTCTTCCACATCCATCTCTTGCATCTTGTCTTCCGGTTCTGCATTGGCGCAGCCAATGCGCTGCTAGGCAACCTGAAAATATTGTGATGACGATTCACGATCAAATCAAAAAAACTCAACGACGGTTCCTGCTATGTCACTTGTTCCTTATCTCAGTGCCAAATTGGATGGGACCGACCTCGACTGCTAAGGCAAGAGCCGTTCCGTGACAACGCTGCCGCGTGCGGGCAGGTTTCAGGACTTCTCTTCCGGGCCGGGATACCGGGCCCTCGGCCGGATCGGGCGTTCGCTTGCCTGTTGTTCCAGCGCATGGGATATCCACCCGACGCAGCGTGCCAGGAGAAACAACGAAACGGCGGCATCACGCGGCAGCGCGAGGGCGCGACGCATGGCGACGAGCGCGATATTGAGGTTCGGCGACATTCCCAGCAGCGTGCCCATCTCTTCAATGACGCGCAGCGACGGCGCGTCTGGCGGGAGACGCGCCAAAATCGCTTGCGCGCGGGGATCGCCCCTTTCGTGCAATTGCAGGCCAAAGATTGGCAAGTTCTCGCCGCGCTGAATTCTGGCTGCCAGGGCATGGCGGCTATCCTGCTTTTCGGCTTCTTCGAACAGGGATTCGATCAGGTCCATCTGACCCGCATGGAATGGCGATCCGTAGGCGGCAAGCCCCGCACAGACGCAGGAAGATAAGGACGCGCCGGTGGACGCGACGACACGCACACCGAAAGTGGCCGTGTTCAGTTCGTAGTCGGCGGACAGGGAAAGGGCGAGACGGCAGAGATCGGCACGCTCGGGATCGAGCCCCCAGTGCTCGCTCAATTGACTGTGGATCGGATTCCTGTCCGCCGCTTTTCCCAGAATGAGGGCCAGCATGGTGCGCACGATGGTAACGGCATCCGTGAATGCGGGCTGCTTGTCCCGCCGATATCCGCCTGTCGAGCGAGCTGCCAGGTGAGCCATCGCGACGAGGCAACGCTGGTCCACCTTCGCCTGTTCAGCGCCTATCGCGAGAATGGCCGGGTCAACCTCGATCGTGCGTGGCTCGGCAAAGTAGTTGAGCGAGCAATCCCAGAGCAGGGCGGCCGTCTGTTCCAATGTGGCCGTCGAAGACCAATCCACAACATCGTGTCCGCGGTAGAGGATGCGGCGCTCATCAATTGCCGAAAGCTGCGAGGACATGATCGGCAGGCCGAAGTTCAGCGTCGAGGCGGCCGCCTCATCCGGCCGCTTGGCCAGCGCCTTGCGACGCACCAGGGCTTTGAGATCCTTCAGGTTGTAGAAACGTTTGCGTGGATCGGTGGCGTCGACCCGCGTCCGCACCAGGCCGCGGCTGGCATAGGCGTAGAGCGTGGCGCTGCGTACGCCGAGAATCTGCGTGGCCACCGCCGACGAGACATAGGAGTCACGCGAAATGGGAGATGACATCATAGTCTTGTCCACATGAGGTTCGCACCTGGAATGACACTTTCACTATGTGATGACGTGCCGTGAGCAAATAAATTATAACAACATGCGCTATTATCAGCCGGATTAGCTCTCAAGATTGATGTTTATTGCTCCATATTGTGCAGTGTTGTCTAGCGTATACTTTCGGTTTCATCAATGTTGGCGCGCTCGACGTGCTTATGCTGTCGGAGAAACGTGCCGGTTTCGGCTTGCGGTGGCTCAAAGGGCGGATATTTCGTTCCTCAAGCGAGACCGATAGCCGCGCTCGCTGCGGTCTACCATGCGCACCAAACGGACCCGAAGGGGAGGGGAGCAGACGATCCAAACACTCTTCAGCCCGCCTTCTGATCGCGGATTTCGCTGCGTGTCATACCCGTCTCAGATGCTGGAAAAGAAATGAAATATCCGAGATATCATCGCAACTCCTCAGGCCCTCCAGAAGTTTTTCGGTTGCGTTCGGACTGAGATATCCGGCGCAGCAATCACGGAATTTATCCAGGCGCGATGCCTCATCGAAGGGCTCGGAAATCGACCCTTTTTGCAGAAGCCGCTCGTCTGACAGAATCCTTCCGTCCGACAGTCGTATGCTGACCTTGTGGGGAAGATTCACGCCCCCGTTCTCTTCCTCGGGCGTATAGGCCCGCATGCGGACCAACGGCATCAGGCGACGGACCTCCGGGCGCGCGAGTCCTGCGGGCGTGAAATCCGCTATCCTCAACTGTCCCTGGACGAGTGCCAGCGCAACGCAGAAGTTCATTGAAAACTTTGCCTGCATTTCATTGTCCGGTTCAGCATAGGGCAGGTTTGCCTGATTGATCGAGCCGACCAGCGTATCGATCTGGATCACATCGTCCGCACCAAAGCCATGGAGGTTCTTCAGGTTGAGAACCATGTCGAGCACCTTGTGCGACGCAGCACAGCAGGGAAAGCGCTTCGGGGTGAGACCTATCGCCTCGATAGAGTGCGTTCCACCGATCATCCGAAGAACGTTGGCCCATGGCGTTCCTTGACCCGCATATAATCGTTGTAGCCCGAATTTGTGCTCAACAACATCGTTCCGGCCTTTCATTCCGGACTTGCCCATCAAGGCTGCTTCGACCGCGTTGCGTGCGCAAAGTCCGGCGTGCAACGGCTTGATTGGTGATCCGAACTGAGCCTTGGTTCCGCTTGCCATGCTGCAAGCTAGGCTCATGCTGTTGGCGATGCCGGTCGTGTCCAGTTCCATCAATCGCGCCACGCCAGCGGCCGCCCCAATGGCGCCGATCGTCGCGGTAGCATGCCAGCCGGCCGCATAGTGACCAGGGTTCATCCCGGCGCCAAGCAATGCCTGCGCCTCGAGACCGACCAGATATCCGTCGATCAGATCGGCTCCGCTGATTTTCCGTTTCTCTGCCGCCGCCAGCAGTGCCGGAACCAGAACAGCGGAGGCATGGCCCATCAACGGGCGGAACGTATCGTCGAAATCAAGCGCGTGCGCCGAAGTCCCGTTGATCAGTGCAGCATGCCCCGGAACCGCCACCCATCCGCCCACGACGGAGTAACCAGACCCTGCGACCCCCAAGGTTTCACGCGCGATGACCGTCGCTTCGTTCCTGGCACCGGCCACGATGCAGCCTACGGTATCGAGGATGGCATCACCTGCCCGCTGCCGCGCAAGAGGACTGAACTTCCGGACCCACGCAGCCCAATCCGAGATGGATGAAATGACGCTTGCAGGTAGATTGGGGCTGGTTGTCATGCGTAATGTCCTTCAGATCAATCCATTCCGCGACTTCCCCATGACGTTGCCTATACCCTGCGCGAACGGAGGTGTCTGGGGTATGTCCCTCAAGATGAACCCACAACTAGAAGATCCGCATGAGCAGGGAAGGAAGCCACCCCGCAGTCGATGCGGAAGTCAACGAGGATCGGATCGGCGACGCAACCAGAGACAAAAAGGGCTGGATCGACGTCCTGAATGTTCTGCCGGCGCTCTGTCTCGCCACTTGCCGTATTCGGAGTTGGCTGGGCGGCCTCCTTAGTTTGTGATCGTCATTCCGATATCCCCGACAAATGGGTGCACAATCTCTAGCCGCGGTTCTCAGGCGACGCACCCATTTCTCAGGCTGCGGAAGATTGCTTTCGTGATCACATATTGTGATATCAATATCTTTGTGTCAAGATCCCTCTCCGGAAGGCCCTTCCGACCGTGATTTCGATTCCTATCCCGCCGTGCTTGAAGTGCGGCAAAATTCTTGATCACGAAATGTGATCAACATATCATGAAAGTTATATATTGTGACACATCCGTCGGCTGGCAAACAAAATAAGGGGAGTTTGGAATGCATGAAGATCTGGGCCGACAGCCCGTGCCGATGATGCCGGACGCTGAACTCGGCGTCAGAGACAAAGGTCTTACGGCCAACGACGGCCAAGTGCTGAATGTAGGAGGTGAACCGTTGATCCAACAGGGTCAGTCAACAGCGGCCGGCGGCGTATCGCTCAGGCTCGCCGACATTGATGTCGACTACGGGGCGGTCAATGTAATGTCGCGCTTCTCGCTCTCGGTCAATCCCGGCGAGTTTTTTGGCCTGCTCGGCCCTTCCGGCTGCGGCAAGTCTACGACGCTTGGCGTGATCGCCGGCTTTATCGAGCCGAGCCGGGGCAAGGTGCTACTCAACGCGCGCGACGTGACGGAGGCGCCACCGCAGCGACGGGGTGTCGGCGTCGTGTTCCAGAACTATGCACTCTTTCCGCATATGACGGTTACGGAGAACGTCGGCTATGGCCTGCGTGTCGCGGGCAAGCCGGCAGACTATGACGACCGGGTCGCGGGCCTGCTGGAGCTCGTGCGACTGGGCGGCAAAGGCAATCGTCTGCCGCGCGAGCTTTCGGGGGGAGAGCAGCAGCGGGTCGCCATTGCCCGGGCGTTGGCCGTGCAGCCGGAACTGCTGCTGCTTGACGAACCGCTATCCAATCTCGATGCGCGGCTGCGTGCAGACATGCAGATGGAGCTCAGGCGTATCCAGCGCGAGGCCAATGTCACCACCATCTTCGTGACCCATGATCAGGAGGAGGCATTTGGCATCTGCGACCGCATCGCTGTGATGAACAAAGGGCGGATCGAGCAAATCGGCAATGCACGGGAGATCTACAAGCGGCCCGCCAGTCAGTTCGTCGCCCGCTTCATCGGCCGCACCAACCATCTTGCCGGTATCGGCCGCAAGGGGCGATCAATCTTGGTCGAAGGACAGGCAATCATGGTACCGGCGATCGTGGTCGAAGGGCGAAGATATGACCTATTCATTCGACCGGAGGAGATTTCCTTGAGAGAAATGACCGGCGAAGGCAATACTCTGCCAGGCAAGATCATCTCCATCCAAGAAGCCGGGCCGCATCGCTACTATAGAGTGGAAACCGCCGTCGGTGTTCTCGAGGCCTCCGGATCTTCCAAGGCCGAAGTTGATTTCAGCTCGGACGCCGTTCACGCGAGTTGGCTGCCTGAAGCCTCAACACTACTGGACGCATCCAATGGTTAAGACGAATCGGTTGTCACTCATCGTCACCCAAGCCGCGATGTTGCTGCCGTTCTTGGTAATCCTCGCCTTCTTCTTCCTGCTGCCCCTTGGCCTTGTCGTCGAGAACAGCGTAACGGCCGAGAGCTTCCCCTCCCTCTCTCACTATTTACTGATCCTTACCGATGGTTTTTACCTGGAAGTGCTGTTGCGCACACTGATGATCGGCCTGATCACCACTACCGTCTCGCTGCTCCTGGGCTATCCCGCAGCATTGATCCTGTTCTTTTCAAACAGCAAATGGCGGCGAGTCTTTCTGTTTATCATCATCTCGCCACTCTTCATCAGTGTTATCGTCAGGACATATGGCTGGATAGTGTTGCTCGGTCCAACCGGTCCGATCGCATCGCTTTTTCCCTCCGACATACGGCCCCGCATGCTGAAGACCGAGGGGGCTATCATTGTCGGCCTCATGCACATCTACATTCCCTATATGGTGCTGTCGATCAATTCGGCCATGGCCAAGATCGATTTTCGGTTGTTGCGGGCGGCAGCGAGCCTGCGGGCAAGGACGTGGCGGATATTCTGGGGCATTATTCTGCCGCTAAGCGCGCCGGGTGTCGTTGCTGGCTGTGCAATCGTCTTCTCACTATCCATGACGGCATTCAGCACGCCTGTCCTGCTTGGCGGTGCGCAGAACAAGACCATGCCTTTCCTGATCTATCAGCAGAACCTAGTGCTCGGCGACTGGCAAGTCGGCAGCGCACTGGCAATCATCCTTCTCGCCGTCACCACAACCGTCCTGGCGATTCTGACGATTGCCAGCAATCGCATTGTCGCCCGAGTTGGAGGATAGCCAGATGCCCCGTCGACACACTCTAGCGCGTGCTGGCCAGATCTATGCCGTGCTGTTCTCCTTCTTCATGCTAGCGCCGATGATCGTGGTCCTCGTTGCCTCCTTCACCGCCGATGGCTATATTAGCTTCCCGCCGCGCAGCTTCGGTATTCGCTGGTATCAGGCAGTGCTGGACGACCGCTCCTTCATGAACGCCCTTCGGTTCAGCGTCGAAATCGCGGTGTTAACGGCTGCGGCATCAGGCATTCTCGGCGTCTTGAGCGCGGTGGTGCTTGTTAAGCCGAGTTTCCCGGGCCGCTCCTTGCTCGTCTCGCTCGCCATGATGCCGCTCACCTTGCCGCATATTGTGCTTGCTATTGCGCTGCTCCAGCTTTTCGGCCGGCTTGCCATCCCCACTGCACCCTACGCGCTTCTGGCGAGCCATGTGCTGATCACCGCGCCCTACGTGCTGCGTCTGACAATGACCAGCCTGGGCGGGCTGGATCCACGGTTGGAGCTCGCCAGCTTCACGCTAGGTGCTTCACGGACCTATACGTTACGCCACGTGATCATACCGCTGGGACTTCGCGGCATTCTTGCGGGAATCCTCTTTGCCTTCCTGCTGTCCTTCGACGAAGTGACCATTGCGCTCTTCACCGCATTGCCGGGAAAGATGACACTGCCGGCCGAGATCTTCAGCTACGCCTCGCAAGGCGCCGACCCCATCATCGCGGCGGCTAGCGGCTTGATGATCATCATCAGTGCTGCCTTCGTCATCATTATAGAACGATGGTTCGGCGTGCTGCGGCTGATCGTCGGCGAGGAGCGCGCCAAGCGGCTATAGGGGGAAGGATAGTCGCGACCAAATCCATCTTTTCAAGGGGCGCTCTCGCGAGAGGCACCCGAAATTTTTCGTCAAGAGAGCGCCTGCGGCGCAGGATCGTATGTCAGATTACCACCTGCAGGGAATGTCGGTCTCGGTGGTTGCGCGCCCTCGCAACCAGAATACTGCCATAACCTCAACAGCTTAAAAGCGTCCTTCGGCTGCGCCAGCCCAGGCGGAAGAGGACAACCGCAACGTCGCCCGCATGTGACTGCCGCCGGCGGGGCTGCCCGTCAGCGTACCGGGCATGACCATCAACCGGTTCTGCGGCTCGGGCATGGATGCCGTCATCACCGCCGTGCGCCGTCCGGTCCGGCGAGGCGGAGCTCGTCATCGCCGGCGGCGTCGAGAGCATGTCGCGCGCGCCCTTCGTGGTCCCCAAGGCGGAGACGGCGTTCTCCCGACACGCCGAAATCCACGACACGACCATCGGCTGGCGCTTCGTCAACCCGTTGATAAGGGAGCAGTACGGCGTCGATTCCATGCCCGAGACCGGCGAGAACATGGCCGAGGATTTTGCGGTGAGCCGCGCGGATCAGGACGCCTTCGCCCTGCGCTCGCAGGCGAAGGCGGCGGCCGCGGTTTGGCGCTTATCGCCGCCCACGC
>NZ_JBSEFH010000037.1:0-36642 GCF_053570585.1 Pseudochelatococcus sp. B33 | reverse complement strand
CCCCCCCCCCCCCCCCCACACCCACCCCCCCCCCCCCCCCCCCCCAGGGGGTCATCAGTGATATCGCGCACGGCGTCTGCCACCCGCTGTTCCTGCGCGGGATCGAGCCGGCGTTCCGGCTCGGGGCAGGCGACGCGGCGCGGGATCGGCCCTTGCCGCAGCGCGAGCTGACCGACGCAGCGCCAGCCGAAATGCGTGTTCACGCGCTCGATCACCACAGGAGCCATGTGCTGCAGTTCGAGGGCGAAGGCGCTGGTGACGCGCACGACGAGCGTCGACGCCTGCGCTTGCCCGGCGTTGCGCTTGGGCCAGACGATGCGCATCGGCTCGGTGTGGCGGGCGAGCCGCTCGCCGACGATCTCGGGCCACGCCATGATGACGCCGGAGGCGGCGAAGCCCTGGGCCGCGAGTGCCGGCTCGATGCAGCGATCGACGAGCTCCGCCAGCGGCTTCAGCCGGGCGGTGTGACGGATCACGGTGGGACGATTGCTCATCTGTTGCGCTCGTTCAGCGGTTGCGGCAGGTGCCGGGCGGGATTTCGCTCCCGCGCATCCTGCGCTAGAAACGTTGCATGGTAGCTCTCCACGACATCTTTTCCAACGATTCGGCGCGATGACCGGCATTGCCGCGCACGCCTCCGCCGCCGACCTTCTCGCGTGGTACGACCGCCACCGGCGCGTGCTGCCCTGGCGGGCGCGGGCCGGGGAGCGGGCCGATCCCTATCGCGTGTGGCTCTCCGAGATCATGCTGCAGCAGACCACCGTGCAGACGGTGAAGGGCTATTTCGAGCGTTTTCTCATGCGCTTTCCCGATGTCGAGGCGCTCGCCGCCGCGCCCGTCGAGGCGGTGATGCAGGCCTGGGCCGGGCTCGGCTACTATTCCCGCGCCCGCAACCTGCACGCCTGCGCGCAAGCCGTGGTGGAACAGCACGGCGGGCGCTTTCCCGCCGACGAGGACGCCCTGCTGGCGCTCCCCGGCATCGGCGCCTACACGGCGGGGGCGGTGGCGGCCATCGCCTTCGATCTGCCGGCGGTGGCGGTGGACGGCAATGTCGAGCGCGTGCTGTCGCGGCTCGTGGCGCTGGAAGAGCCGCTGCCGCGCGCCAAGGCCACCATCCGCAAGCTGGCGCTTTCGCTCATGCCCTGCGAGCGGGCGGGGGACTTCGCCCAGGCGCTGATGGATCTGGGGGCGACCATCTGCACGCCCAAACGCCCCGCCTGCGCGCTGTGTCCGTGGTCGTCGCCCTGCCGGGCACGCCGGGAGGGGACGGCCGAGACGTTCCCGCGCAAGGAGGCCAAGAAGCAGGGGGCGCTGCGCAAGGGCGCGGCCTTTGTCGTGCTGCGCGCCGACGATCACGTGCTGCTGCGCGACCGGCCGCCGCGCGGGCTCCTGGGCGGCATGGCCGAGCCGCCGGGCACGGAATGGTCGGCGAGCTTCGATCCCGACGGCGCCGTCGCCGCGGCTCCCCTCGATGCGCCGTGGCGGCGGCTGACGGGCAGCGTGCGCCACGTGTTCACCCATTTCCCGCTGGAATTGACGGTCTATCGGGCCGAGGTGCCGGCCGGCACGGCCGCCCCGCCCGGCAGCCGCTGGCAGGCGCGCGCCGGTCTCGCAGGCGAGGCGCTGCCCACCGTCATGCGCAAGGTGCTGGCTCACGCCCGCATTGTGGACGGTTGACCGCAATGCGCGCCAATTGTCATTGACGCATCAAATGGATCCGAAAAATGACAGCCTTTTTCGGATCCAAGCTATGCTGCGGAATGACGCGCCCGGTAGTCGTCGCGAAGCCGGTCGATGGCGAGGAGGCCGCCGTCGCGGTGTGCATGCCAGAAGGTCCAGCCATTGCAGGAGGGGTGCCCCTGCACCAGCGCGCCGACCTTGTGGATGGACCCCACCACCGGGCCGACGGTGAGCGTGCCGTCGGCGCGCACGGTGGCGTGATGGGTTTCGCGGGCGTCGACGAGTTCCTCGCCGGGAGCGATCAGACCCGCCTCGATCAGCGACAGGAAGGGGATGCGCGGCTCCGTGCGCCGGGCGGGGGCGGTGGCCACCGCATCCGTGCCGAGGGGGATCACGCGGTCGATACGCTCCTGCGCGGCTTCCGCGTAGACGGGATCGCGCTCGAGCCCGATGAAGTGCCGGCCGAGACGCCTGGCGACCGCACCCGTGGTGCCGCTGCCGAAGAAGGGATCGAGCACGATGTCGCCGGGGTTCGAGGCGGCAAGCAGCGTGCGGGCGACGAGCGCCTCGGGCTTTTGCGTCGGATGGATCTTGCGCCCTCGCGCGTCCTTCAGCCGCTCCTCGCCGGTGCACAGCGGCAGATACCAGTCGGACCGCATCTGCGTGTCCTCGTTGCCCGCCTTCAGCGCCTCGTAATGGAACGTGTAGCCACGCGCGTCCGCCGAGCGGGCGGCCCAGATCAGCGTCTCGTGCGCGTTGGTGAAGCGCCGGCCGCGGAAATTGGGCATCGGGTTGGCCTTGCGCCAGATGATGTCGTTCAGGATCCAGAAGCCGAGATCCTGCACGGCGCTGCCAACGCGAAAAATGTTGTGGTACGAGCCGATGACGAACAACGTCGCCGTCTTCTTCATCACCCGGCGGCATTCGGAAAGCCACGCCCGGGTGAAGGCGTCGTACTCCGAAAAGCTGTCGAAGCGGTCCCACTCGTCGTTGACGGCATCCACCTGACTGTTGTCAGGGCGCGTCAACGTGTTCTCGAGCTGGAGATTGTAGGGGGGATCGGCGAACACCAGATCGACGCTCTGCGAGGGCAGCCGCCGCAGGGATTCGATGCAATCACCGATAACGATCTGATCGACCGGGAGCAGGTGCTCCATCCGCGCCGCAGGTGTCTGCTGACCGGTACGCGATACCTTGATCCGGGGCAGAACACCAGCAGCGGCGGTACGCGGAATACTCATGACGCCTACCAGTTACGCGACTGACACGGCGACTATGGCGGGCAGGAGTAAAGAGGAAGTTGATGCCCCGCGCCGGATAAGCGGTTGTGGCGGCTGGGATTCGGGCGAGCGGGGAAGCGACAGGTCAAGCCTGGCCGCATGGCGGCACGCAGCCGTTGCTGGGCAACGGTTTTGCAGGCGTTATCAATTTGTTAGCCATAAATGATCGTACCGGAGCCAGCCTGTGAATAACGCGGTCGGCGCCCGTCACCGCTTGAACGGCGCCATGGCGGCGCGCGCCAGCGCGTCGACGCGCTCGTTCTCGGGATGGCCGTCGTGGCCCTTCACCCAGTGCCAGGTGACGTCGTGGCGTTGTGCCGCCTCGTCGAGCCTGCGCCACAGATCGTCGTTCTTGACCGGCTTGCGGTCGGCGGTCTTCCAGCCGCGCTGCTTCCAGTTGGGGAGCCATGCGGTGATGCCGGAACGCACGTATTGCGAATCGGTATGGAGGTCCACCGCGCACGGGCGCCGGAGCGCCTCGAGCGCCGAGATCGCCGCAAGGAGCTCCATGCGGTTGTTGGTGGTCTGCGCCTCACCGCCCGACAGCTCCCTTTCCACGCCGCGGAACATCAGCAGCGCGCCCCAGCCGCCCGGGCCGGGATTGCCGGAGCAGGCGCCGTCGGTATAGATCGTCACCCTTTCCGCCATCAGGCGCGTCCGTAGTCGGCCGCCGAGCCGGCATGGCGGTGGAAGCCGAGCTTGCGGTCGTATTCGAGCGGATCGAGCGGCTTGACCAGCGCGCCGGGCGGCACGTTGAGCCAGTCGACGAGCCGGGTCAGCAGGAAGCGCAGCCCCGCCCCGCGCGCCAGCACCGGCAGTGCCTCGACCTCCGCGGGTGTGAGAGGGCGGACCGACTCATAGGCCCCGATCAGCGCCTGTCCCTTGGTGATGTTGAACGACCCGTCGGCCTCGAAGCACCAGGCGTTGAGGCAGATGGCGAGATCGTAGGCGAGCGCATCGTTGCAGGCGAAGTAGAAATCGATCAGGCCGGACAGCCGCTCGCCGAGGAAGAACACGTTGTTGGGGAAGAGATCGGCGTGGATGACGCCGGTGGGCAGATCGCGCGGCCACGCCTTCTCAAGATAAGCGAAGTCGCCGGCGATGCGGTCCGCGAGGCCGGGGCTGACGCTGTCGGCCCGCCCGCGGGATTGCTCGATGAGCGGCCGCCAGCCGTCGAGCGACAGCGCATTGGCGCGCGTGAGCGTAAAATCCGTACCCGCCGCGTGGAACTGCGCCAGCGCCCGCCCGAGCTCGGCGCAATGGCCGACGCCGGGCCGGTTGACCGACATGCCGGAAAGGAACGTCACCATCGCCGCCGGCCGGCCCGCGAGGCGCTGCAACGCCTTGCCCGCGCGGTCGTGCACCGGCTCCGGGCAGACGATGCCGCGCGCGGCCAGATGCTCCATCAGCCCGATGAAGAACGGCAGGTCCGCCTCGTTGACGCGCTTTTCGTAGAGGGTGAGGATGAAGAAGCCGCGTTCCGTCTGGAGCAGGAAGTTCGAGTTCTCGACACCCTCGGCGATGCCCTTGGCCGACAGCAGCCGGCCGATGTCGTAGCGGTCGACGAAGGCGGAGAGCTCCGCATCGGAAACGTCGGTGTAAACGGCCATCGCAACAATCTTTCAGTGTCAGCAGTCTTCTCGGTAACGGGGGGCGCGGGTATCGGACGGCACGCGGCCACGGGCACGTCTATGCGGAATGCAGAGTTTCCGGCAGCTTCCATGTCATGATTCAGCCGAAATGCAAACAGCGCGATGTGGGGGCGATCGCCGGTCAGATGAACAGCGCATGGGCGAGCCTGTCGCGAACGGGCGTATCGGCGGGCAGGAGCGTTCCGTCGATGGCTTCGACCTTGCGGATGCCGAGGCTCGATGTCAGAAAAACCTCGTCCGCCCGTTTGAGATCATCGGCCGTGAGTGTCGCCTCGCGGCCTTCCACCTCCAGCACGCGGGCGCGGGTGATGCCGGGCAGCGCGCCGTCGTCGGGCGGCGGGGTCAGCAATGCGCCGTCGATCACGGCGAAGACGTTGGCGGCGGTGGCCTCGCTGATGCGCTCATGCGTGTTGAGCAGCAGCGCGTCGTCCGCGCCGGCGCGGACGGCCTCCTGCCGGGCGACGATGGCATCGAGGCAGTTGATGCTCTTGATGCCGGCAAGCGGCGAGAACGCGTTGCGGCGCGTGCGCCGGGCGACGATGATGCGTGCCGGCGGCAGGGGCGGGGCGGCCGCGAAGGCGGTAATCAGCGTCGTGGCCTCGGGTTGCGGCGGCGGCGCGATGCCGCGCGGCCCGGGCCCGCGCGTCACCGTGATGCGCAGGGAGCCGTCCGTCAGCGCATTGGCCGTGATGATTCTGTCGACGGCTTCCACGAGATCCACGTCGTGCCGCAAGGCGATGACGCGCAGGCCGTGGGTGAGGCGCGCGAGGTGGCGCGCGAGCCATTGCGGTTGCCGATCGCGCACGCGGATGGTCTCGTAGACCCCGTCGCCGAGCAGGAAGCCGCGATCGCCGACGGGAATCGCGGCCTCCGTAACGGGCAGCAGTCGGCCGTTCAGCCAGCAGATCATGGCGCCTCTCCCGCAACCGCCCGTAAGAGCGGGCGCATCTTGAGCAGCGCTTCGTCGTATTCGAGCTCGGGCACGGAGTCCGCCACGATGCCGCCGCCCGCCTGCGCGATCAGCGTCTCATGCCGGCGCACCAGCGTGCGGATGGCGATGGAGCTGTCCATCGCGCCGTCGAAGCCGATCCACACCACGGAGCCGAAGCACACGCCGCGCTGGTGCCGTTCGAGCTCGGCGATGATCTCCATCGCCCTTATCTTCGGCGCGCCGGTGATCGAGCCGCCGGGAAAGCAGGCGCGCAGCAGATCGACGGCGTCGCACCCGCGTCGAAGCTGGCCGGTGACGGCGGAGACGAGATGATGCACGGAGGCGAACGTCTCCACCTGCATCAGGGTGGGCACGCGCACGCTGCCCTGCTCGCAGATGCGGGAAAGATCGTTGCGCATGAGATCCACGATCATGAGGTTCTCCGCACGGTCCTTGACGCTCGCCGCGAGCGTCGCCGCGAGCTCCGCGTCGCGGGCGGGGTCGGGATCGCGCCGGATCGTGCCCTTGATCGGCCGCGTCTCGACACGGCCCGCGGCATCAAGCGCCAGAAAGCGCTCCGGCGAGGCGGAGAGCACGCCGGTGTCCGCGCCGCATCGCAGAAAGGCGGCGAAGGGCGCGGGGCTGAGGGCGGTGAGCCGCCGGTAGAGCATGAAATCGTCGAACCCGGCCGGGCGCTCCACGAGCCGGCGCTGGGTGAGGTTGGCCTGAAAGATGTCGCCGGCGTGGATGTAGTCGATGACGCGCCGGATGGCCGCCTCTTCCCCGTCGCGCGTTCGCCCGGCGCGCCATTGCCCGCGCGGCGCCCAGTCGATGGCCGGCAGCGGCTTCACGTCCCGCAATCGGTGCAGGATATGCGCCTCGCGCTCCCGCGCGCGCCGTTCCCGTGCCGGGGCGCCGGTTTCCGGCAGGCCGGTGCTGATCAGGAAGCTCTCCCGCCGGGCATGGTCGAAGGCGATGACGCAGTCGTAAAGGCCGATCACCATTTCCGGCACGCCGAGCGGGTCGGCTGCCAACGCGGGGAACCTGTCGGCGTGGCGGCCCATCTCGTAGGCGAGATAGCCGGCCGCGCCGCCCGCGAAGGGCACAGGGGCGGCGTTGTCCTCGATCCGGCATGCGGCAAGCTGCCGTTGCAGCACGGTGAACGGATCGCCGGCGGCCCGCGTACCGTCGACGCGCACGCCGTCCGCGTCCGCGACGATGACGCTGTAGGGCTCGACCGCGATGTAGGAATAGCGGCTGCGCGCGTCGCCTCTTTGCGCGTCACCCGCGCCCGCATGCGCCAAAGCGCTCGTGGCCGCGCTGTCGAGCAGCGCGGCCACGGGGTCTTTCGCGAAGGGCCGGAAAACCTCAAGCACCTCGCGCCAGGGTAAGGGCGTTATCCGCAACGCGCGTCAATCCCAGCTCAATGCGCCACCGTTCTGATACTCGATAACCCGAGTCTCGAAAAAATTCTTTTCCTTTTTGAGGTCCATGGCTTCCGACATCCATGGGAACGGGTTCTCGGCCGGGCCGAACACCGGTGCCAGACCGAGCTGGGCGCAGCGGCGGTTGGCGATGAAGTGCATGTACTGCTCGCACAGACCCGCGTTGAGCCCGAGGAAGCCGCGCGGCATGGTTTCCCGGCCGTAGGCGGCTTCGAGTTCGGCCGCCTCCGCCAGCATGGTGCGCACTTCCTTCTGGAAGGCGTCGGTCCAGATGTGCGGGTTCTCCGCCTTGATCTGGTTGATGACGTCGATGCCGAAGTTCAGGTGGATCGATTCGTCGCGCAGGATGTACTGATACTGCTCGGCGATGCCGACCATCTTGTTGCGCCGCCCCAGCGACAGGATCTGCGCAAAGCCGGTGTAGAACCACATGCCCTCGAACACGACGTAGAACGCCACGAGGTCGCGCACGAACGCTCGGTCCTTCTCCGGCGTGCCGGTGGTGAAACCCGGATCGTCGAGGTGCTGGGTGTAGTTCAGCGCCCACGCCGCCTTGTCGGTGATGGAGGGCACCTCGCGGTACATGTTGAACAGCTCGCCCTCGTCGAGGCCGAGGCTCTCCACGATGTACTGGAAGGTGTGCGTGTGCACCGCCTCCTCGAAGGCCTGGCGCAGCAGGTATTGCCGGCATTCGGGGTTGGTCAGGTGGCGGTAGATCGCCAGCACGATGTTGTTCGCGACGAGGCTCTCGGACGCGGCGAAGAAGCCGAGATTACGCTTGATCGCGTGGCGCTCGTCCGGCGTCAGGCCATTTTGCGACTTCCACAGCGCGATGTCGGCCTGCATCGAGACCTCGGTCGGCATCCAGTGGTTGTTGCACGCGGCGAGATATTTCTCCCACGCCCAGTGATACTTGAGCGGCAGGAGCTGGTTGACGTCGGCGCGGCAATTGATCATCGCCTTGTCGTCGACGGTGACGCGCGCCGCGTTGCGGTCGATGGCGCCAAGGCCGGTCGCTTCGAGCCCGGTCGCTTCAAGGCCGGTCGCTTCGCGCCCCGCCGCCTCGACGCCGTTGGCGTCGAACTGCGCCGCGATGGCCGCTTCCGCCTTCTTCCTGGCGACGATTTCGGGGTCTGACCAGTCGAGCATGGTCTTGTTCCTTCTTGATTGGCGGTTACTGGCAGGCTTCGCAGTCGGGATCGTCGATCGAGCAGGCGTTGCCGGACGTGACGCTGTCGAGCCGGATGTCGCCGGCGCGCTGGGGCGCGAGGGGCTGCGCCACCGGCGCTGCCGCCGCCGGCGTCACCGACACCGCGTTGAGCTTGCCGTCCGTGCCCTTGAGCGTGGATTTCTCGACGTGGGTCGCGGAGGTCGAGCGCAGGTAGTAGGTCGTCTTGAGACCCTTGCGCCAGGCGAGGCGATAGAGCTCGTCCAGCTTCCTGCCCGACGGATTGGCGATGTAGAGGTTCAGAGACTGCGCCTGGTCGACCCACTTCTGGCGGCGCGAGGCGGCCTCGATCAGCCACTTCGAGTCGATCTCGAACGCGGTCGCGTAGAGTGCCTTGAGGTCGTCCGGCACGCGGTCGATCTGGCCGAGCGAGCCGTCGAAGTACTTGAGGTCCGACACCATCACCTCGTCCCACAGGCCGCGCTCCTTGAGGTCGCGCACGAGCTGGGCGTTCACCACGGTGAAATCGCCCGACATGTTCGATTTCACGTAGAGGTTCTGATAGGCGGGCTCGATGGACTGGGCCACGCCGCAGATGTTGGAAATGGTGGCGGTGGGCGCGATCGCCATGGTGTTGGAGTTGCGCATGCCCACCCGCTGCACCTGCTCGCGCAGGCCGTCCCAGTCGAGCGTCGAGGAGCGGTCCATGTCGAGTGTATCCGAGCCGAGCGAGCCGGAGTCGTGCGTTCCTTTTCGGGCATCGGCGAGGATCTGGATCGAGTCGATCGGCAGGATGCCCTTCGACCACAGCGAACCCTCGAACGAGGCATAGCGCCCGCGCTCGGCGGCAAGATCCGAGGAGGCCTTGATGGCGTGGAAGCTGATCGCCTCCATGCTCTCGTCGGCGAAGCGCACCGCCGCCTCGCTCTCGTAGGGAATGCGCAGCGCCTGGAGCGCGTCCTGGAAGCCCATCAGCCCGAGGCCGACCGGGCGGTGGCGCAGGTTGGAGTAGCGCGACTCGGGAATGGTGTAGAAGTTGATGTCGATCACGTTGTCGAGCATGCGCATGGCGGTCTTGATGGTGCGCGCCAGATGTGCCTGGTCGAGGCCGTTCTCACCGACGTGGTTCAACAGGTTGACCGAGCCGAGGTTGCACACCGCCACTTCCTTGTCGGAGGTGTTGAGCGTGATCTCGGTGCACAGGTTCGACGAATGCACCACGCCGACATGCTGCTGCGGCGAGCGCAGGTTGCACGGATCCTTGAACGTGATCCACGGATGGCCGGTCTCGAACAGCATGGTCAGCATCTTGCGCCACAGGTCGAGCGCGCGCACGGTGCGGAACACGGCGATCTCGCCGCGCGCCGCCTTCGCCTCATAGGCCTCGTAGGCGGCCTTGAAGGCAGAGCCGAAGAGATCGTGCAGGTCGTGCGTCTCGTCGGGCGAGAACAGCGTCCACGGGCCGTCCTGCGCCACGCGCTCCATGAACAGGTCCGAGATCCAGTTGGCGGTGTTCATGTCGTGGGTGCGGCGGCGGTCGTCGCCGGTGTTCTTGCGCAGGTCGAGGAACTCCTCGATGTCGACGTGCCACGTCTCCAGATAGGCGCAGACCGCGCCCTTGCGCTTGCCGCCCTGGTTGACGGCGATGGCCGTGTCGTTCGCCACCTTGAGGAACGGCACCACGCCCTGCGACTGGCCGTTGGTGCCCTTGATGTGGGCGCCGAGCCCGCGCACCCGCGTCCAGTCGTTGCCGAGCCCGCCGGAATATTTGGCGAGCAGCGCATTGTCCTTGATGGCCTTGAAGATGCCGTCGAGGTCGTCCGACACCGTGGTGAGGAAGCACGACGAGAGCTGCGGCCGCAGCGTGCCGGAATTGAACAGCGTCGGCGTCGAGGCCATGAAGTCGAAGGACGACAGCAGATTGTAGAACTCGATCGCCTTTTCCTCGCGGTCGATCTCGCGCAGCGAAAGCCCCATGGCGACGCGCATGAAGAACGCCTGCGGCAGCTCGAAGCGCGTGCCGCGGTCGTGCAGGAAATAGCGGTCGTAGAGCGTCTGCAGACCGAGGAACTGGAACTGGCGGTCGCGTTCGGATTTCAGCGCCGCCCCGAGGCGCGCGAGGTCGAACCGGCCAAGCTCGGGGTCGATCAGCTCGGCCGCGATGCCCTTGGCGATGAAGCCGGGGAAATAGGCGGCGTAATGATCGCCGGTCGCCGCCTCCGACGCCTCGCGCGCGTCGCCGAAGACATAGGTCAGCGCCTCGCGGCGCAGCTTGTCGAGCAAGAGACGGGCGCTGACATAGGCGTAGTTCGGCTCGGTCTCGACGAGCGTGCGCGCGGCCATAATCTGCGCCAGCGACAGCTCGTCGGAGGAAATGCCGTCGTAGAGATTGCGCCGCGTCTCCGCCAGAATGGCCTCGGCCGAGGTGCCCTCCAAGCCGCTACATGCGTCCGCGATGACGCGCACCAGCCGCGCCTCGTCGAGCGGCGACAGGCTGCCGTCGCTCGCGCGCACGTTGAGCGTCACCGCCGGCGTGCCGGCGAGCTTCGCCTTCTCGGCCCGCTCGCGGGCGCGCTCCTCGCGGTAGAGCACGTAGGCGCGCGCCACCTTGTGGTGGCCGCCGCGCATCAGCGCCAGCTCCACCTGGTCCTGGATGTCCTCGATGTGGATGGCGCGCTCGCCGTCGACACGCCGCGTCAGCGCCGCGACCACCTGCTCCGTCAGTTCGGCGACGATCTCGTGCACGCGCCGGGAGGCCGCCGCCTGCGTGCCCTCGACGGCAAGGAACGCCTTGGTGACGGCAACCGATATCTTGGACGAATCGAACGGCGACAGGGCGCCGTTGCGACGGATGACGGAAAACGCCAGCGCGCCGGCGCCCGCGGGCTGCGCTGCGCGCGCCGCACCGGGGGTGACGGCGCCGGCCAGCGATGAGGCGGCGGGATGATCGGGGGACAGAGACATCGGCCAGTTCCTGCTTGGTGATTTCAGATCAATGATTCGAGCGAAGAGCTTTCGGGCGGGGGGCGTTTCCAGTACGGCGGATCGCGCTTCACGCGCGGCCGGGCCGGAAACGCTCGCCTGCCGCCCGTGAACGCGTCACGAAACGGTACGCAAAACCAGAAACACGCAGACCGGCATGCAGCCGCTGCCCGAGCGGCCGCCCAAGTGGCGGGCGCGCCGGCGCAAGGGCAACGGAAGGACATGCCCGCGAAAGGGATGGGCCCGGCATCCATGCCGGTGCATCGGATTGCCGGCCGCGAGCCGGGCGGCGGTTCGGACGGGAAGCGCCCGGAGGCGCAAAAGCAGCATCCATCGGGCGCCGAATCGACCGGCCGCGGCCGCACACCAGACATTCCCGGTCCGTCCGCGCTGTTTCCTTCATTGCCGCCGATCCCCGCCCTATGAATGTCATCGACACAATATATAGTGTACTAAGACCCGATTTTCGTCAAGTTGTAGTGCGTGGCGTGGCACAAGTTATCAACGGCGGTGACATCGTTCGGGTGGGGGAAGGGGGGTAAGCGCGGTCGGGCCGGCGGCGTGGCCTGAGTTGCGATCTGTCCGGATTTCCGATACTGCGCGGCAATCTTTGCAGGTTGTCCGCCCATCGGTGGATATCATGGTTGAGCGTTTGGAGTCAGCGGCGATGTCGGAGAGGATGTGCGAGGCTGTGAATAGCGGGGTTCGCGGGGGAAAAGCGGCCCGGGCGCGACATGCCGCTTCGGTCATGGCCGGACTGTGTGCTATCGCACTTGCGTTTCCGACGGTCGCGGGCGCCGCCGGCGGGTCTTCGGCAAGAAGTGGCGACATCTGCCGCGACATTCTTTTCGCCGGGGTGGCGCATGTGGTGTGCGAGATCGGCCCCGCGCAGCGGCGCGGGGGTCTGCGCGTCGACCTTCACTGGAAGAACGGGACGGAGCCGTTCATATCTCTGGGCGCGGTGGAGCGGGAACTGGAGCGACAGGGCCGCACGCCGCTCGTCACCATGAATGCGGGCATGTACGAGCCCGATCTGTCGCCGGTGGGGCTTTTCGTCTCGGGCGGGCGGGTTCTGAGCCCGATCAACGCCCGCGCGGGGAGGGGAAACTTCTACCTGAGGCCCAACGGGGTTTTCTTCATGGCCGGCGGCAGGGCGGGCATCATGGAGACGCAGGCCTTCGCGCGGTCGAAGCAGAAGCCGGACATCGCCACCCAGTCCGGGCCGCTGATGGTCCTTGGCGGCCGGATTCATCCGCGTTTTCAGGCCGACGGCGAATCGCGCAAGATTCGCAACGGCATCGGGGTGCGCAAGGACGGAACGATCGTGCTGGCCATTTCGCACGGCGGCATCAGCTTCGGCCAGTTCGCGCGCCTGTTCCGCGATTACCTGCGCTGCCCCGACGCGCTTTATCTGGACGGCTCGGTCTCCCAGCTCTCGCGGGACGGCGCGGCCGGACGGGCGGACGGCGCGGCCGCGACGCTGCGAAAGCCGCTCGGGCCGATTCTGAGCGTATCGGTGAAATGACGGCCCGGCCCGGATAGGGCGTTCCAAAGCCTCGAATCAAACAGGGGCACCGTTTTCTGGATAAATCGGGTGCGCAAACAAAGAGATGGCGCGGGGGTGCCGATTCGGGTTTTCCGTCTGCCGCGTGCCGGATGCGCCCGCCCTGCTTCGCGCAAGCCAGCAAGTCCATATTGATGTCGAAGGTCGACGGGGCCGGCTCATCGGTTTCCGGCCGAACCCGCGCGGTGCGGGACCGGTGTGTTGCGCCAAGCCGGTTCGCCAAGCCGGTTCGTCAAGCCGGTTTCCGGTCTTGATCGAACCGGGCCGGCGGCACGGCGCCGGGGCCCGGAGCCGGAAAGTGCGTCCGGCATGGCAACCGGGCGTTAACCATAGCCCGGCCAATCCAGGCTTGAATTGGCAGAACATGGATATTTGTATTTTTTGTGTGCACCGCACAAAATGCGATCCGTTTATAGCGCAATAGTGTTTATGATCGCAAAATTGGGGTATTAATCATATTATATTTATTAATGTTGGAGTTTATACTTATAATAATATTGTTTGATTTTCTCGGTATATTACAATATACATTAAATAATGCGGTGCGATTGCATGACGGCGTTGCCTTTAACTGTGTTGTAGCGAGTTAGGTGGCGGTATGTACGTTGTTGTTGACGAACGAGAGATCGTGACGGACGGCTATGTCGCAGGGTTTAATCGGGAAGGATTGCCGTCTCTGGGCTTCAATGCCGGTGATTTTCGGGAATGGCTGACAACAACGTCTGAACCGGATCTGGGGTGTATCCAGGGCTTCCTGCTCGGGGACTTCGACGAGCGCGTCTCCTGCGCCGACATGATCAGGACCCATTGCCGGGCGCCGATCATCGCGCTGAACGAGACGCGCTCGCTGGAGCAGACGCTGCAACTGTTCATGAGCGGCATCGATGACGTGGTCCGCAAGCCGGTCCACGTGCGGGAGATTCTCGCGCGGGTCGATGCGATATGGCGGCGCATCAACGCCCACACGATTCCCGAGCCGAGCAGGAAGGGCATTCACGTCTTCTTCGACGGCCGCGACCCCGAGATCGACGGCGAGAAGTTCGTTCTGCCGCGGCGCGAGCGCCATATCCTCGAATATCTGGTGCGCAACCGCGGCCGGCGGGTCAGCAAGGCCCAGATATTCAACGCGATCTACGGCATCTTCAACGAAAACGTCGAAGAAAACGTGATCGAGGGCCACATGAGCAAGCTGCGCAAGAAGCTGCGCATGCGTCTGGGGCACGATCCGATCGAGGCCAAGCGGTATCTCGGCTATACATACGTCGGCTGATGCGGGCAGCGACGGCGGGGCATCGGCCGGCAGGAGCGCATGGCGCAGTCCCTCCATTCAGAGGCCTGCGAAGGCTTCCTGTGGTTCTTCCCGCCGAACGGTGTGAGAAGGGGCTGACGCAGCAGGCCGTCGCCGACAGGCTGCAGAGACCGTAGTCCCATGTCGTCAAGATCGAGGGCGGCGAGCGCCGTCTGGACATCGTGGAATTCATCGTGCTTTCGCGCGCGCTGGAAGCCGATCCCGAAGCACTGTTTTCCCGTGCCCTGAAGGCCATCGAGCGCCCGAATCAGGCCGGGTCGACGTTCACCTGATCCGGACTGCCCTGGCTGTCCGCTTTTCCGGCGCCTTCCGCCGGTTTCAGCAGATCTCCCGCATCGGCCTGGAGAGCGGCGGCGATCTGCTCCACCGTCTCTAGCGTGACATTCATCCGTCCCGCCTCGATCCGGCTGACATACGCCTGGTCGGCGCCGATCCGCATCGCAAGCTCCTCCTGCGACACCTTCAACAACTGGCGATGCTCCCTGACGGCCAGGCCGAAGCGCTTCTTGATCTCCATGATCAAGAAGGAGCCGGCGAAGGAGGCAAATCACCATGTATAAAAATACATATTTGGTGTGCTCAACGCGCGGAGGTTTGCGGGTGCCCGCAAACCGACGTGTCCGACCTGCCGCGGCGACGGAGTCCGGCGGCGCATCGTGAGCCGAATTGATGGTCAGCCCTGCTTCCCCATCCATGGCTGGCCAAACAAATATGTCCGCATATTTGATGTAGATCAATAATCGATGGTCCGGATGGCGCGATATATAGAGCAGCGATGCCTAATGTGTGAATGACATGAGTATGTAGAATGTCGTTCAATACGTTTTTGCATTGCAGATTCTTGCGCGTGATCTATCCTCGCATTCGCCGAACTGGATTTCGGCAGATGTCGGTCTCCCAGGTGCCGGAGATTCGTGCGGTTGGTTGATCGGCGCACGTTCGTTTCTTGTCATTGCAAGGAGATGGTGTCGTGACTGAGTCTGAAAAGAAGGTTCCGGCAACTGATGCCGACAAGGGTACTGTTTCTCCTTCTCCGTACCAGCCAGGTTCGTTTGCCGGCCCGCTCGGGCCGTTCGATTTCATCCGCCGCCAGATCGATCAGGTGTTCGATGATTTCGGCTTCGGGAAGTTCCGGCAGTCGATTGCCGGCCCTTCCTCCATCCCGACCATTCCCGCCGCCCGTTACTTCACGTGGGCGCTGGCGCCGGCTGTCGATCTCGTCGAGAACGAGGACAGCTACGAAATCGCCGCCGAGCTGCCGGGACTGACCGAGAAGGATGTCGAGGTCAATCTGAGCAACGGCATCCTGACGATCAAGGGCGAGAAGAACGAGGAAACCAGCGAGAAGCGCAAGGGCTATCACCTGTCGGAGCGCCGCTATGGTTCGTTCGTCCGCTCGTTCCGCGTTCCCGACGGCATCGACGCCGAGAAGATCGAGGCGGCGTTCTCCAAGGGCGTGCTGACGGTGAAGCTGCCCAAATCGGGGGATGCCAGGGTCGAGGGCCGGGCGATCGAGATCAAGGCCGGCTGATCCCCTCCGGACGGCCGGTTGCATCGGGCACTGTCGCTGGTTCACGGGGGCCGCTCCTGGACCGGCGACAGTCCGCATGGCGACAATCGTGCGCCTCGTTCTTCAAGATTTCGCCAACCGTGGCTATACTACGGGTTGCATGGAGGTATGGGGGATAAGCTGCAGGCATCGGTGTAGTCGGCCGTGCGGGCTTGCTGCCCGGCGCGATCGTCTCGCTGGAGCCCGTGCTGCTTTCATCCTCTATTGCACCGAACCAGAAAGTGTGCGCACTTTCTGGAAAAATCCGATGCGTTAACGAATGGATAGAGCGGCGGCACGATTCCGGTCGAATGTCCGCCGTTCTAGAGCATGTCATCGTTCCACCGAAACGCTGGCATACTCTAACTCTTTGATTTTAAGATAATTCTTGTCGATCGGATGGTTCCATCCGATCGGAACGCGCTAGCAGTCTGACCGGGCGAGGGTCGAACAGAGGCCATCATGAGGGAACGGTTCACGCAGATCTATGCCACTGACGAATGGCACGGCGGATCCGGAGAGGGCTCGTTCCCGATTCATACGCGGGGCTATGTCCGATTTCTCGAGCAGTTCATTCGAAACAACAACATCCGCAGCATTCTCGATTTCGGTTGCGGAGACTGGCAGTTTTCGAGGAGCGTCAACTGGCAGGGCGCACGCTATACGGGTGTCGACATCGTTCCTTCCGTGATCGAGAAGAACAAGGCTGCCTTTCAGCGAGACGGCATCGCGTTCGCGCTGTATTCCGGTGACCCGGCCGAGTTGCCGGAAGCGGATCTGCTGATCGCAAAGGATGTGCTGCAACACTGGTCGAACAACGCCATTGCCAAGTTTCTGCCGGTCATCGAACGCTACCGCTTCGCACTCCTGACGAACTGCACGAACCCCGCCGGCGAGACCGTCAATGTGGATATCGAGGACGGCGCCTTTCGGTATCTCGATCTGCGCGAGGCCCCCTTCGGGCTGAAGGCCAAGCACGTCTACACGTTCACCAATGCCGAAAAGAAATGGTGGAACCCGTTCACGCCTGCGCGGTGGCGCAAGAAGGTGCTGCTGCATGCCGGTCACTGATTTCATGGATGCTCCTGCCGACCGAGGGTCTGTGAATGCAGAGCGATTCGCTTCGCGATAGACTTTATTCATTGGACGTTCTGCGCGGTCTCGCCTCGCTTTCGGTCGTCGTCTGGCATTGGCAGCACTTCTTTTACGTCGGCGCCGACGATCCGACGCTGGAGATCGAGCGGCTGCCGTTCTACCAGGTTCTGTCTGCCTTCTATCGCCAGGGCGGGTTGGGGGTCGATCTTTTCTTCGCCCTGTCCGGTTTCGTCTTCTTCTGGCTGTTCTCCGACAAGCTGACCGACCGCTCCCTTCCGGTCCGTCATTTTGCCATCGACCGCTTCAGCCGCCTGTATCCGCTTCATATTGCGACCATGGCAGCCGTCGGCGTGCTGCAGCTGATCTATAGCAGCAGGAGCGGCACATTCTTCGTCTATCCATTCAACGACATCTACCACGCGCTCCTGAACGTTCTGCTGGTGCCGGCGTGGGGCTTCGAACGCGGCTGGTCATTCAATGCGCCGATATGGTCCGTCTCGGTCGAAGTGGCCCTCTACGCCCTGTTCGTGATCGGCTGCCTGCTCGGCAGGGTGAAATATCTGTTCTTCGCGGCACTGCTCTGCGTTGCGTTCGTCACCCCGGAAAGCTTCCCGAAGCTTAGCATCGGGATCCGTCAATTCTTCCTTGGCGGGCTGGCCTGCCTGCTCCTGGCCTGGGCCATGAGACGCTACGGAAATACTCGCGTCGCCTGGGTTGCGGTCTGCTTGATGGTGCTCGCCTGGCTCTGCGTCGCCCTCGCGGGGATGAACCAGATTCTGCGGGACATCATCTTCCCGATCACGATCGCGGCCTTCGCTGCCATCAGCGGCATCAAGGCCGCCTTCCTGCGGCCATTGGCGCGGCTTGGCGACATCAGCTATTCGACGTACCTCATCCACTTTCCCTTGCAGATCTGTTTCGCGATGCTGCTCGACCATCTGGGCTACGGCCGCGACGTATTCTACAACTGGCAGGTGTTCGTCCTTTTCACGGTCACGCTCCTCGCGATCTCGCTGGCGACCTACCACTGCTTTGAATTGCCGATCAAGAAATGGATCAGACGCAGGGCCGCATCCGGCTCGGGACTGGTCCGTTCAAACGCGCCGGCTTGACGCTTGCCCGCCGCGGCCGACCGGATGGGATACTGGAAATCTGCCCTCTCGGGCGAAGTGTGGTGCCGCTTGCGTGACTCGAACACGCGACCCCATCATTACGAATGATGTGCTCTACCGACTGAGCTAAAGCGGCCAATTTGACGAAGACTCAATCCCGGCGCGACTGCACGATGCAGCCGACCGTCACCCCCGACGCATGTGCTTTTACCGTTCCTGCGGGCGAGGTCAAGCGGGAAATGAGATTTTCACAGCCGACGCCGGCCGGGGCACGCCCGGAGCCTGCCCGCCGCGGCCGGCCGGGCGAGCCGCCTGTCCGGCATCCGGCGGGCGGCAAGCGGGGCGAATCGCCCCCGGCCACAGCCGCAGACCCGGCGCGCGGCATGGGCTGACCGGGGCGGTTCGCGCGGGCTGAAAGTCCCGGGAGGAGGTGCTGCCTGCACCGTGGCGTTTATGACATTCTGGTGCAAAATAAGCGACATATCCGTCATTTTCGGATGCAAGGCTTGCCAAATGCGCTGCGCAAAATTACGTTGTCGTCATCGACTTTGGCCAGATGACTGGGCCGTAGCCTGAGCTAAGCCGGGCGGACGTTCAGCAAGCTCCAAGATTCGACCCAGCCGGGTGGGCGGATGCGCTCCACTCTCTACATCTGTTATCGTGAGGATTGATAAAAATGGCTACCGGCACCGTCAAATGGTACAATGAGCAGAAGGGTTATGGGTTCATCCAGCCCGACGCCGGGGGCAAGGACGTTTTTGTGCATGTGACCGCTGTTCAGCGCGCGGGTCTCAACTCGCTCAACGACGGCCAGAAGGTCAGCTACGAGTTGGAGACTGACCGTCGCACGGGCCGCGAATCGGCGGTCAATCTGCAATTGGCCTGACGCGGCACACGCGCTTTACTTCTTTCGACGAGGCTTTTTCAGGCGGGGCATTGTTGCTTCGCCTGAAATGCTTTATATCAACCGCCATCGGCGCGCGTTTCCGGCCTGTTCCGGCGGCGCCGATGGCACGATCGCGCTTTTGCGCGGTCACGACAGAGGCGCGCCCGCGCGAGACGATCCGCAGGCGATCGCGATCAGCGTTCGGCGCAAAAGAAGGCATGTTAATGGCTAAAGAAGAAGTGATGGAATTCGAAGGTCTCGTGACCGAAATCCTGCCCGATGCCCGTTACCGCGTGCAGCTCGATACGGGGCATTCCATTGTCGCCTATACGGCCGGCAAGATGAAGAAGCACCGTATCAAGACGCTCGCAGGCGATCGCGTGACCGTCGAGATGTCGCCGTATGACCTGGAAAAGGGACGGCTGATTTTCCGGCACCGCGAACAGAACACCGGCCCCCGTCCTGCCGGTTCTTCCGCGCGCCCCCAGTTCCGCCGCCGCTGACAAACCGCCGGGTTGCGGCCGGCGCCCCGCCGACGGGCAGTGGCCCGCCGGGGCACGCCCCCCGCCTCGATGCGCTTCCCTATGGAGCAGCCCTGATGTGACCGCATCGGGGCTTTTGGTGTTGGAGCGTCGGGCTGGCGGCATGCGGCGTTGATCCCGCTTGCGATGTGGGCCTGTTCTTGTCAGCATGCGCGCAAAGCAGCCGCGGGAGAGGATGATGAGCGTCTTGCTGGCCCTGACGGGATGGCCTCTGGAGCCCTGGCGGGAGAAGTTCGGCGCCTTGCTGCCCGGCATGAACATCGTCGCACTCGGGGAGCCGTTCGATCGGCGCAGCGTGCACTATGCGGTTGCGTGGCGGCATCCGCTGCGCAGCCTGAGCGGGCTGCCCAATCTCGCGGCGATATTGTCGCCCGGCGCCGGGGTTGACCATCTGCTGCGCGATCCGGACCTGCCGTCGGTGCCGATCTACCGCGTCGTCGACGCGGATCTGTCCATGCGCATGAGCGAGTACGTGGTGCTGCACTGCCTGCTGCATCTGCGCGGATTCCTGCGTGATCAGGCCAACCAGTGCCAGCACCGCTGGGAGCCGGATTTCCTGCAGCCGGCGGCCGGCGATGTCCGTGTCGGCATCCTGGGCTTCGGCGTTCTGGGGCAGGACGCGGCGCGCAAGCTCGCCCACATCGGGTTCGACGTCGCCGGATGGACGCGCAGCGAGAAGGACGTGCCGGGGTTCGAGGTCTATGCCGGAACCGAGCAACTGCAGGCATTCCTGGCGCGCACGGACATTCTCGTGTCGCTGCTGCCGCTGACCGGCGAGACGCGCGGCATCCTGAACCGCAACCTGCTGACGGGCCTCGCGCGCGACGGGCGGCTGGGCCGGCCGGTGCTGATCAATGCCGGCCGCGGCGGCCTGCAGAACGAGGCCGACATTCTCGAACTGCTCGGCGACGGCACGCTGGGCGCGGTGTCGCTCGATGTCTTCGAGACCGAGCCGCTGCCGGACGATTCGCCGCTGTGGGATCATCCTTCGGCCATCATCACCCCCCCACAACGCGGCGATGAGCGATCCGGACGCCATCGCACGCCGCGTCGCCAGCCAGATCCTGGCGGTGGAGGCCGGCGAGACGCCGGAGGGCCTCGTCGACCGCACGCGCGGCTATTGAGAGTGGCGACGACCGATCTAGTGAAGGTCGCGCGTGTAGACGAATTTCGGCATGCTCCAGCCGAAGCGCAGCGCCAGCAGCCGGAGGGAGAGGCCCGCGACCATCGCGACCGCCATGACCGCGTCGTGGGGCAGCCCGGCGTTCTGCCCGGCCACATAGATCACGCCGGTCAGGACGGAGACGGTGGCGTAGAGCTCGGCGCGGAAGAGCAGCGGGACGTCGTTGCACAGCACATCCCGCAGCACGCCGCCCATGCAGCCCGTGATCATGCCGGAGGCGATCACGACGATGAACGGCAGCTCGAGGCCGATCGCGATGTTGCAGCCGATGACCGTGAAGACCACGAGGCCGACGGCGTCCAGAAACAGGAACAAGCGGCGCAGGTGATGAACATGGCTGGCGATGACGATCGTCGCCAGCGCCGCTCCGCCGGTGATCAGGAGATAGGAGGGGTGCGCCACCCACGACAGCGGGTGATGGCCCAGCAGCACATCGCGCACCGACCCGCCGCCGAGCGCCGTGACGCAGCCGAGCAGATAGACGCCGACCCAGTCCATCTCCCGCCGTCCCGCCGCCAGCGCCGCGGTCATCGCCTCCGCGGTGATGGCGATGAGATAGAGGATGTGCACGACGTCTTCCGATCCTGGCCCGACGATCAAGGCGAACTCCCGTGATGGCGTGATCCAAAAGCGGATAAGGCTTCTGGAAAAAATCATGTATCAGCAAATGAATGGAGCGAGATGACGATTCAACGAAAAGTCGTCTCGCTCCTGGCTGTTTTCCGAAGCCGTTTTCTGCTCAGCCCGGGTTGGCCGCCAGGCGTTGGGGACCGGATCGAGCCCCGGCAGATCGGGACCCACGGGCACGATGCCGTTGGGGTTGAGCGCCCTGATGGAGTAGTAGCCGTGCTTGATGTGGCCGATATCGACCGTCCGGCGGACGCCGGGAACGTCGAGGACGCGCGCCAGATAGGCGCTGAGCGCGGGATAGTCCGCGAGGCGGCGCAGGTTGCACTTGAACAGGCCATGATAGGCTGCGTCGAAGCGCACCAGTGTGACGAACACCCGGATGTCCGCCTCGGTGAAGCGGTCGCCGAAGAGAAAGGGGCCTGCGCCGGCAAGACGCCGCTCCAGCTCGTCCAGCTCGCCGAAGACGTCGCGGAACGCGTCCTCGTAGGCGGCCTGCGTGGTGGCGAAGCCGGCGCGGTACACGCCGTTGTTGAGGCGCGGATAGACGCGCTCGTTGAGGGTGTCGATTTCTGCCCGCAGGTCATGCGGGTAGAGGTCGACATCCGGACGCGCCAGATCGCCGAAGCCGGAATTGAGCATGCGCACGATGTCAGCGGACTCGTTGTTCACGATGGTCCCGCGCTGCCTGTCCCACAGCACCGGGACCGTGGCACGGCCGCTGTAGTGCGGATCGGCGCGCGTGTAGATCTCGTGCATGTAGGTCGCACCGTTCAGCGTGTCGCGATCCGCGCCCGGATAGTCGCCGAAGCGCCAGCCCTGACCGGTGAGCGCCGGCTCGACCACGGAGACGGACACGATGTCGGCAAGCCCCTTCAGCTCGCGGGCGATGAGCGTGCGCGACGCCCACGGACACACCAGCGCGACGTAGAGATGGTACCGGCCGGCCTCGGCCTGGAAGCCGGCCTCGCCCGTGGGGCCGGCGCTGCCGTCCGGCGTGATCCAGTTGCGGAAGCTGGAGACCTGACGCACGAAGCCGCCCTTCGCGTCGGTCGCCTGCACCGGCTGCCAGTCCTGTGTCCATTTTCCGTTCACGAGCATTGTGCGATATCCCTTGTGTCGTGCCGGTTCCGTTACGGATCGGCCCCGGTCCCGCCCGCATCCTTATCCTTCTCCAGCCCCTCCGGCCAGTTTTCGGCGATGCGCGGCAGGTTGATCTCGATCCAGTCCGCGAGAAGCCGCACCTTTTCCGCCACCTCCTCGCCGATCGGCGTCAGGCTGTATTCCACATGCGGCGGCACCACCGCATAGGCCCGGCGCGCGACGAAGCCGTCCGCCTCCAGCCATTGCAGGGTCTGCGCCAGCATGCGCTCGCTGACGCCGCCGATCCGGCGCCGCAGATCGCCGAAACGATGCGTGCCCCCTTGCAGGGCGATCAGCACCAGCACGCCCCACCGGCTCGTCACGCGCCGCAGCACGGCGCGCGAGGGACAGGCGGCGGTGAGCAGATCACCCCGCCGCAGCCGGTCGGAAATCCCCAAACGCTGCTGGGGAGCGCGCTTGTGAGGGGCGCGCTCTTCCGGAACGGGCGACGGGCGGGACATGCATGCTTACCTTTCTGTATGTACTTACGGGGCGTTCGTATGGCGGCTATATTACATCCGCCGTTCATCGAAACAAGCCGTCCACCGAAGCCAAGCCATCCATCCATCCAAGTCATCCCTCGAAGCAAGGAGCGCATGATGACCATCGCCATCACCGGAGCCACCGGCCAGCTCGGCCGTCTCGTCGTCGCGAAACTGAAGCAGAAGGTCGCCCCCGCCGGGATCGTCGCGCTCGTGCGCGATCCGGCCAAGGCGGCGGATCTCGGCGTCGAGGTCCGTCAGGCCGATTACGACCGGCCCGAAATCCTGGAGAAGGCGCTCGCCGGCGTCGACAGGCTGCTGCTGATCTCGTCGAACGAGGTCGGCAAGCGCGCCGCGCAGCACGGGAACGTCATCGACGCGGCGAAGCAGGCGGGTGTCGGGGGCATCGTCTATACGAGCCTGCTGCATGCCGATACGTCGCCGCTGAACCTCGCCGCGGAACACGTCGCCACCGAGGCAGCGCTGAAGGCTTCCGGCGTTCCGCACGTGATCCTGCGCAACGGCTGGTACACCGAAAACTACACCGGCTCGATTCCCGCCGCCGTGCAGGCGGGCGCTCTGGTCGGCAGCGCGGGTGAGGGCAGGATCGCCTCGGCGACGCGCGCGGATTTCGCCGAGGCGGCGGTCGCCGTGCTCACGGGCGAGGGCCATCGCGTCATGGGACGCGGGTGCGTCGCAGGGGGCGCTGTTCGACGACGGCCGCCAGTTGTCGGCGCTGATCGGACGCCCGACCACGCCGCTCGCGGACGCCGTCGCGGCGGCACTGCGGGCCTAAGCGTGCGGCCTTGCCGGTTCCGGCGCCGTCCTCGCACCGGAACCGGCCGTCCGGTTGATGTGTCGTTTCCGGCCGGCGGATGCCTGTAATCGGCCTGTGAAATCGGATTATCAACATTGTGTCGTTGTTATGAATGCGATTCTTCCCCTCAACTACTGGTATATGATTGGTTTAGATTATAAGGTCTTGACCTGAGCGGCAGACAGGGCGCGATGCGCCGTGCCCGGCCGAACAAGGGTATCAAGTCGCGCTGGAGGGGTGATGCGAGAGGGAGGCGTTTTCTGCTGCGCGGACGAGGGGCCGCGCGCCACGCGGGCGGTTGTGGCCAGTTGTCTGGCGTCGCTTCTGCTCGCCGGATGCGGCGGCGGGATGATGTTCGGGCAGCAGGCGGGATCGCAGGGGGCGGGGGCGCCGACCGGGCTTTCGCGGGAGGCGCTCGTCGGCCGCTGGGGGGTGGCTTCCTTCCACGACGAGAAGGACCGCGTGCGCACGGAGGCCGAGGCACGGTCGCAGTGCAGCCAGCCCTATGTCATCGCACTGGGGCCGACGGACGGCGTGATGATGCACGTCGCCGACAATCCCCAGCTCTACGAACTGCGGCTCAAGGCCGGCCGCGACGGCCGCACCTATGTCGGCTTCGAGGCGCCTGCCGGCGATCCGCAGGACCGCGAAATCCTTTCCGCAAGCGACTCCCAGTTGGTGATGCGCTTCGTCGATCCGGACGCGCACCGGCGTTACGGCACCTTCATTTTCGTCCGCTGCGGCTGAACGAGGCTGAGAAAGGCATGAGGACCAACAGCTTGATGACCACTTGCAACAATTATCGATGGATCGCGCGCGCGGGTCTGGCGCTTGCGCTCGCCGTTTCGCTGCCCGCCGCCGCCCGTGCCCAGCAGGCCGGGCAGTCGACGACCTTGGCGGCGTTTCAGGAAACGCTCGACATCGGTGACGAGCCCGGCCGCATCTCGACCGAGGAAGTCATCATCAACGAGGGGCCGTTTGCCCGCCAGATGGTGCTGTTTCGTTCCAGCGAGCCGCCGGGCACGGTGGTCATCCACACGTCCGAGCGCTTTCTCTACATCGTGCAGGGCAATAACCGGGCCTTGCGCTACGGCATCGGCGTCGGCCGCGAGGGCTTCCAGTGGTCCGGGCTGGTGAAGGTCAGCCGCAAGGCCGAGTGGCCGGACTGGCGCCCGCCGCCGGAGATGCTGCAGCGCCAGCCCTATCTGCCGCGCTTCATGGCCGGCGGCCCCGGCAACCCGATGGGCGCGCGCGCCCTTTATCTCGGCTCGACCGTATTCCGCATCCACGGCACCAACCAGCCGGAGACGATCGGACAGGCCATCTCGTCGGGCTGCTTCCGCCTCGCCAACGGTGACGTGATCGATCTTTACGAGCGCGTGCCGACCGGCACCAAGGTCATCATCCGGCACAAGGCGACGCTTTGAGCGGCCGCACTGTGCGACATCCACCGCAACAGGGAGCCTGAAGGCATGAGCAAAATCGCCGGAAACCGCCTTCGCCAGCTCGCCCTCGGGCTTGCCGGCGTCTTGTCCTGCGCGTTCGCCGAGCCGGCGCTGGCGGGCACGCTTGAGACCGTGAAGGAGCGGGGCACGCTCAACTGCGGCGTCAGCGAGGGCCTGAGCGGCTTCTCCGATCAGAACGCGCAGGGGCGCTGGGTCGGCTTCGACGTCGATTTCTGCCGCGCCGTCGCGGCGGCCGTTCTCGGCGATCCGGAGAAGGTCGCGTTCACGCCGCTGTCGGCCAGCGCGCGCTTCGGCGCGCTGCAGGAGGGCAGGGTCGATCTGCTGTCGCGCAACTCGACCTGGACGCTCGCACGCGAGGCGGAACTCGGGCTCGCCTTCGCCGGCATCCTCTATCACGACGGTCAGGGCTTTCTGGTGAAGCGCTCGCTCGGCGTCGACGGGGCGCTCGAGCTCGACAAGGCGAGGGTCTGCGTCGAGACCGGCACCACGACCCAGCTCAACCTCGCCGACTTCTTCCGCGCCAATTCGCTCACCTATGAGGAGAAGGCCTTCCCGGGCGCGGCGGAGGCTTTCGCGGCGTTCGAGGCCGGGGAGTGCGACGTGCTCACCCGTGACCAGTCGGCGCTCTACGGCGAGCGCCTGCGCCTGTCGCGGCCGAACGAGGCGGTGGTGCTGCCCGACGTGATCTCGAAGGAACCGCTCGGCCCGGTAGTGCGCAACGACGACATCGCCTGGTTCACCATCGTCAAATGGGTGAACTTCGCGCTTGTCAACGCGGAGGAGCTCGGCATCACCTCGGCGGATATCGACGAGGCGCTGAAATCGCAAAAGCCGGACGTGCGCCGCTTCACCGGGGCGGAGGGCAATTTCGGCAAGGCGCTTGGCCTCGATGCCGACTGGGCCGTGCGCGCCGTGAAGGCTGTCGGCAATTATGCCGAGATCTACGAGCGCAATCTGGGCGTGGGCTCGCCGCTCGCCATTCCGCGCGGCCTCAACCAGCTCTGGAATCTCGGCGGCATCCTCTACGTGCCCGCGATACGCTGACACGCTCCGCCTTTCCGCCCGGGCGCGGGCAGGCCGATTGCGCCGGAAATTCTTGCGCGGGACGTCCTTTCGCTGAAGGGGCGTCCCGCGTTCTTTATGGGCCCTTCGTGTTATTTACCCGGCATATCATATTAGTTATCCGGCATATCATCCAGCCGGCGGCGGTCTTCACCGGGATTGCCAACGCTTTCATGGTCATCGCGCCTCGTCGAGCAGGCGGCGCACCCAGCACCCCGCCGCCCACGCCGCCGGCACGCCGAGCGGCCCCGCCAGCACCAGCGCCGCCACGGGCGTGAGCGTGCCGAGCCCGATCGTGCGCAGCATCAATCCCAGCATGAACAGGTTGATCGCCACCGCGCCAGCAGCGAACAAGTAGAGCAGAATCGCCAGTTTCCACACCGGCCACCGATCGTCCATCGCTTCACGCTCTGCAGCTCGTTGATTGTAAGCGAATCCTGATCGATCGAATGATCCCGGTCGATCGGAAGGCGCTCTATTGCAGGTAAAACTGTCATCGTCAAAAGCAAATGTCCTTGACTTTGGTTAAGGCTATTCTTTGCCGCCTCTGGCACCTCAAAGAGCAGGAGCAGAGGAAGGAGACTCTCGTCATGCGCGAAGTCCTGACGAAGAGCATGGCCCGTAATATCTTCTATGGCGGGTCACTGTTCTTCATCGCCATTTTCATCGGCCTGTCGGCGCAGAGCCATCTATACATCGTCAACACCTCGACGGATCGGGCCGGACTGACCGACAGCGTCGCCGCCGGCAAGCACCTGTGGGAGAAGCACGCCTGCGTGAACTGCCATTCGATCCTCGGCGAGGGGGCCTATTTCGCGCCCGAGCTCGGCAACGTCATGACGCGCTGGGACGTGGCGGACGATCCCGAACTGGCGTTCGAGACGCTGAAGGGCTGGATGGAGGCGCAGCCGTCGGGCACGCCGGGACGCCGCCAGATGCCGCAGTTCAACCTGACGGATGAGGAGGTGCGGGAACTCGCCGACTTCCTGCTGTGGACCAACACGATCCGCACCCAGAACTGGCCGCCGAACGACGCCGGCTGAGGAGACGATCATGAAGTATCAGACCCAGAAAATCGCCTACGCCTATTTCGTGGTGGCGCTGGCGCTCTTCGCCGTGCAGGTGTCGATGGGGCTCGTCATCGGCTTCGTCTATGTGATGCCCGAATTTCTCTCGGAATTGCTGCCCTTCAGCGTCGGCCGCATGCTGCACACCAACGCGCTGATCGTCTGGCTGCTGACGGGCTTCTTCGGCGCCGCCTACTTCCTCATCCCGGAGGAGGCGGAACGGGAGATCCACTCGCCGCTGCTCGCCTATGTCCAGCTTGCAATCCTCGTCGTCGGCACGCTCGGCGCGGTCGTCACCTACGCCTTCGACCTGTTCGCGGGCAATTTCCTGTTCGGCCGGCAGGGGCGCGAGTTCCTCGAACAGCCGACCTGGGTCAAGGTCGGCATCGTCGTTGCGGCGCTGATCTTCCTCTACAACGTCACGCTGACGGTGCTGAAGGGCCGCAAGACGGCGGTCGCCAACATCCTGCTGATCGGGCTGTGGGGGCTGGCGCTGCTGTTCCTCTTCGCCTTCTACAATCCCCCCAATCTCGCGCTCGACAAGCAGTACTGGTGGTTCGTGGTGCACCTGTGGGTGGAGGGGGTGTGGGAGCTCATCATGGCCTCGATCCTCGGCTACCTGATGCTGAAGCTCACCGGCGTCGACCGCGAGGTGGTGGAGAAGTGGCTCTATGTCATCGTCGCCACCGCGCTCTTCTCCGGCATCCTGGGCACCGGGCACCATTATTACTGGATCGGCATGCCGGCCTACTGGCAATGGGTGGGCTCGATCTTCTCGGCCTTCGAGGTGGTGCCCTTCTTCGCCATGATGGCCTTCGCCTTCGTCATGGTGTGGAAGGGGCGGCGCGACCACCCGAACAAGGCGGCGCTGCTGTGGTCGCTCGGCTGCGCGGTGCTGGCCTTCTTCGGCGCCGGCGTCTGGGGCTTTCTGCACACGCTGCACGGGGTGAACTACTACACCCACGGCACGCAGATCACGGCCGCCCACGGGCACCTCGCCTTCTTCGGCGCCTATGTCTGCCTCAATCTTGCGATGTTCACCTATGCCTTCCCGATCCTGAGGAACCGCGATCCGTACAACCAGGTGCTCAACATGGCGAGCTTCTGGCTGATGTCGGGCGGCATGCTGTTCATGACCTTCGTGCTCACCTTCGCCGGCACGGTGCAGACCCATCTGCAGCGGGTGATGGGCATCAACTACATGGAGGTGCAGGATCAGCTCGCCATCTTCTACTGGATGCGCTTTGGCGCGGGCGCGGCGGTGGTCGTCGGCGCATTCCTGTTCATCTACACGGTCCTCGTGCCCCGGCGCGAGATCATCGAGCCCGGGCCGGTCATCGGTCACGCGGCGGCGGAGTGAGCGGCATGAATGGAATCCGTATCGTGGAGACGCAGGCGGAACAGGTGCCGTTCTACCTGCCGCAGGGCGATGAGTGCGAGCTCTTCGCCGCCGCGCACCGCAACCGGCTGCCGCTGCTGCTGAAGGGGCCCACGGGCTGCGGCAAGACCCGCTTCGTCGCCCACATGGCGGCGCGGCTCGGGCGGCCGCTCCATACGGTCGCCTGTCACGACGACCTCTCGGCCGCCGACCTGATCGGCCGCTACCTGCTCAAGGGCGGCGAGACGGTGTGGGTCGACGGCCCGCTGACCCGCGCCGTGCGCGAGGGCGCGATCTGCTACCTCGACGAGGTGGTGGAGGCGCGCAAGGACGTGACCGTGGTGCTCCACCCGCTCACCGACGACCGGCGCATCCTGCCGATCGACCGCACGGGCGAGGAGCTCGCCGCGGCGCCGGGCTTCATGCTGGTCGCGTCCTACAACCCCGGCTACCAGAACATCCTCAAGACGCTGAAGCCCTCCACCCGCCAGCGCTTCCTCGCCGTGGAGCTCGGCTTCCCGAGGCCGGAGCACGAGGTGCCGGTGGTCGCGCGCGAGAGCGGGCTCGCCGAGGCGCGGGTCAAGCCGCTGGTGCGGCTCGCCAACAAGCTGCGCGGGCTGAAGGGGCAGGATCTGGAGGAGGGTGTCTCCACCCGGCTCGTCGTCTATGCGGCTGCGCTGATCGCCGGCGGCATGCCGGTGGAGCGGGCGGTGCTCACCGCCATGATCGAGCCGCTGACCGATGACGAGGAGGTGCGGCGCGGGCTGCTCGACCTCGTGGTCGCGGTGATGGGGTGAGGCGATGGTGTTCGAACCCATGGAGTTCGCGCCCTGGGAGCCGGAGGAGAGCGTCGGCAAGCTGTGGCACGCCTTCGCCTCGCGGCTCGACGCGCCGGTGGAGCACGATGCGGCGCGGGTGCGGCTCGCCGAGGTGTCGGGACGGCTTGCGGTGCTGTTCCGGGGGCTGGGCGGCGGCATCTCGGTGGAGCTGAAGGCGGCGGCGCGGGAGGTGAGCCGGCACCGGCTGTCGTTCCGGCGCCGGCTCGCGGTCGAGGCCGAGAAGCTGCCGCGCGCAAGCTTCGACGGCGAGGTGCTGCGCCTGCCGGAAGCGCTCGCGGTCTTTCCGGAGCGGGCGGCGAACGCGGCGCTCTATATCTGGCTGGCGGCCGTGGCGGCCCATGCGCCGGCGCGCGTCGCGCACGACGATCCGCTGCGCGCCGACCTTGCGGCGATTTCCGCCGCCCGGACGATGGTGCGGGAAACCCTCGCGCAGGCGCCGGGGCTCGCCGGGCTGCACGCCGATCTCGCGGGTGCGCATCTCGCCGTCCGGCCGCGGCGCCTGCTGAGCGGGGCCGAGGCGCGGGTGGAGGCGCTGGTGCGCCATCTATTGGGCGACGCCGCGCTGCCGGACAGGGCGATGCTCGCGGCGCTGGAGAGCGGCGATTTCACGGCGTTCCGCGCCCCGCCGGGCTATCGCGGCTTCCTGCCGGTGCCGCTGTGGCCCGACCTGCGGGCGGTCGGCAGCTCGGCCCCGTCGGAGGTGGAGACGCGCGAGACCGAGGGCGATGCCGAGGCCGGCAGCGAGAACGACACCCCCAGGCGTGCCCGCCGTCACCGCGCGGATCTGGCCGAGCGCAAGGACAGCCTGATCCTGCACAAGTTCGAGGCGCTGCTGTCGTGGACCGAGTTCCTCAACCTCAATCGCCGCATCGAGGACGACGATTTCGACAACGCCAAAAAGGCCGTCGACGATCAGGAGGAAATCGGCCTCGGGCAGGTCTCGAAGGCGCCGGCGACGCGGCTGAAGCTGCACCTCGACCTCGCGCCCGAGGACGTCGACCGGGAGCGGCTCGCGGGCAGCTTCGTGTACCCCGAATGGGACACGCGTTCGGGAAGCTACCTGCAGGAGCATGTCCGGGTGCTGGCCGCGCCGGTGACGGCGGATGCCGCCCATCTCGTCAGCGACGATCCGGCGGCGCGCCGGCGCATCCGTGCCGTGCGCCGCCAGTTCGAGGCCATGCGGCCGGGGCGCAGCCTGACGAGCGGTCAGCTCGACGGCGACGAGCTCGACATGGACGCCGCGGTCCGCACGGCCATCGACCTTGCGGCGACCGGCCGGGGCAGCGACCGCGTCTGGCGACAGGCGCGGCCGGTCAACCGGGATCTGGCGGTGTCGATCCTGCTCGACGTGTCGCGCTCGACCGAATCCGCCGTTTCCGGCCGGCCGGTGATCGAGATCGAGCGCGAGGCGCTGGCGGCGCTCGCCTGGGGGCTCGACGCCTGCGGCGACAGCTTCGCCATTCTGGGTTTCTCGTCGCTGCGGCGTAACCGCGTCTATCTGCATGAGTGCAAGGGCTTCGCCGAGCCGATGAGCCGCACCATCGAGGGCCGGATCGCGGCGTTGCGGCCGGGCTTCTACACGCGGCTGGGCGCTGCGATCCGCCATGCCTCCGCCGGGCTCGCGACGCAGGCGAAGGCTCGCCGGCTCCTCGTCGTCATCACCGACGGCAAGCCCAACGACCTCGACCACTACGAGGGCCGCCACGGTATCGAGGACAGCGCCATGGCGGTCCGCGAGGCCCGGCGGGCGGGGCAGGCGGTGTTCGGCATCACCGTCGACCGCGAGGGCAAGGCATGGTTCCCGCGGCTCTTCGGGCGCGGCGGCTATGCCGCCATCCGCCATCCGGACCGTCTCACCGGGGCGCTGCCGGACATCTACCGGCAACTGGTGGCGTGATGCGGGTGCGTCAAAGCGCCCGTGTCCACGCCGCGCCGGGGTCTTCCGCGATCAGCCGCCGCAGGGCCGTCGTCGAGGCGATGGCGGCGCTGGCGTGGCGCACCACCACGCCATGGCCCCGCAGGCGGGCGAAGGCGCGGCTCAGGCTTTCGGGTTTCATCCCCAGCCGCCCGGCGATCAGCGCCTTGTCATAGGGCAGCGTCACCGTCGCGGCCTCGGAATCCTCGGGGCAGAGCTCGAGCAGGAACTCCGCCACCCGCTGCGTGCCGGACTGCGCCTTGAGCTGCTCGATCTGGGCGACGAGCGCATGCAGGTGCATGTAGGTGGCCGAGAGGATCGAGAGCGCCGCCTCCGGCCGGGCGCGGATCAGGTCGAGCAGCGCCTCCGCCGGAACGTGGATCAGGGTGCAGTCGGTGCCCGCCTCGGCCGAGACCGGATAGGGATCGCCCCGGAGCGCCGGCGGTTCGCCGAAGCTCTGGCCGTTGGTGAAGACGCCGACGACGGCCTCCGTCCCGTTCGAGGCGATGCGGTAGAGCTTGACCCAGCCGCCGGCGACGATATGCAGCACACGCGCCGTGTCGCCCTGGCGAAAGATCGTGTCGCCGCGCGAATAGCGGACGGCGCGGGCGGTGGCGAGCAGCGGGACGCAGAGTTCTTCGGGCATGGCCGCGAAGAGGCGCGAATGGCGGGCGACGCGGCGCAGGATTGGCGAGAGCGGAACATTCATCGGTAGACGCCTTCTCGGGCAAGCGTCGTCTGGCTTGCGTTGCGGGCGGGGGATCGGCCCCGGTTCGTCTTCCTTATGGAAATAGCCCGGAGCGCCGGCGCGGATTTTGCGTTTTCACAAACAGGAAAGCGAAACCTCCGTGGCCGGGGCGCTCATGTCAGGCCGTCGGCGATCCGTGTCAGCCCGTCCGCGTCGCAGACGGTCAGCCTCTGGCGCCCGCTCTCGACGAGCCCGTGTGCCTCCCAGGCGGACAGGATGCGGGAAACCGTGTGCAGCGTGGTGCCGGTCATCTCGGCGATATCCTGCCGGGTGATGGGAAAGTCGATGCGGGTGCCGGCCGCCTCCGGCCGCCCGGCCTTCTCGGCAAGCCGCAGCACCGCGTGCGCGACGCGCCGTTCGACCTCCTGCGTGGACATCTCGCGCAGGCGCGTGTGGGCCTCGTCGAGCCGCTCGCCGATCGTCTGCATGGCGTTGATGGCGAGGCGCGGGTTCGCTTCCACCACCGTGTCCCAATCGGACATCGGCCAGCCGATGACCACGCTGTCCACCACTGCGCGGGCGGAGCCGGGATAGTCCGGCCGGTTGAGCGCGCGGGCGAAGCCGAAGAGATCGCCCGGATGGACGATGCGGACCATCACCTGCTGGCCATCGGGCGTGACCTGCGTCACCTTCAGCCGGCCGTGCAGCAGGAGGTAGAAGGTATCGGCCACCGCGCCCTGCTCGAACACCAGTTCGCCCTTCGGCGTGCGGCGGGCGGTGGCGCGGGCCATCAGCCGCGCCAGGTCCGCGTCGCTCACCCGGCTGAACAGCGGCAGCGCCCTGACCAGAGAGATGTCGATTGCCATGCTCGCCCCCGTCTTGCCCCGCGCCGGTTTCATCGCGTCACTCATTGGTGCCGCAAAACGGCGCGATTGCAAAGCGGTTCGGGCGAGGCGGGCAGAAGGGAGTAGCGCGTCAGGAGGCCAGCCATCGGGACAGGCGATCGACGAGCCCCGGCCTGATCTCGCGCACCAGCCGGAAGCCGACGTTGTCGGGCGGCGCGCCGACGGAGCAGCCGCCGCTCTTCGGATCGCGGACGAAGAACGTCAGCGCGGCGCGGTGCTGGCCCTCGACGATGTAGATGCCGCAGATCTCGTTCTGCGCGGCGATGGTCCCGTCCGCATCGGTTTCCACCCGCCTCAGGCAGGTCGAGGTCCATTCCCAGACGGAGCCGCCGATGTCGTGGACGCCCAGTTCGTTGACGTTGACCGTACCGAGCGGCTTGACCGTCTTGTCGCGGTTGCGGGTGCGGGCGGTCTCGGTCTCGTAGAGCGCGAGCCACCGGGCGGCGGGGTTGGTGCCGTCATCGGCGATGCCGAGCGCGTCGTCGGCGAAGCGGCTGCCCGCGCCCTGCGCCCATTCCGCGTCCGTCGGCAGCCGCCACGTCGCGCCGGTCTTCTGCGACAGCCAGACGGCATAGGCGGTCGCGTCGCGGTGGCTGACGCCCGTCACCGGCAGATCGCCGCGATCGGCGGGCCCGCCCGGCGCCTCGCAGGCCGCGTCGCGCACGCAGGCCGCATAGTCCGCGACACTGACGGGATAGGCCATGATCTCCACCGGTGCAGGGATCTTGACGGTCTGCCGCGGTGCGTCGATCGGGCGGCCCGCCCGGGTCCATTCGCCGTCGAGCCGGTGGTCGAAGGGCCGCGGATCGAGACGCACCACCGCGGGCGCCGGCGGGGCCACGCCGCCGCCGGCGATGGCCGGCGGCAGGGAGAATGCGCCGAGCGCCGCGGCGATCGCCGCCCCGGCGAGTAACGGAAACCTGCGCATGGTGAGCTCCTGTGGCGGACTCTGCGGGTGATGCGGGTTCCTGCGGGGAAACTCATGATGTGACCGCCCCCTTTCTCGGGAGAAAGGGGGCGGCGGAAGCGTCAGACGCCGGCCGGCGGGCGCACCTGCGTCATCAGGTCGTCGTTCCATTCGCCGTCGACCTTGAAATGGGCGGCTGCGCCCAGCTCGAAGGCCTCGATCAGGTTGTGGTTGACGTAGGCATAGATGCCCGGCTGTTCGAAGGTGTAGAGCGCCGCTCCCGCCGTGCCGCCGGGGATGAACCAGGTCTCCTGGTCGAGCTCCGGCGGGTTGCGGAACTTGCCCGTCGCCCAGACGTAGTTGCCGTGTCCGCCGATGAGGTGGGGCCTCGTGTCGCGGTTGGCCTGGCTGTGGATGATGAGCACCGTCTCGCCCACCTTCGATGTCAGCGCGGCGTCGCCCGTCAGCGCACCCACGCGGCCGTTGAAGACGATGTGCGTGGGCGTGAGCGTCCGCATGACCTTCAGCTGGTCCTCGTAGGCCTCGCCGGCGGTGTCGTACTTCCTGAAGTTGCCGTTCTCGTCTCGCGGCACGTAGAAGTCCTGCTCGCCGATGTAATAGACCTTGTCGTAGGGCAGCGGATTGCCCTCGCCGTCCCGCAGCCCGTCGCGCGGCAGCACCATGATGGCGCCGTTCATGCCCGAGACGACGTGCCACGGCACCATGCCGGGAGGGGCGCAGTGATAGACGAACACCCCCGGCTTCGTGGCCTTCCACCGCAGCACGACCCTTTCGCCGGGGTTGACCTGCGTGAGCCCGCCGCCGCCGAGCGCGCCGGTCGAGCTGTGGAAGTCGATGTTGTGCATGAGTTCGTTCGTCGCCGGGTTGATCAGCGTCAGCTCGACGTAGTCGCCCTCGTGCACCACCATCAGCGGTCCGGGTACGGTGCCGTTGAAGGTGAAGGCGATGGTCTCGGTGCCGTCGTCGTCGAGAACGATCTTCTTTTCCTCGATGACCATCTCGAATTCGACGATCTTCGGCCCGCCGGTGGCGACCTGCTCATGGGCGTGCACGAAGGGCGGATCGACCAGATCGACCTTCACCCGCGGCAGGCCCAGGGCGCCGTTTCCGGCGGCGGGGGCCGCTGCCTGCTGCGCCTGCGCCGAAGCGGCGCTGGCATGCGCCATCACACCTGCCAACGCCGCTCCGGCGAAGAGCGTGCGCCGCGTCATTGGGAACTTGGTCATGGCTTTTCCTTTCGGTTCCTCTGCCGACCGCCTGCCGGATCCGCCGGTGGGCTCCGGTCTGTTGATCGTTGTGCTTTTTGTAGCCCGTCCGCCTGCTCGCTTCGTTGTGCCGGAACAACTTTCCCAAGGGCATTCCCGCGCGGTACTTGCGCCAGCACAAACAACGCGCAAAAAGGCCCCGCGCGCCGGTTCCGGGGCGTTGCGCGGCGCGCACGGGAGAGGTTCGGGGATCGTCGGAAATGGGGGGTGCGTCACGCTGGCCGTGACAGGCGCCGCCGGGCGATCATTCGTCGCCCGCGCCCTTGCGCACCAGAAGCCGGTAGGCGTCGCCGCCGGCGCTGAAATTGCCGGCCCATTCATGCCCGTGCAGGGCGAGTTCGGGCAGGATCCGGCCCGGTTCGTGATCGAGGAGGGCGAAAAGCACGTCGCCGGGAGCCAGATCCTCCAGCCGCTGCAGGATCCGCGATTGCGGCTCGGGCGGCGTCAGGCCGGTGAGGTCGAGCATGGCCGCGGGCTCCGGCCAGAGCGTCGCGCCCGGAGCCGATCCGGGCGCGAGGCCCGTTTCACACCCCGTTTCCGGCGACAATCCGGCAATGGGGGTGAAGATCACTTCCCAGTCGCCGCCGGGCAGCGCGCGGTCGGCGGCGGCGAATCCGCGGTTGGTCATGACCTGGAACAGCGGCACGGGGCGGAACGGCGCTATCAGCCGCAGCCGTTCGCCGGGCGCGAGCGCGTCGGTCGCGGCCATGATCGTCGAGAAGGGCTCCTGCCCGGCGCGCATGAGGGGGCGCACGTCGAGGTCGCGTGTCGCTGGCTCTGTGGGGGCTGAGGGCATGGCAACGGCTCCGGAACGCTGGGGACGACGCAAAGGCAGCCGGTGCGGGAGGGCATCGGAACACCTGAAGCGATCGCATCGGCATCGTCCCGTGCCCGCGACAAAATGTCTTTGTCGCGGCACAAATTGTGTCCCGGTTGCCGGCCGGCCTTTGCGACGCGCCTGCCAGTCCCGCCGTCTCACGGGCGGAAGGCCTGCAATGCCGGAGATTCGCAGAAAATGGCGGCTTGCAAAAGATGGACTTGATATACATTATTTGCGCCTGCCTCTTCAATCCGCGGGCGGCGTCCCCGGCCGTCACCCAACAACCGGGCGGGTCGATGCGACTGACGAATTTCTCTGACTATGCGTTGCGCATCCTGATGTACGCAGCGACCTGCAAGGACCGGCTGATCACGATCGAGGAGACGGCGGCCCTCTACGGCATATCCCGCAATCATCTGATGAAGGTCGCCAATCAGCTCACGCGCGCGGGCTTTCTCAAGGCCGTGCGCGGCCGTTCCGGCGGCCTGACCCTGGCGCAGGCGGCGGAAGACATCCGGCTCGGCGACGTGCTGCGCGCCACGGAACCGGACTTCGCGCTGGTCGAATGTTTCGGCAAGGGGAAGGAGAACGCCGCCCTCTGCCGCATCTCCTGCCAGTGCCGGCTGCGCGGCATCCTGTCCGCTGCGCTCGAAGCCTTCATGGCGACGGTGGACCGTCACACGCTCGCCGATCTCGTCCTCTCCCCGGCCGATTTCGGCATCCAGCCAGCGGCCTGACGCCTCTGCGGCTATCGACCGCACCTTCTCCGCCACGGACCGCAGGCCCCGCCTGGCGCGGCATTGCCGGCCTCCGGCGGCCCATAAAGATGCATATGAGATGAATGTAATTGCGGCAGCTCAAA
>NZ_JBSEFH010000036.1:0-45119 GCF_053570585.1 Pseudochelatococcus sp. B33 | reverse complement strand
CATGTCGTCGAAGGACAGGTCTTCCGGCCCAAGCACTGCGGTTTCGCCCTGCCCGGACCAGGTGTCGTCGAGCAGCAGCCGCGCGGCGACCGCCGCGATGTCCCGCGTGGCGCAGCTGGGCAACCTGAGATCGCCCGAGATCGGCGAGAAGAACAGTCCCTGGTCGCGGATCGAGGCTGCCTGCCACAGAATATTGTCCATGAACGACGGCATGACGAGCGCCCGGAAGGCGGCCCCCGTGTCCGCGATCAGGTCGTCCATCGCCAGCGATCCCGTAACATAGCCCGCCTGGTCGGCCAGTGGCGTTGCGCGCCCCAGCGCCGATACGCTGACGACGCGGCGGACGCCGTGAGAAACCATCGCTTCGACCGCAGGGCGGCTGAAGTCCACATAGACGGCCATGACGCTGTCCGCCTTCGGATCAGCCGGCACGAGCCAGAAGAGCGCTTCGGCGCCACGGAAAGCCTCTTCGACAATAGAGGGATCGCCATGCGACCCTTCCACGATCTCGGCTCGCTCCCGCACGTCCGGCGCAAGGCGCGACCGATCGCGGGCGATCAGCCGGACGCGGGTGCCGGCTTCGAGCAGATCGGAAACGAGATGGGTGCCGATTCTGGATGTCGGCGCTGTTACGACAATCATGGAAAGCTCCCGATTGAGTGGTCACCACGTACGGGCGCTGCTTCCGGGACCTCGACCGCCCTTGGTGAGGGTCTGAGATAGCCGTTTGCCTGTCGGATGGTCCATGCGATATGATCCAGCATATCTTCGCAATCGTCCGAGGTTACATGGATCCACTGTCGCAAGTGCTCTCGCTGCTCAAACCGCAGAGCTATGTTTCCTCCGGCTTTCATGCCGGCGGCGATTGGTCGGTGCAGTTCGGCGACCAGCACCAACTCATCAAATGCTATGCGGTTGTGGCGGGGTCTTGCTGGCTCGTGGTCGATGGGCTTTCCGAGCCGCTGATTCTCGAGGAAGGCGACAGTTTCGTTCTGCCGAGCGGCCAGCCTTTTCGTCTGGCCAGCGATCTCGACCTGCCGTCCGTTCCGGCCTCCGAAATCTTTCCGGCCGCCCGCCGAGGTGGTGAGGTCTTCATCAACGGCGGCGGCGACCTGTTTCTGGTTGGCAGCCGGTTTGGCGTGAGCGGCGGTCATGCCGGCATGCTGTTGGCGATGCTGCCGCCCGTCGTGCATCTCCATAAGGCGTCGGAACAAGCGGCGCTGCGCTGGTCGGTCGAGCGAATGATGCAGGAGTTACGTGAGGGCGAACCGGGCGGCTATCTGGTCGCTCAGCATCTCGCCCATATGATGCTGGTCCAGGCGCTGCGCGCTCATCTGGCGGAGGGGCCCGGCGTCGGCGTGGGCTGGTTCTTTGCGCTTGCGGACCGGCAACTCGCCAAGGCGATCACCGCCATTCACGCCGATCCGGCCCGCCGCTGGACTCTGCAGGAGCTCGGCGAGGTCGCCGGCATGTCCCGCTCGACCTTCGCGCTGCGGTTCAAGGAGACGGCGGGCGAAACGCCGATGGACTATCTCAGCCGATGGCGCATGCTGCTCGCCTGCGACAGGCTGGAGAACTCCGGCGATCCGGTGTCTGTGATCGCGCCTGCGCTCGGCTACGAATCCGAAAGCGCGTTCAGCACGGCGTTCAAGCGCGTGATGGGCTGCTCGCCCCGGCAGTATGGCCGCGCACGCAAGCCGGCCGCACCGCGGAACGGCGCGCAGATCCCTTTGTCTCCGGCGCAGCTTCTGGAGAGTTGAGGCGGACTCTCAGCCGTTGAGGTCGTTCAGCAACGCCTCGATCTCGCCGCGCGAGGCAAGGCGGAACCTGTCCGATGGGCCGTAACCAATCTCCAACTCGCCTGCTGCAAGGCGCGACATGGCGGCATCCGCGAATGCATCAACGGAAACGCCTTCGGTATGCAGGCCGGCCCCGCCGAGATCGGTATCCACCGCTGGCGGGACGATCTCGACGATCCTGACGCCACCACCGGCTAGGTCTGCCCGCAGCGCCATCGTGAATGCGTGCAGCGCCGCCTTGGTCGCCACATAGACGGCGGCGAACTTGAGCGGCAGGAAGGCAAGCCCCGACGAGACATTGATGATCGCCGCTTGCGGCTGCGCGGACAGGCGCGGCAGGAGCAGCGACGTGAGGTGCATCGGCCAGAGAACGGCTGCCTGGCACGTTACAGCTACAGAAGACGACGTACTTTAGGCGGGCGTAAGTTAGTCTCAGGAACTTCGTCGGAATCGAGCAGCTCCGTGAAGTGCCCGGACGTCCTTGAAGCTGGTAACACAACGAACACGGACCAGAATGACATATGCTTCTCGGAATCAGATTACATCAAGGCTGCCGCCCGGCGTGGAACAAGCCCCGTTTTTCGCGGGTAGGATGCTGGTCGTTCAGGCCGGTTCGAAAACGTGGTTCCGGCGACGCATCACTGCCCTACCCTGCGTCACCGGATTCCTTGGAGTAAAAATAAGGGTGATACACGTCTCAGGCGCATTTCCGCAGTAATACACCAGCTTTGGAGGTCGCTGTTGACTGCTTTGCTTTACGCAGCTAGTTCGGTATAAAGGCCGATAGGCCTTGAGGAGATACTATGCCGACGCAACTCATTCGCCCTGAACCTGACGATACGACACGAGAGCGGATACTGAAGGCAGCCATGCTGCGCTTCTCGGCTCATTCCTACGAGGAGACGGGACTACGCGACCTGGCGGCCGACGTCGGCGTCGACGTAGCCTACGTGCATCGCTGCTTCGGTTCGAAGGAAGAGTTGTTCCGTCAGGCTGTCAAGGCCATCCTCCAACCTGGACGTCTTTTCACCGGGGACCCGAGCGAGTTTCCCTCCAGGCTGGCAAAGGAGGTTTTGACAGACAGGGGTGCAAACGAAATTCGGTCGCTCGATATCATCGTCCGTTCATTTTCCAGTCCCGATGCTTCTCGCGTCCTTGGCAGTGTGATCGCGGATGACTTCATAAAACCCCTTCTTGGTAAGCGTGCGGGGGTGTCGGAGAGGCGCGCAGCGCTCGTCGGTGCATTTCTCGCCGGGGTCGGCATCCTGCGCGACATAATCCGCGCCGAACCACTGCGGGAGGCGGAAGGGGGCGAGCTTGAGTTGCTCATCTCGCAGGTGATCGCTGGTCTCCTGGCTGACGAATCATACGTTGAGAGGACGACGCCGGAGACATTCACTGAGCAAACGATTTCCAGGTAAGCGCACCGCCCGGGATATTCGGCTGACGAAGGCGGGAACGGTCATCCCTGTTCGAGCGCTTCGACCGAATATTGCGCGAGGCGGCTATTCCCAATGTCAAGACAGGCGTCGACGCGTCGCTGGTTGCTGCCCTGCCCAACGCATCACTCATGTGGAGAAGACAGACAGCAAGGCAGGCTAGCTCCAGCAAGCAATGTTGCCACAATCAAACGCCAGCTTGGGATCTGTGGTTTCTGGCCCTTGCGCGCAGCGCGATACATCATAGGGCCCGACATGGAGAGGCCGATTGTCACTCAAGTCCGGCTGCCTGTGCTTGCGCCATGCCGTCTTGCGCGAGATCGACGCTTGCCACCACCGACATGCCGGGCACCAGTCTGTCTGCCAGCGGTTGCCTGGGCTCAATGGCGATCCTGACCGGAATGCGCTGGGACACCTTGGTAAAATTGCCGGTGGCGTTGTCGGCCTTGATGACCGAGAATTCCGAACCCGTGGCCGGTGCAAAACGCTCTATCCGGCCCGAAAACCGCTGACGCCCGAGAGCGTCGACGGTGAATGTCACTTGCTGCCCCGCGCGCATGTGGGTGAGTTGGGTCTCCTTGAAGTTGGCGACGACCCAGACACGATCCGGCACGATCGAGCCGATCTGCGTGCCCGCCGATACATATTGGCCGAGCCTGCCAGTGACTTCGCCGAGCGTGCCGTCCTGCGGCGCGACGATGCGTGTGTTCGCGAGATCGATCTCGGCGAGCTTCACGGCCGCCCTGGCATTCTCCACGCTGGCTACAAGCGATCGCCGGCCTACGACGATCGAGTGAAGCTCCTGTTCGGCGATCAACTCTGCCGCCTCCGCCTGATGCACCGCGGCCTGAGCCTGATTGAAGGCTCCCCGGTTTTTCTCCGCCTCGCTCTGGCTGGTGAAGTTCTTCTTGAGCAGACTTTCGGTGCGCTCATAGGCTGTTCTGGCGACATCGAATGCCGCCCTGGCACTTTCGAGCGCAGCGCGGGCAGACGTGATCCTGGCCTCCGCCGCCTTGCGGCTCTGTTCCGAGTTGGCGAGCGAGGCTTCGGCCGCCGCGAGCGTCGCTTTCGCCTGCTCCAGTTTCTGCGCATAGATACGATCGTCAATTCTGGCGATCAGATCGCCGGCCGCCACCTTCTGGTAATCCTGGACCGGGACCTCGACGAGATAACCGGACAGCTGGGGGCTCAGGATGGTGACCTGGCCACGCACATAGGCGTCATCCGTCGTTTCGACCGTGCCGCCGAACGGGGGCAGATTCCACGTATAGAGCACGACGAACACGCCGGAGATGCCGATGCAGAGAGCCACGTAGGTGGCGATCGAGCGAAAGAGTTTGGTCATGTAGCGGTTCCGCTTCCGGTCTGCCTCGATGTCTCGCCTCAGGCGCCGGCGGGCGCCGGGTTGGGGAATAATCGCTCGCGATTGCGCCACGCCACATGGATGCAAAGGCAGGCGAACGCGATGAGCGAGAGACAGGCCGTCAACAGGAACAGGTCGTTATAGGCGAGAGCATAGGCCTGCTGCTGCACCTGTCTGGCGAACAGTGCGGTTCCCTGCTGCGCCTGCTGGCTCGGATCGGCGAGCACCTTGCTGTAAGCGCTGCCGAGCTGCTTCAGCCGCGCCGCGACCAGCGGATCGGTGGATGCCAGCCGCGAGACCAGCCGGAAGGAGTGGAATTGCTCGCGCCACTGCACGAACGTGCCGTAGACCGCGCTGCCCAGGTAACCACCGATCTTCTGCGTGGCGAGGAAAACCACGATGAAGGAGAGGATATAGTTCTGGCCGCGCTTCATGGCCGCCATCAGGCCGACTGCCAATGCCGGTGGCAGGAAAAGACCACTCGCGAAACTGACCAGCATCTGGCTGAGATACATCTGCTCAGGCCGCGTCAGCACGGTCGACCGGCTATCCATGTAGCTGCCGATCGCGACCAGCAGGAGAGACAGCGCGTGGATCGCCGATTCCCGCCCTGGCTTCATGATCGCGGCGCAGAAGATGCCGGCGGCAACCGAACTCGCAAGGATGACCCAGTAGAGGCCCGCCATGTGCTCCGTCAGCAGGCCGGCATTGCGCAGGAAGCCGATGGCGCCCGTGGTCTGCTCCGACAGCACGAGGCGGGAGATCATCAGCGCCCCGGTGAAGTGCAGCATTTCGCGCGAGGTTAGCCAGCGGATGTCGACGAGGTGGTTCTCCCGATTGAGCTCGACGACGGCAAAGACAGTGCCGGCGACGATTCCGGCGATGATGACCCACGCCAGCCACTCCGCCGCGGTCCACCAATAAAGACGCCCCATTGTCAGCGCCACGGCGAAGCAGCCGAGGGCAATCGCCAGAAGGAGGTAGCTCACGACGTCGGTTCCGCTGATCACCTTGGCGCGCGGCGGAGACGCAAGCGGCAGCAGGTAGACGAGCCCGAGCGACAGCATGGCGAGACCCATTTCGAGCAGGCGAAGGCTGTAGTGACTGCCAAGTTGCATCAGCATCGGTGAAATGATGCCGGCGACAGACGTGGGAACGGCAATCGCGGTCAAGGCGATGCAAAGTCCCGCATTCAGTTTCCTGGCCGGAGGAATAGGCTCGAGAATATAGAGAAAACCGAGTGACGTCATGGGAGCAGCCGCAACGCCCGCCAGGAAACTCGTCGCGAGCGCCATGCGGTAGTCGTCCGCCCAATAGTGGATGCAGCTGACTACGACATAGACCACGAGCGCCACCTCGGCGAAGTTCCGCAGCCCGAATTGGGTGCGCATCTTGAAGAGCATTAGGGTCAGGCTGGCGTTCGGGAAATAATAGGCCGCCATCAGCCAGGTGAGTTCGACCTGGGTGAGGTGCATGGGACCCGCGATCTGCTGCAGGTTGACGGAAATGAGGCTTGCGCCAAGCCCCTGCGTCAACGCGATCAGCGTTCCCGCGAGGATATAGGCGGCCGTCATCGGCAGCGATTTCGGCATGACGGACGGAGGCGGAGCCGGCTGGGCCGGTACACCGTCGGATTCCGGCGACTTTTGCACAATCGTAGCTGCATCGTCCGCCGTCACGGTCTCCAGTGCGGCAACACTCTCACGCGAGGACATCGATATCCTCCAGCTTGGCAACATTGGCCGACATGCGCCCGAGCAGCGTCATGGCTGCCGCCAGATCATCGGGATCGATGTCCTCGAAGATCCGCTTGCGCATCTCCTCCCCGATCGAGCGGACGAGTGCTGCCTGTTCCTCGCCATGGGGCGTGAGCACGACGAGTTTCACTCGGCGGTCATTCGGGCCCGGCCGCCTCTCGACGAGGCCATGTTCCTCCATGCGGTCCAGCAGACGCACCAGCGTCGCCTGCTCGAGCTCCAGCTCGCACGCCAACTCGCTCTGGGTCATGTTCTGTTTTCTGATGAGACGCAGAAGCGCACGAGCACGCGGATATGTCAGGCCATGAGCCGTAACCTGCTGGTTAAAGGCTGTGTGAATCTTGCGGCTCACCTTGGTGAGCACCTCGAGGAACTCGGAGGTGATCGGACTGGGTTTCATCGCGGGCTTATAGTTAGTGCACTAATAATATGATGACTATCATCTAGCATGAGAACCGTCGTAGTTCAAGATGCCTGATGATGCCGGTTTTCTGTTGTTTTGGAGATCCCCTCCCCGCGCAGCATCCGACCCCGATCCCATACCGGAACGCCCCCGGATGAGCCCGGGGGCGGGCGTTTTTCCGGCGGTCTGCACCGCGGGTGGGACTGATGGGCGTTCCTCGAAGCGGTTGGTTTTGGACTCAGAACGTGTTGAACTTGTAGTTCAGGCCGGCACGGACGACGCCGAACTCGGTGTCCTTGCGCTTGTTGTAGATCGTCGGGGCGTAGAAGAAGTTGCGGTCTTCCTTGCCGAGGTTGACATAGAGACCTTCGACCCGAGCCGTGATGTTGTCGGTGAAAGCGTACTCGATACCGGCGCCCAGCGTCCAGCCGGTGCGGGTATCGTTGTCCTGCGAGTAGTAGATGCCGTCGTAGACGAAGCCGTTACTGTCGCCTCCGCCGCCATAAGCGAAACCGCCAGTGCCGTAGATGAGCACGCGGTCGATCGCGAAACCGAGGCGGGCGCGGACAGTGCCGAACCACTCGATGCCGTTGGAGGAGGAACCGATGCCGGAATAGCCCCAGGCGTTGTTCTTGCCCTTCAGGTCGGCATAGTTGATGTCGGCCTCGACACCGACGACAAACTGGTCGATCTGGTAATTGTAGCCGATCTGGCCACCGCCGGTGAAGCCGCCGTCGTCGCTGCCCGACTTGTAGTAGCCGCCATCGATATAATAGCCGTTGTCGTTGTTGGCGTTCCACGCGTAACCGGCGTTGACACCAACGTAGAAGCCCGTCCAGGTGAAGACCGGGGCAACGTAGACCGGAGCGACCGGCTCGATCTGACGGCTGGGAAGGTCGGCGGCGAAAGCTGCGCCCGACGCAGCCAGACCGGTAGCGACCACACCTCCAAACAGTACTTTCTTTATATCCAGAACCTGTTTCATGATTCACTCCATAGGTTTCTTTTCATTGCAGCCCCGCCTTCCGGCGGGACATGCGTTTCGTGGGGCTCCAAGCGAAGGCGCAGCCGAGCCGAAGCGCATCATCCTGCGTGTATGGCATCGTGCAGGTTACGGCGCAGTGCGGGAAGGCACGTCATCAGTTCCCCCGATGATCCGGCACAGGCGCGCGCTGGGCATCACCATCCGGAGCCGCGTCGCCGCTCATTAGTTCCTCGATCGTTTGCACGATGATTTCCTCAAGTTCCCTACCGTCTAGTTCGAGAAGCGGATCGGCCCGGATGACATTCCTCAGGATACCCGCACCGATGAGGAAGGCAGCGACGAGCGCAGCGCGCTTCTCCGACACCTGTCCGCGTTTCCTCATCAGCGGGCACACGAAGTCCTCCATAAGGCTATCGCGTAGAACACGCGAAGCGGCAGGACTCGAGAACGAGCGAATGACAATGTCGAGCGACCGGATCTCGTTTTCCCCGCGCTCGGCCAGCAGTTCCGCGGCGAGGGTGGGCGCAAGCTCGTCAGCGTCTTTGGAAAAGAGGCGCTCGGGTTGCGTCGTGGCCCTCACAGCTTCGAGAAAGAGCTTTTCCTTCGAGCCGAAGCAGCGATGTACATAAGCGGGATCGACACCGACGTCTGCCGCGACATCGCGCAGTCCCGTCTCCTCATATGAATGCGCCGAGAAACGCAACATGGCGGCTTTCAGGATGCGTTCGCGTGTCGAATCTCCCGCCCCGATCTTGATGGTAGTCCTTGGCATTTTTCTCCACGATGCCCGGTTGACGATATCGAAGATGTAGACTTATATTCGCGTCAGGTCAACAGGTGGTGACAACAGTTGTCAACGGACGATGACAGTTGTAGTTAGTATGCTTAATATAAATAAAATCCTATGACAAATCGCAATTTTGCGAGATTTTCAGGAGGCATGACGATGTCACATGGGCATAGCGATTCGCAGAATCAATCTGTAAGCAGCAGTATTGGTGACTATGATTTCCCGAAAGCGGACTGGTTGAAGGAACTGGGGCAGGCTCCGGCGAAAGTTTATGCGGAGCTCTATCGCAATGCGCTTCGCGTCGCTGCGCGTCAGTTGGAGAACCAGGCGGATTATCTCCGGGAGTTGTCCGAAGCAGAGGGTCCTCAGGACGTGTTCGCGCGCCATTCCGGGTTTGCGCAAAAATTCCTGGCGGGGTGGATCGCGGAAGGACAGCGACTGTTCACGTTGAATCGGGAGAGCGACGTCACAACTGAGTAACGTGATCGGCTGTTCAATCTACCTGCTTTAACAAAGCTATGTGGTGCTGACGCAAACGTCGCCGGATGCTCTCGCTTGTCCTGAATTCCTGACGGAAAAGTCAACGGCGCCTCGATGAGGCACTGGAGGGAACTTGCGTCCTCGAGCGATCTTCGATCGAGAAAAACTCATGAGGAGCAGCTTGTTTCTGGACTGCCTGCGATGACTGCAGCGACCTTGATCGCCGGTCCGTTCAGCTTCGTCGGCCTGATGGCACCGCACATGGCGCGCATGATCGGCCTCCAGCGCAGCACTCACCAACTGATAACTGATCGGCGCGGCGCTCATCGGGGCCAGCATCCTCGTCATCGCCGACTTCCTCGGGAGGAATCTCCTGTTTCCCTATCAAATCCCAGCCTGTCTGCTCGCGACCTTCATAGGAGGGCCATACTTCATGTGGCTGATGCGCAAATGACGATCCTTCGAGCATCCCCCTCGGACCGACTGTTCAGGGTTGCCGAAGTCCGCCGCTCCGTTCTCCTCACGCCGCGCATGCGCCGGATCACGCTCGGCGGCGGCCTCAACGACTATCCCTGGCACCCGGACGCCCTCGGGCCGCATATCAAGCTTGTCTTCCCTCGGGATGGGTCGGCGGAAAACGGGCTCGCGACGTTGACCGCCGACCGCCATGACAAACACGCCTGTGCCGTGCGGACTTACACCGTGCGCCGTTTTGATCCGGCGAGAGGCGAACTGGACATCGACTTCGTGATGCACGGCGACGGCATCGCCTGCCGGTGGGCGGCCGATGCACGGAACGGCGACCCGATCGGGCTGTGGCTGCGCGAGCCTCGCCGGCGGGCACACCACACTATTATTCGAGCCGCCGGTCGCGAACCGTCCGCGATACTGGCAGCCGGCGCACTTCGCTTCCGCCGCCGCCACGCTGGACCAGCTGACGGACGGCCGCCTGCGCATCAACACCGTATCTGGCAAGGATAATCTTACGGCCTACGCTGACAGCGAGGGAGGCCAGACGCAACCTACGATCGCACTAGGGAGTTCATCCGGCTGGTTTGCCGTCTATGGTCCGAGGAGGACATCACCCATGAAGGGGAGTACTTCCGCGTGAGGTCCTCCACTGTCGAGCTGCGCATCAAGGTGCGGGGTGAGCGGGCGCTCCTCAGGCTCTACTTCGGTGGAGCCTCGGCCGCCGAGCGGGTCGCTGCGGCGGAAGCCGACCTTCAGTTGTTCTGGGGCGAGCCGCTCAACGACATCGGGGAGCTGATCGATCACCTCAGGGAACTTGGCAGGAAGCTGGACAGGGATCTCCCTCCGCCGGATTTCGGCTTGAGGACTACCACCCTCGTCCGCGACAGCACGGAGCAGGCCTGGGCCGATGCACAGGCCAACGTCACGGCGCTCGCCGGCGGCGTGCATGCAATCTGGAACGATCATCGGCGGGCCGCCGCGATAGGCCAACCGCGACTGCTCGATCAGCAGGCGCGCGGCGAGGTACTCGACGACAACCTCTATACCACTCCCGGCAAGTTCGGCAGCGAGGGAGCAGCTACGACCTGGCTCGTCGGTTCGACGGTAGATGTCGCCCATTCGCTGAAGAAATACCGGATCTCGGCATCATACACTTCGTGCTTCCCGATCCGCCCTATCTGTCTGAGATCAGGCGGCAGGGCGATCAGTTGCTGCCGCTGCTGCGCAGCTGAAGGGGCGTGATGCAACGAAGCTAGGAGATCCTTGGCTGCTGCATCCGGTCCTCCTGCGCACAGAATATTATTGACTAAATCTATAAACTAAATTAAAAATTTATAGTCAAAAGCACCTCCTGAGAGATCCGCGGAGCGCACCATGAAATCAATCAAGACATTGGCGAGAAGACCCTTTCTCACTTTCGCGGCAGGACTTGCCTGCCTTGTTGCTCTTGGCGCCCCGCCGTCGTTCTCCGCTGAGCCATTGCCTTCGGAGGTGCGCATCACTTACAGCGGCGGTGCCCAGCTCATCGTCAACGCCAAGGTCGACGGCTCGCTGGAGCAGGCGTTTGGTGTGCCGGTGAAGTGGATACAATTTGCTTCCGGTGCGGATGTCCTGCCGTTGTTTGCCTCCGACAGCATCGAGATTGCAAATTTCGGCTCCAGCCCCACAGTCTCGGCCATCGTTCGCAAGTTGCCTATCGAACTCGTCGGCGTTTCCGCGGATATTGCGACTTACGAACGCCTCGTCGCTCGCGAGGGGATCAATTCGCTTAAGGATCTTGAAGGCAAGACCGTTGGCTATCCGCCGAACTCCACTGCTCAATACGCACTCGATGCGGCCATTGACCTCAACAGCATCGACCGCAGTAAGATCAAGTTCGTGCCGCTTCGGCCCGACGAACTTGTGGCAGCCTGGCGCCGTGGCGATGTGGACGCAGCCTATGTCTGGGCGCCATTCAACTCAGCTCTTGAAGAAGCCGGGGGCCATCCGATTTTCTTCACCAAGGATCTCAAGAAGGATGGCTACCTGATCTTCAACGGCTTGTCGGTCAGCAAGACTTTCGGCGAGAAGCATCCCGAGCTGGTGGCCAAGCTGCTGCTGGTCCAGCAGCAGCAGGTCGAGAACTACCGCCGGGATCCCGAGGTCGTGATCGCAGCGATTGCCAAGGAACTGGGAGCAACCGAGGCTGCGGTGGCGGATTCTCTGGCGGGCAATGCCTATCCTTCAATCACCGAGCAGCGGACAAACGCCTGGTTCGGCGATGGCACCAACGTCGACGAGACGACCATCGCCGGTGCTGCGCGCAAGACCGCCGAATTCCTTGGCAGCATCGATCAGGTTCGCACCCAGGACATCCCCGAATCGTTTGCGCAGTCGATCAATCCGAAGTACCTGGGCTTGGCCGAACAACTCCAGAAGTCTTCGGCGGCTCAATGACATGGCGTGCCGCGGTCAGCACCGCTTCGGTGCTGACCGTCTTTGGACTATGGCAGATCGCCGGTCAACGTGGCTGGGTCGATTCCCTCTTCCTGCCTCCCCCTACCGAAATCGCCGAGACCGCCTACCGCATCTGGCGCGATGGCTACGGTCAGATCCCGCTTTGGGAACACGTAGGTATCAGCATAGCACGGGCGGTCTCGGCGTTCGCCGTTGCAATCGCGATCGGCGTGCCGCTGGGTCTGCTCATGGGTCGCAGCGCTTTCCTGTCGGCAGCGCTGGACCCTTACGTGCAATTCTTGCGGCCGCTTCCCAAGATTGCCCTCATACCGCTGACCATCGTATGGCTGGGGATTGGCGAATCGTCCAAGTTTTTCCTGATTTTTATCTCGACTTTCCTCAACGTAGTGGTCGGCGCCGCCGCCGCCGTGCTGCAGGTATCAATCGGACACATTCGCGTGGCGCAAACGCTCGGCCTGACACGCAGTCAAATTTTTTGGCACGTGGTATTTCCCGACTGCTATCCGGCACTGTTCACTACCGTGCGGTTATCGGTGGGTATCGGCTGGACGTCGCTGGTTGCTGCCGAAATGATCGCCTCTTCTTCGGGCGTTGGCTGGATGATCGTCAATGCGGGTTCCTACCTGCGCACGGACGTCGTTCTCATCGGCATCCTGATACTTGGGACTTTGGGTTACCTGCTTGATCTTTCCATCGTGTCCCTACAACGCAGACTGGTGCCGTGGGCCGGCAAGGAGTGAGACTGCCGATGGCGAGCATTACGCTGGATGGGGTGAACTTCGATTTCGCGCCGCGATCCGGCAGGGCGAACCCGGGGCCTCCCGTGCTGGAAGACCTGTCGTTCCACATCGACGATGCAGAATTCTCTGTGCTGCTCGGACCGTCAGGCTGCGGCAAGTCCACCATACTCAACTTGGTGGCTGGTTTCGAGCGCCCACGCAGCGGACAAGTCCTCAGCGGGAACAACCCGGTGGTCGGACCCGATCCATCCCGCGGCATGGTCTTTCAGCAGCCGCAGCTATATCCTTGGCTTTCCGTCCTGCAGAATGTCACTTTTGGTCCGCGCATGAACGGCCGGCCTGAGGCCGAATATCTGCCCCAGGCCCATGAGTTGCTTCAGCTCGTGGGCCTGCATCGTCATGCGGGCGCCTATCCGTGGGAATTGTCCGGCGGAATGCGCCAGCGTGTCGCCCTCGCGCGTGCGTGGATCATGCGGCCGGACGTCCTGCTGATGGATGAGCCGTTCGGTGCGCTCGACGCACAGACCCGCAGCGTCATGCAAGAGCTATTGCTGGATATCTGGTCGCGGAGCCGTACCACGGTGCTGTTCGTTACCCACGACGTCGACGAGGCGCTGCTGCTCGGCAGTCGTGTGCTCATGATGTCTGCACGTCCCGGCCGTATCGTGGACGATGTCCCCATGCCGTTTGCGTATCCACGCGACGCCGATACCTTGCTGGAAAATGCCCAGTACACCACGCTCAAGCGACGGGTCCTTCGCAGGGTCCGGGAAGAGGCCGTGCGGCATCTTGCCAGTTGATTCATATCTCGCCCAGGGCAAAAAGGCGAAGGCCGGTGCCCGCGTGTAACGCGTCCGATAATGCCCGGGGGACCTAGGATCAGAAGCGGCGGACACGAAAGACCCGCCGTCGCCGCATGGCGGTCGGGTGCATTCGCGACGATGCTGACGACCGAAGCAAGGTGGGGTGCCGTCGCCTCCAGCCCGTCAGGAACGCGAGGGCGGCATCGCGCGGGACCACAATGCGGCGATATCCCCGGGCCGCCTCATTCGCCGTGTTGGTGAGCAGGCGCGTCCACTCATCCTCGCTCTCAACCGGTGGACTTGATGAAGAGCGACTTTTGCACCTTGCTTGTTTGAGAACGGTTGCCTCCTCCGGTACTATTCCGGCGCGCGATCGCTCGAAAGCGAAATCGAGGTGTTGCAGGGCCGGCCCGGCACAAGCCGGGGCAGTTCGCCTTCGCGACTTCGGATCGTTCCGAAGGTGCGCATCCTTACACCATTGCCTTGGCATGGAACGACAGGGACCGCCGGATCACCCTCGCCAACAAGGAATTGGGCGACCATACCGGCTGGCTGCGCGAGAAACTGCATATCGGACAGGGTGCGCGGATCGAGGGGCCGTATGGCTGCTTCGATTTCGGCAACGGTCATCCCCAGCAGATCTGGATCGGCGGCGGGATCGGCGTCACGCCATCCATCGCCGCCATGGTGCATCGGGTGCAGGAGCGGCAAGCGCACCCCGATCATCCCTTGCCCGCCATCGACCTGTTCCACACGACGGCCGGCCTCGACGAGACGGCCATCGCCAAGCTGAAGGCGGACGCGGAGGCCGCCGACGTGCGTCTGCATGTCTCGGTCGACGCCCGCGACGGCTTACCGACCGGCGAGTGCACCCGCATGGCCGTACCAACCTGGCGCGAGGCGAGCATCTGGTTCTGCGGTCCCGCAGGTTTCAGCGCCGCACTGCGACGGGACTTTGCCGCGCATGGGATGCCTGTGCAGGAGCGGTTTCACCAGGAACTGCTCGAACTGCGGTCACGCCCCGTCGTCGGCGCCCTGTAGAGGTGGCCCACTTGGTCGGCCTCTTTCTTTATGAGGTTGGTTGCGAGCTGCGGCACCCCCCAATTTGAACCTCACTCGCGTTAACTCATTGATTTTGAGTGACGTATGTGTGGTTCATCATGTTCTTCGGGAATCTACGACGGTCGAGATTCAAAACCAAAGCCTTGCCAAGCTGTTGGCTTGGGGGGCTTTATATGATTTGTCTGGTTGCGGGGCGGGCGACCACCGATACTGACATCGTCAGAGGTGACGATTTGACGCCTTCGTCGATGCATACAATGTCATTCACCGCCTCAAGACCCTCATCGGCGCATGATGTGGAACGTGATCCGGCTGAGGAAAAGATCTGGAGCGTATCGTCCGGCCTGCGTGGCGAAAGCAACATTCGCGGAGCGGATTGAGTTATACGGCGATTGGCTGAGGCTGCAGCGTCACACGTCGTTCTTGGCATCCAAAGGAACAGCTACGCCAATCGATGAAGGCGTCGACCGGCTTGCCGGTCGACGCCTTCATCGGTTTCAGCGGCCCCCTCCGGACGGCTTGCGCCATCGGGAGAGGCCTTTTCTGTCCGGCGGGGGGGCCCTCGCCAGGCGGTCAGTTATGCAGGTCGAAGCGGTCGAGGTTTGTCACCTTGGTCCAGGCGGCGACGAAATCATTGACGAACTTCTCCTGCGCATCCGAACTGGCGTAAACTTCCGCCAGAGCGCGCAGCACCGAGTTCGAGCCAAAGACGAGATCAACCCGCGTGCCGGTCCATCTGACCTCGCCGGTCCTGCGGTCGCGGCCCTCGAAGAGCTTCTGGTCTTCGGAAACCGCCTTCCATTGGGTGCCCATGCCCAGCAGGTTGACGAAGAAGTCGTTGGTCAGCACGCCCGGCCGGTCGGTGAGAACACCGTGGTTCGAACCGTCGAAATTGATGTTGATCGCACGCAAGCCCCCGATCAGCACGGTCAGTTCGGGTGCGGTCAGCGTCAGTTGCTGCGCCTTGTCGACCAGCACCACCTCGGCGGGCGCCGCAAGCCCGGCTTTCTCGTAGCTGCGGAAGCCGTCCGCCGCTGGTTCCAGGAAAGTGAAGGAATGCACGTCGGTCTGCGCCTGCGAGGCATCGGTACGGCCGGGAGAGAACGGCACCGTCACGTCATGTCCGGCGGCCTTGGCAGCCTGCTCGATGCCGGCATTGCCCGCCAGCACGATCAGGTCGGCCAGCGACACCTTCCTGCCGAGGCTGGCGCTCTGGTTGAACTCGAACTGGATGCGCTCCAGCACCTTCAGGACCTTATCGAGCTGCTCGGGCCGGTTGACCTCCCAATCCTTCTGCGGCGCGAGACGGATACGCGCCCCGTTGGCGCCGCCGCGCTTGTCGCCGCCGCGGAAGGTCGAGGCCGAGGCCCAGGCGGTGCCGACCAGTTCGGAGAGGCTGAGACCGGACTCCAGCGCCCTGGCCTTCAGCGCGGCGACATCGGCACCGTCGATCAGCGGATGATCGACGGGGGGCAGCGGATCCTGCCAGATCAGCTCTTCCTTCGGCACTTCCGGACCGAGATAGCGCGAGCGCGGACCGAGATCACGATGGGTGAGCTTGAACCAGGCGCGGGCGAATGCTTCGGCGAAGGCCTGCGGGTTCTGCAGGAAGCGGCGCGAGATCTTCTCATAGACCGGGTCGAAGCGTAGTGACAGGTCGGTCGTCAGCATGGTCGGCTTGCGCTTCTTCGCCGGATCGAACGGGTCGGGGATGATCGCCTCGGCGTCCCTCGCCTCCCACTGGATCGCGCCGGCGGGGCTGCGGGTCTGCACCCAGTCGTATTTGAACAGATTTTCGAAGAAGAAGTTGCTCCACTGCGCCGGTGTCTGCGTCCAGATGACCTCGAGGCCGCTGCCGATGGCGTCAGCGCCGTGCCCGGTGCCATAGTCGCTGGTCCAGCCAAGGCCCTGGGCCTCCAGGCCAGCCGCTTCGGGCTCCAGTCCCTTATGGGATTCGGGCGCAGCGCCATGGGTCTTGCCGAAGGTATGGCCGCCGCCGATCAGGGCGACGGTTTCTTCGTCATCCATCGCCATGCGCGCGAAGGTCTCGCGAATGAATGCCGCCGCCTCGAGCGGGTCGCCGCTCCTGTTCGGGCCTTCGGGATTGACGTAGATCAGACCCATCTCGGTGGCGCCGAGCGGCGCATCGAACTTGTCAAGCGAACGGTGCTCGAGCCAGGTCGTCTCGACGCCCCAGTTCACGTCGAGATCGGGTTCCCAGACGTCCTCGCGGCCAGCAGCGAAGCCGAAAGTACGGAACCCCATGGTCTCCAGCGCAACATTGCCTGTCAGGATCAGAAGGTCCGCCCAGGAGATCTTCTGGCCGTATTTCTGCTTGATCGGCCAAAGCAGGCGGCGCGATTTGTCGATATTCACATTGTCCGGCCAGCTATTGAGCGGCGCGAAGCGCTGCTGCCCGCGGCCGCCGCCGCCACGCCCGTCGGCCAGCCGGTAGGTGCCGGCGGAATGCCAGGACATGCGGATGAACTGAGGTCCGTAATGGCCGAAATCGGCCGGCCACCAGTCCTGCGAATCGGTCATCAGCTTGCGCAGGTCGTTCTTCAACTCCTCGTAGTCGAGCTTCTCGAACTCCTCACGATAGTTGAAGGTCGGATTCAGGGGATTGGACTTCGACGAATGCTGGTTCAGCAGATCGAGACGCAGTTGCTCAGGCCACCACCGGCTGTTCTGAGTGCCGCCGCCGACGACTGAACTCGAGGCGGCAGAGGAAAACGGGCACTTGGGCACAACTTCAGTCGTCATGACTATGCGTTCCTTTGCTGGCTTGGGGATCACAAACGGAGCAAATTCCCCGAAAGACGACGCTCGCCTCGATGATCCGCATGCCATGCGTATCAGCGGGCTCGATGCAGGGGGCATGACCGACGGCACAATCGACGTCCTCGACGCGACCGCATCGGATGCACTGGATATGATGATGATTGTCGTCGACGCGCGTCTCGTATCGCGCGCTGGCGGAATCCGGCAGGTTGATGCGACGAATCAGGCCTTTTCCCGAAAGAACCTGGACGATCAGATGGACGGACTGAAGCGAGATCGTCGGCAGGGAGGGGCTCACCGCCTGAAAGATAGCCTCGGCGTCGGCATGCGGATGGCCGTGCAGGAAATCCAGAACCGCCAGGCGCTGCGTCGTGGCGCGCAGCCCCTTGGCCCTCAGTGTCTGGGCCCAATCGTGAACATGGGAATGATTGGCCGGCGGATGGATCATGAGCTTAAGTGTAGAATCTTATTTTGAATTATTCAATATAAATGCTAGCCGCCGTTGGAAACGGCGTCGAGCCTGCGTTCGTGACGGGGTTGTCTGATCGCTGAGGTACGGCCAAGGCCTTGGCTGTGGCGCACAGGACACGTCGACCGTTGCGCGGGTACCGACACGTCCCGCTTTGCCAACATATATGTCCAATCAGGTACCATTATTCTGACATACCACTGGATGGCGCGAACCATCGATCGGCTGCGTATGGTCCCATCATGTTTTATGCGGCAACCTCCATTCAAGATTGCCGACGATCCCTTGTGGACGCACGATCAAGATCAACAGCAGGATGAGCGCTATGACGACTTCCTGTGTTCCTTTGGGAACGTATAAAGACTCACCCCCAAAAGCGATGCCTCTTTCCAGGGCTCTGAATAGCTCGCGCACGATACTGAATACGAGCGTGCCGACAACCGCTCCCGTGAGGCTGTACATGCCGCCAATGACGATCATGGCGATGGTCACGAACGTCATATCCAGCCAAAACATGTTGACCGCGAGAACACCGAGATAGTGTCCATAAAGCCCGCCGCTTATGCCCGCCAGCACTGCGCTCAGAACGAAGGCGCCAAGGCGTGGCCTCCACGTGGAAATGCCGCAGGCGCGCGAGGCTGCTTCCTCTTCCCGGCTGGCACGCAGGCGCAAGGCGGTCGTGCTGGTGTTGTAGAACTGGGCCACGACGATGGCCGCTGCCGCGAACGTCAGGGCAACCCACAGGTCAACGCGGAGAGGCAGGCCGACCAGCGTGCTCTGCCCTGCCGTCATGCCGTTCCAGTTCTCATAAAAGCTCTTGATGACGAACAGCAGCGACAGAAGGGCGATGGAGGCGGCGGTAGCGCCCAGGCGCATGATGGCCAGTCCTGAGAACAGCGCCACCAGCCCGGCCACCCCGCCAGCCAGCAGAATGGCGACGGGGACCGGCACGTCCACCGTTGCGATGAAGCTGGGCAGCGACGGCAGAAAGACATTCCGCATTCCCGAGCAGCAGGTTTGCCAAGCGGCGGCATAGGCGCCGATCATGGCGAAGCCCGCATGCCCGAAAGACACGACGCCGGAATTCGCCACGAATATCGAGAGTCCCACGACAAGCACGGTAGTGATCAGGGCTTCCGTGACCGCGCCCTTGAGGAACGTGCCCCCCACCGTCGTCGCCGCCACCGACAAGACGAGCAGGAGGAGGATCAAGGGCAAGGCGGGAAACAATGCCTTCAACAGGCGGTTGGAAGTCATATCCTGTTCCCCCCTGCCCCTCTGGCGAACAGCCCCTGCGGTCTTGCCACCAGCACGAGGATCACCAGCCCGTACACAAAAGCGTCTCTTGCTGGCCGCAGATCCGTAGGCAGCAAGGCCTGAAGCAAGGTCGACAAGACGCCGAGAAAGAATCCGCCGAGCGCCGCCCCGACCAGGGACCCCATGCCCCCGATCACCGTTCCGACGAAGCCCGCTATGGCGAGCGGTACGCCCATCCGGATGTCGAGGACCCCTGTCTTGGCGACATAAATCAACGTGACGACGCCGGCGAGGAGCCCGGACAATGCGAATGCGAGGGCGATCACACGATCCGCCTTCACGCCGAGCAGCCTGGCCGTGGAGAAATCCTCGGATGCCGCCCTGAGCTGGATGCCCGGACGGGTGCCGTGCAGAAAGCCGACCACAAGGACAAGCAGGGCCAGCAACGCAGCGATTGCCCCGATATCGGTCCGCGCGACCCTCGCGCCCCAGATTTGGATCTGGCCACTGAGCTCCGGGAAAATGCCGACGGATTTTGGCATGCCCGTATGGATGAAGAGCAGAATGCTCTGGATGAAATAGCCGACGGCAAACGACGATATCAGCAGGCTGGTGGGATCGGCTCCCCTGCGCCGCAGGGGCCGGAATGCCGCGCGCTCGCTGAAGACCGTCGCGAGCGCGACAAATCCCAGGATTGAGGGGATAAGCAGCCAGGCGGACCAGCTGCCGATCAAGGGGACTGCGACATCTGCCGTCGACGGCACGACCAATGCGTAGGCACCGAGCGTTATCAGGTCCCCATGGGCAAAATTGATCATCCTCATGACGCCGAAGATCAGGCCGATACCCAGGGAGATCAGGGCGTACTGACCGCCGAGACTGAGGCTGTCGATCAATAGCTGAAGAAAACTCATGGATGCACCGCCTCGCCGAAATAAGCTCGTTCGAATGCGTGATCGTCCTTGAGAACCCGGGAGGCGCCTTGGGCGACCAAGCTGCCCGAGCGCAGCAGGTACAACCGGTCTGCATTGTTGAGAGCGCGACGCAGGCTCTGGTCGACCAGAAGTATCGTCAGCCCCTCCTCCCGCAGCCGCCGTAGAACCGAAAAAACCGTCTCGACGAACTTGGGAGCAAGGCCAAGGGATGGTTCGTCGAGGATCAGCAGTCTTGGCTGCGCGAACAGCGCACGCGCGATCGCGAGCTGCTGTTGTTCTCCGCCCGACAGGAGGCCGGCGTAGGAATTGAATCTGTCCCGAAGAATGGGAAAGAGCGCAAGAAGCTGCTCGAGCTGGCGCCTTTGCTCTTGCGCTCCCCGTTGGCGCAGCCGGGCGCGGGATACGACCTCGAAGTTCTCCCTCACTGTCAATCGGGAGAAAATGCCCCGTCCTTCCGGAACAAGAATGATGCCGCGCTCCATTCGCTTTTCGGGCGGAAGCGTTCCCAGGTCCGATCCATCGAAAAGGACCGAGCCGGCGAACGGCCTCAAGGCGCCGGCAATCGTGAGGGCGGTGGTCGTCTTGCCCGCCCCGTTCGGTCCGATGAAGCTGATCGTCTCGCCTTCGTCGATGTGGAAATCAAGATCACGTATCGCGGGAATATTACCGTACCTGACTTCAAGTCCGCGAACATCGAGCAAATGTGTCATGACACACCCAGGTATGCTTCTATCACCAAAGGATCGCGGCGCACATCGTCCTGAGTGCCATTGGTGAGGGTTCTGCCCTCCTGCAGGACATGCAGAGACGGGCAGCATTCCATGATGACTTGCAGGTTATGCTCGATGAGGAGAATGCCGCAGTTGAACGTGCCCGGTATCGCCCGGATCAGCTCGATGAGCTTGCCGCTCTCCACATCCTGCATTCCAGCCGCCGGCTCGTCGAGGAGCAGGAAGTCGGGCTCCAGCGCGAGTGCCCGTGCGATGCCGATCAGACGCTCCTGGGCATAGGGAAGTTCCGCCGATGGACGGCCTTCCACGTGGGACAGACCCACAAAGGCAATCGCTTCGCGCGCCTTGCGAATGGATTGCGCACGGCCGGAATGATGCAGCAGAGCCGCGACCTGAACGTTTTCGAGAACGCTCAGCCGCGGAAAGAGACGGACCGACTGGAATGTGCGGGCGATTCCGGAGCGCGCGAAAAATTCGGGTCCCGATGGCCGCAATGGCTGCCCGTCGAGCTGGACATGGCCCTGCGTCGGCGGCTGAAAGCCGCTGAGAACATTGACCAGCGTCGTCTTGCCCGCGCCATTCGGTCCCAGCAGACCAAGGATTTCTCCCCTTCGCAGCCTCAAGGAAACATTGTCAAGAGCCTTCAATCCCTGGAACTGGACACTGACCGCTTCGGTAGACAATATCTCGCTCACCAGGGGAGTTCCCTATCTTGCCGGCCGAGTGACGGAGCCGGCCGATTGCCGGCTCCATCGCCAGAGAGGCTGCCGCATGAGGGGTGAACTTACCACCACGTTACGAAGTCGCCCTTGCGGGGATCGTAGTAGCCGAGCGCTTCGCCCTTTCCTTCGCTGAAGCCGATGAACAGCATTGGCCGGTCGGTAACGATGTGCTGCTTGTCGGTGAAGGTCGTCAGGCCGGCGAGCAAGGGCTCGTCGGTGAAGGACTGCAGCTGCTCGCGCACCTTGTCGGTTTCGAACGAGCCGGCCGCGCGAACGGCGTTCGCCCACGCCTGAACGACACCGTAGCCGGTCACGGCATGTCCGAGCGCCGGCCGCTCTCCGAATTCCTTCTCGAAGCGCGCCAGGAACTTTTCCGTCTCGGGATTCGGGTCCGTTATGCCGCGGTCAGCGGCATAATTCAGGAAGTAGTAGTCGGAAAGATTGGGCACTGCCGAATGCCAGGCATCGCCGGCTCCGCCGGTTCCTGCCAGTATCGGCAGGTCGATGCCCGCGTCGCGGTACTGCTTGATGGTGCTCGCAAGCCCCGGAGGCACGCTGCAAAGGATGATCGCATCGGCTTCCTCGCCGTTCGCCTTGTAGCGGGAAATCTGCGAGGCGACGGAGACGTCGGCGTTTCTGAACGTATCCTCGAGAACAATGCTGCCCTCGCCGTTCAGCTCTTCCCATTTCGCCTTGAAGCCTGCACACAGGGACTTGTCGTATTCGATGAACGTATCGAGGAGGATGTAGGCCTTCTTCCATCCCTTCTTGCGCGTGCCCCAGTCAGCGAGAGCGCTGCCGGTTGCGGCGGCATCCGTGGCAAGGGAAAAGACGTTGCTGCCGATCGTATGGTTGCCGTACTTGAAATCGGCTCCGCAGGTGGAGATCGCGATCACGCCGGCATTCTGGGCCACGAGCCCGGCTGGCGCGCCGAGATCGAAGTCGCACGCCAGGACGAGCAGCTTGGCCCCCTTGTTGATCAGTTCCTGAGCGGCTTTTGAAGTCAGCGCCGGATCGGTTTTGGTGTCGATGTGTTCGAGCCGGATCTTCTTGCCGAGCAGGCCGCCCGCCTCGTTGATATCCCGGACGGCGAGTTCGGCAGCACGAGTCGGGTCCTGGTCGAACGGCCCCATCCAGCCGCTCAGCGAGGTCGCAGCACCGATCACGACCTCGTCTTCTGATTGGCCTTGAGCCGGAAGCGAGAGCATGATGCCCGCCACGGCCAATATGCCGGCCAAGCGTCGCACCATGTCCATTCTGTTTCCTGTCGTCATTCTGGTATCTCCTTGTGGGAATCTGGTTTCTGAAGACGAAACCCGTGGAGATGATCTTCGGGTTTCTCCGGTTGTGTGCCGGTCAAAAGCGCATGCCTTCTGGCTCGCGTCTCTTCCGAAAGGACATGGCCGTCGGCTGCGATCACGACGCCGTAGACGTCGCGCGCCCTCGGCGCGCTGATCCATCCCTCGGCGAGGTCCAAGGACACAAGTTCGGCCGGTCGCTCGAGAGGGGTGCCGTAACCGCCGCCGCCGCAGCAGAGCGAGACAATTCTTTCTCCGGGCTTGAGAACGATCTGCGCGCAGGCCGCCAGCGGGTGCAGCTGACCGTCCGCATCGCGCAGCCACTGGTTGGCCGAGGCCCCCGCACCTCCGCCATCGGCACCGCGGGGGGCGTTGACATTGCCGTCGCTGACATAGCCCAGCTCGACATCGCCGGCCAACGGCCCGTATTCCACGACGAGGCCACTCGCGCCGCGATACCGGCCTGCTCCCTCGCTATCTTTCACCAGCGCGCGTTTCCACACGACGATCGGATGGTAGAGCTCGTCCACTTCCACGCTGTCGAGAAAGCACATGCCGCCGTTTCCAGCGCACAGGTAGGTGAGCCACGCATCCCCGAACGATGTCGCCGCGCCGACCGTCGAGCCGAGGAAGAGCTGATTGACGAAGGGCTCGCCCGTTCGCGGATCTATGCCGGAAATGACCGAGGAGGCAGGTGCCTGCGAGCCTCCGAACTCGCCCGACCCGAAGCCCGATCCGAGTTTGGAGAGCGCAAGGGAAACCGCATTCGTCACTCTGTCGGCTACGTTGGTCGTTGCGACCGAGCAGCTTGTCGGATGCTTCGCGATACCCGCGACGCTGCCCTCGCGCAGCAGGATGTCTACTCTGCGGAAGCTTCCGGCATTGCGTGGAACATCGCCGCCCACCGTATTGAATATGGCGATCAGGGTCGCGGTTCTCGCGCATCCCTCCGACAGGTTCAGCCCACACGGCAAGGCATCGATATTGTCTCTCAGGTCGACGCGGATCCGCCCTTCCTCGGGCAGGCTCTCTACCCTCGCCACGATGCGCACACCTTCTTCCGGCGTGCCGGGAATGGGGTCATGGGCGCTGTCTCCGAATGTCGTTCCGGCGGGAAACTGGCTCAACCGTTCCGTCATCAGGACTTCGCTGTAATCCAGCCATTGCGTGGCGAAGCCGGAAAGCAGGTCCCATCCCAATTCCCGGCCGAGCAGCAGGATCTCCTGTTCGCCGATGCGGGCGGCACCCGTCATCGCCAGAAAATCCCCGTGCCACTGCTCGGGAACACGGATTCGCATCTCGCAAAGCCGGATGATGTCGTCGATGTTGCGATAATCGCTCTGCACCTTGACGGCGGGGAAAATCAGCGCACCCTCGTTATAGACGTCGACGGCCGCACCCATGTAGGTCGTCGGCAACGAGTTTCCGCAGTCCGCCTGGTGCGCCTTGACGAGAATCGTGAAGCGGTGCTTGCCGTCTTCATCCACGACGGGCACGAGGATGCCGTGGTCGGCCGGATGCGAACTGCCGTGATAGGGAGAGTTGTGCAGGAATGCGTCGCCGGACTTCAGATCGGGGTGGACCTCCTTCATGTAGCGCGACATGAGCTCCGGGCCCGCCAGGACGTGGATGGGCAGGCTGTCGGCCGTTGCCAGCAGTTCATCGCCGGCGGTCAGTATGCAGCAGGAGAAGTCCCTGGCGCGGTTTAGCACGCCTGACCTGCCGGTGCGGTAGAGCGTGTTTGTCATCTTACGTGCGATGCCCTCGATCCGGTTGATGAGGATCGAAAGCTGGGCGCCATTGAGAGCTGATTTCGAGGTCATCTGTCGTTGCTCCCGGAATTGTCGGAATTCGCGGGCGACCACGCGCCATTCGCATCAAAACGCACGATCAGGTTGCCGTCCAGGGTACGCGTCGCCGTGGCTCCGGAATCTATGACGGCTGATGTGAAGGCGGACTCGATGATCGCCGGCCCGCGAACATCCTCGCTTGCATCCATGCCGTCGAAGGACAGGATTCGGGCGTCGATCCATCCGTGTCCCGCGAAATAGACTTGCCGTTCGCCAGATTCGCGTGGTGCGGCCCGGCTTTGCAGGCGTAGCTCCACCTCGTCGTGCCGGATCAGCCTGACGGAGACGCGCCAGGCGATGATCTCGACCGTAGAGCGTTCATCGCGGAACCCGAAGACGCGCTCGTGCGTGCGATGGAAGGCTTCGGCAAGGAGACGCTCGCCGTCGTTGCCGAGAATCGCCTGCGGCGCGATGGGTACGTCTATTTCCCAGACCTGATGGGCATAGCGGGCCTCGATCACGTAATCTTCGGCATAGGAGCCTTCCGCGGCGCCGGATTGCGAGGCGAAGGAGCGCGCGCGCTCCTCGAGATACGCCAGGGTTTCGCGAATCCTGTCTCTGTCGAGCTGCTTCGAGCTTGTGACGAAGACACGCCGGAAATCGCGGCCGATGTCGCTCACGATGGCCCCGGCCGCGCTGAGCCCCGCCGCGACGGTCGGAATGATTGTGATGGTGCTGGCAAGCCGCCTGGCGATGGCCACGGCGTTCAGCCCGGCTGCCCCGCCGCCGGCGACCAGCACGGCGCTGGCGGTATCGATGCCCTGGTTGATCGTGATGTCGTTGATTGCCTGCACCATGTTTTCGGTCCAGACCGAAAGGATCGATGACGCGGCGTCTTCGAGGGAAAGATTCAGCGGTCGGGCGACGTGTTCTTCGATTACCGCTCTGGCGGCGACGGGATCGAGCGTTATCCTTCCGCCGAGGAAGAAGCCGGGATCGATGAAGCCGAGCACGACCGCCGCATCGGTGACGGTGGGCAGGACGCCTCCCTTCCCGTAGCAGGCCGGCCCCGGGACGGAGCCGGCACTTTGCGGCCCGACGTGAAGAACCCCGCCGGTATCTACCCAGGCGATGCTTCCGCCCCCTGCGCCCACGCTGCGCACGTCGACCGAGGGAAAGCCGGTCATGTCGCTCTGATAAGGCCGGCCGAGCCAGGTTTCCTGCGTGTAGGGAATCCGTCCGTCCCGGACGAGCGAGACGTCGAAGGTGGTCCCGCCGGTGTCGAAGATGACGGTGTCCCGTTCGTCCGCTTCCTTGCGCGCTATCCACTTACCCGCGAGGGGCGCCATCGACGGGCCGGATTTCAACGCGAGGATGGGAGATTGGCGCAGCGTAGCGACATCCACCATGGAGCCTTGCGAGGTCACGAGCCAGAGCTGCCCGCGGAAGCCTGCCTGCCGCATCTCGGATTCGAGATTCGTCAGGTAGCGATTCATCAACGGTTTCAGCGAGGCGTCGATGGCGGTGGCTACGGAGCGGCGATACTCGCGGATGCTGGGATTGAGCTGATGCGAGAGCGTGTAGGGCACGCCCGGCAGGTGCTCCTCGATAAGTCGCCCGACCCGCAGCTCATGGACAGGGTTGATCACGGACCAGAGCAGGGAAACGGCGATCGCTTCCACCTCGCGCGCCCGTAACGTCCGCAGCAGTTCTACGAGCGAGATTTCGCCCAGCGGGTCGAACACCGTGCCATCCGCCAGTATCCGTTCCGCCACCTCGAACGTCCACGCGCGTGGTATGTAAGGAGGCGGGAACCGCACCGTATGATTGAACGGCTCAAGCCTGCCGCCTTCGCGAAGGACGAGAATGTCGGGATGGCCGGCCGTGACGAGCAGAGCCGTCTTCGCCGTCTTGCGGGTGACGACTGCATTGATGGCATGAGTCGTGCCGTGCACGAAGGTTCGCCCTTGGGCGAGCAGTTCCCCGCGGTCGAGACCGAAGGCCGTGGCCGCGAGATCGAAGGCTGCCAGGATGCCGCGCACGGGCGCGACGGGATCGGTGGGCGCCTTGAACAATTGCAGCGCGCCGGCGGCGCTCTCGACGATGAGATCGGTGAATGTCCCGCCGGTATCTGCGGAAAAGCGGAACGAGGCGCTGGAATGCGCTTCTCCTGTCTGTTCGGTGATCTGGGGCAACGAAGTCATCGTGAACTATCTGAGCTCTGGGCCGAATGCTGGATAGGAAAGATCAGGCATCAGGAACGGCGGCTGACGACGGCGTTCCCTTCCGCCACGCGCACGCGTGGGATGATATTGTCCGCGAAACGCCGAAGCTCGGCCCGAAGCGGCTGGAACTGGAGCATGAACAGCTCGATCCCTGCCGCATGGAATGCGAGGATGCGCTCGCTTACCCGATCGTAGGAGCCGACCAGGCCCGCAGCCGTCCCGCCGTTGGTTCCGATCCGCGGCGAATGCGCCATGGTCTTGAACATCACGGCCTTCGGGTCGGCGTGGCGGCCCTGCAATGCATGGACATTGCCCTGCGATGCGAGGGCGATCAGCCGCTCGTGGGCGTCTTGCGCTTCCGCTTCGGTTTCGCGTGCGATGACGAAAGCCGACAGGCCGAAACGCAGGGGTGTGCCGTTGCGCGGCCGACGCCGCAGATCGGAGATAAGCGCCGCGACGTTTGCGAGAGGCTGCCCGTTGATGAACCATACGTCAGCCTGCTCGGCGGCCAGGGCGCGGGCGGGCTCTGACTCGCCGCCTATGTAGATCAGGGGCCGGGGCCGATAAAGATCCTTCGGCGTAAGCTTGTAATCGGCGATGGTGAAATGTGGCCCATCATGCGAAACGGTCTGTCCGGCGACAAGCCGGGACACGATGGAAATCCACTCGCGGCCGTAGGCATAGCGCTCGTCATGTTCGCCGAAGGCGATGCCGGCTTGCTCGAATTCCTGGCTGTTCCAGGCATTGACGAGATTGAACGCGAAACGTCCGGCGCTGATGTTCTCGATCTGAAGCGCCATTTTCGCGAGAAAGACAGGATGGAAAATATAGGGCTTGATCGCCGCTATGATCTCGATGCGACGGGTAAGCGCCGCCAGTGCCGCCGCAGCGGTCCAGGTTTCGAGCTGGTCGTGGTCCGGCAGATGGGGGTTGACGGTGTGTTGGGCTATGAGCACGGAATCGAAGCCGAGATCTTCGGCTTCGAGAACAACGGCCTTGTTGTGCTCCCACGAGGCGTTGAACGGCTCCTGGGGATCATTCAAGGCTGCACGCGGGCCATGCACCGGCGCCCAGACCCCGAAACGGATACCTGCGCCGGTCACGACGGCCTCCCGGTGAATGGCAGGTTTGCCTCACCGCGACAGACAACATCCGGCTTCGGGCGGACTGACAGTCCATGGCGTTTTGTCCGCACCGTCATTGCCCATAACTCCAGCAACTCACTGCTAAAAAACAAATATTACTTAGGCTATAGAAATTATTTTTTTTAAAGTCAATGGGGCGAATGTTGCGTTTTTCTCAATGAAGAGTTTGAAAATATAAAATTGAATATTTCATCGATTAGCCATAGCTACAGCTCTAATTCGAGATCTGGCAAGAAACTCTCACCCTAGAGGCTTTTAGATAGGGTCTGGATGAGATGAAATCCGATCGGATGTTAAGGAGCTTTGTGCCGTCGATACTTGCGTTCCGGCACCAACCCACTGGCATTCAGGCAAAATTTCCAACTCCAGGCACAAACCGCGGACTGCTGATGGCCTTTGGAACAGCATGCGTTCTGAATGAAATGATTGGCATTCGTCTCTTGAGGTTTTCGCGATTCACTTCCGTGGGAGGTGATCTATGATGCCCCGGTCGTATCCGCTTGATCGTCGGCAGCGCATTGCGCGGTTGATCGACGGTGGCGGGTCGCGGCGTGCGGCGGTGGCCCCTTTGGCATGTCGACCTCCTCCGTCATGAAGCTGATGGCAGCGTTTCGCCAGCCTGGCCGTCTGAAGGCAAAATCGTACGCGATGGGTATCCGGCCAGAGGGGGCGGCATGGCCGCGCGCGCCAGACTTGCCCGCATAGAGGGAAAGTTGCATGTCCATAGAATTCATCGGCATGATCCAGCCGAAGCTTAGTTCCGAAATCTATCCTTCCGACGCAACAGTCATCGATCTGGACTACGTCCGCAGGAGTGCCGTCGCGCACGATGAGAGTGGGTTCGACCGGATCCTGGTGGGCTATTACAGCAACGGTCCCGATGGCTTTCTGCTTGGTCAGCTTGCAGCCTCGCACACCAAGAAGGCGGGCGTGCTCATCGCCCATCGTCCCGGCTTTGCAGCGCCCCCCGTCATCGCGCGCAAATTCGCGACGCTCGACCATATTACCCGGGGCCGCGTTGCGCTCCATGTCATTACCGGCGGTTCCGATGCCGATCAGCGGCGTGACGGCGACTGGCTCCCGAAAGCCGACCGCTACCGCCGGACCGACGAATATATCGGCGTCCTGAAAAGGATCTGGTCGGAAGATGCGCCGGTCCATCACCAAGGCGAATTCTATCATTTAGAGGGCGCATCGGTGGTGCCGGCTCCCTATCAGCGGAATATCCCGATCTATTTCGGCGGCGCCTCGCATGATGCCATCGCGGTGGCCGGCAGGCATGCCGATGTCTTTGCGCTCTGGGGCGAGACGCTTGACCAGGCGCGCGAACTCATCGGCCGCGTGCGGGAGGCGGCCGCCCTGCATCATCGGCAGGTGCGCTTCAGCGTTTCACTGCGCCCGATTCTCGCGGAAACGGAAGATGCCGCCTGGGCGCGGGCACAGGAGTTTCTTGCCCGGGCGAAAGCGATAAGGAAAGCGGCCGGTCTGGATCCGTCCCCCAGAGCGCCAGAGGCGGAAGGGTCAAGGCGTCTACTCGAAGCCGCCACGAAGGGGACTCGGCTCGACAAGCGCCTGTGGACCGAAATGGCTGCCATCACCGGCGCGTCTGGCAACACGACCGCCTTGGTCGGGACCCCGGACCAGGTGGCGGATGCGTTGCTGGACTACTACGATATAGGCATCACCACTTTCCTGATCCGGGGATTCGATCCCCTTGAGGATGCGATCGAATATGGCCGGGAACTCCTGCCGCGGGTGCGCGCGCTGATCGGCAAACGTGGGGTGTCCGGAGGACCGGCGCCGACAATGCGTTCCAGCGATATACCGGATGGTCGATGAACAGTGCGCTGCTTCAAACCGGCTCCGTTTCGCGGAATGCGGGCAAAAGGCGGCAGCGGCGAACGATTTCCGCAATATTCAGCCAGGTGTCGAGTTCGAGGCCGAGCCGTTCGGCAACGAGCGCCTGAGGCACTAAAAAGATGTCCGCGATGGTCGGAACGTCGCCAATTGCGAAAGTACCGTTACGGTGGGCTGCGATCAGCACCTCCAGGGAGTCCAGCCCTTCCCGAATCCAGTGGCGCACCCAGCTGCGCACGTCATCCTCTGAAAAATCCTTGTTATCAGTGAGATAGGCTGCAACACGCGGTGTGCCGAAGGGATGGATATCGCATGCAGCGGTCAGCGCGATAGCCCGCGCCCGCGCTTTTGCCAACGGGGCGCTCGGCAGCAGGATCGGTTCGGGGTGGAGCTCGTCGATATACTCGATGATTGCAAGAGACTGCGTGAGGGTCGAACCGTCTTCCACACCGAGCGCGGGCACGAGGCGCTGCGGATTGATGCTGGCATAGGCGGGTGTCCGATTTTCGGCCTGGGAGCCATGAATGACGATCATATTCCGTTCTGGGTCGAGCCCCTTCAGGTGAAGAGCGATACGGACGCGGTAGGCGGCGGATGATCTGTCGTTGTCGTAAAGCTTCATCATGACCATCATTTCCTGCGTTTCCGAGCGTGTCGCTACTGGCTGGACGTCCCGGCTACAATGACTAGGACGCCGGTTTTTCATGGTCAAATTTGTAATTCTGGAGGAAAGCTTCAGCGAAACTCACGGGTTAAGCATACAGCCGTTCCCAACAGGAGGACGAGGTGTGCCCAGGCGGTGCAGCCTCGGACCATTCCGCGCATGAGTTTTTCTCAATAGATCAAAAAAAACTTTTAAATTGATAAATTATATTCATTTAATAGATTGGCAGGGCGGCCACTCTGACGGCATCACTGTGCAAAAATGGTGTCGTTGATCATCCCTCGAACGGAGGCGTCCATGCCCAAAGATGGCATCGTCGGGTTGAATTTGGCGAAGAACGTATTTCAGCCGCACGGCGCGGATGCACCGGGAGCGATCCCGTCCGCGCAGAAGCCTCGCCGTCATCCGGTGGTCGAGTTTCTCGCCTGCCGGGCCACCCGGGCGGCCGGTAACGCAAACGGCTCCGGGCGGTTCTCCGGGCGAAAAATCCACATGACCGGCATTCCTATTCCGGGCAGGCTCCTCGTCTCCGTGACGGTGGACGGATTGGCCTCTGCACAGGAGGATCAAAGAAAGTCATGCCACTCGTAAACCTCGATATGCACGTACTGCGTAGCTTCGTCGCTGGCGTCAATCTGGGGAGTTCGGCGCGCGCCGCCGAGAATGTCGGACGCTCCCAGTCTGCGATCAGCCTGCAATTGCGTAAGCTGGAAACGCAATGCGGCAAGGCGTTGTTCCGCAGGGAGGGCCGCAAACTGGTACTGACGGATGAAGGCGAGACGCTCTATCGCTACGCGGTGCGTCTGCTCGAACTCAACGACGAGGCGATCGGCGTCATCAACCAGGGGAACATCGAAGGCTATCTGCGCGTCGGCATGCCGCCGGACGTGGCGGAAACCTGGTTGCCCGGACTGCTTGGCCGATTCTCGCGCCATCGCCCTAACGTCACGGTCGAAGCACGGGTCGACCGCAATGCGACCTTGCTGGAGGACCTGTCGACTGGCGCGCTGGATGTCGCCCTTTTCTGGCGGGATACGACCCCTTCGATGACCCATCCACCCTATCAGGTTGTCGCGAACCTTCCGATCGTCTGGGTAGGGCCGGACGACAAGGCAGCGTTATCGTCGTTGTTCGACAACCCGATTCCCCTCGTTCTGATGGGCGCTCCCTGCATGTTTCGCAGCAAGGGCACGGCGGCTCTTGAGAAACAGGGACAGAACTGGCGGCTATCTTTCACGAGCCAGAGCCTTGCAAGCCTGTGGGCTGCGGTCAGGGCCGGTCTCGGCATCACCATCCGCACGTCGGAGGGCGTGCCGCCCGGCATGCGGATTCTCGACCCGGAACAATACAGCTTGCCGCCGCTCGGTGAGACGAACCTGTGCCTGCAGGCCAGTTCCGTCACGTCGCCGCTGGTGGAGCAGTTTATCGTCAGTCTCAAGGAACAGGTTCTGCCGCTTCCGGTTAAGACGAAACTACCGAAGGAAACGGCGTAGGAAGCAGAAGGAGAGTGAATCATGGCAGAAGATCACCACAAGACCACCGATTGGAAACATGACGGCGTACGTGTCATTCCGGCAGGCAGCCTCGACCCCAATACGGCACAAACGCCGGGCATGGATCGCCGCGCGGCCATCAACTTCGCTCGTGTGGGTGCCCAGAAGCTCTGGGCAGGCACGGTCACGATCCATCCCAACGCCAAGACGGGCGCACACCATCACGGTCCGCTTGAGAGCGTGATCTACGTCATCAAGGGCCGGGCCCGCCTGCGTTGGGGGGAAAGCCTGGAGTTCGTCGCGGAGGCGGGCGCCGGCGATTTTATCTATGTGCCGCCCTACGTTCCCCATCAGGAAATCAATGCCAGTCCCGACGAGGAGCTGGAATGCGTGCTGGTACGGAGCGACGGCGAAGCCGTCGTCGTCAATCTCGATATCGAGCCGGTCGAAAAGCCGGAAGAAGTCGCGTGGATTGATCCGATCCACCAGGGATGACCGTCGAGGGCTCGCAACCAAAGCCGCCAGATCGGTGGTGACCTGCCACCGAGATTTTCATCAAACAGGTCGAGGCACTCTACTGACAATCTGTCTTAGGCCCTTTGCAGCCGCTGCCGCTCATCCCAACGCGACGCAATCCGCAATCGCCAAGCCGGTGAAGGAATCGAGACGACGCTCGGCGTTTCGCTCCTCCACCGCGGCCCGCGGCAGATCTCCCCGACGCCGCGCGGTGAGGAAATCCTGCGCCTGGCGAAGGAGGCACTGCTGGTCCGCAGGCGAATCGTCGAAGCCGCCCCGGACATGATCGAAGGTCCGGAGCCCGCTGCGCGTGGGTGTCACCGACCTTGTGGCAATGACCTGGCTGGCCGACCGGTTGCAAGCGATCGCCAGGATCGCTCCCGACCTCGCCGTCTTGCCGACAGTCGACGTGAGGGCGCGCACAGCACCGAGCGCCGTCACATAGTCGACCGGAATGCCGAGCGGGGCCAGGTAGACGGCCGTGTTCAGCGTATCGCCGCCGAAGGAGAGCTCGAACGCCTTCCCGCCCGTGGACGAGAGTTTGAGCACGCATTCGCCAATGGCTGCAACCGTCATGGCGTCCCCCCCCCTCCGGCATCGGTGTTGCAACGATGCGCCGCGGCGCGATCGTCGCGAGGTCATACATGCCCGGCCGATATCAGGGATGCCATGATCCGGTTCCAGGCATCACGCGCCCACGCCTGTTCCTCGCCAGCGTCGATCATCGCGTGAACGCAGTGATAGCGCCAGTCGTAGATTTCCAGAAGGTAACGGGTTTCCGTTCCCTGCCGGACGGGCGACAGCCAGATTTCCTCGATCTGGTCGAGATCGATCGAGGTGGTGCACTTGCCCGCTGTCAACAACAGGATGTTGCCGGAATAGCGCATGCGCTCCAGCATGCCCCGGTGGAGCTGCACCATGCCGGCGTTGCAGGCCGCCTGCGTTACCGGCATCCTCGCCTGCGTCATCAGTGACAGGGCATCGTAGACCGCCTCGAAACGCACCCTCCGGGCTCCGGACAACATGGGCAGGGCCATCCGGCGCGAAACCCCATGGTTGACGAACAGGCTGTCGAGATGTCCCGCCAGATCGCAGGATTCGAGCAGACGCGGATCGCACTCGCCGCCGCACGCCCCTGTTCCGCCCTCACCCGGGCGGGAGGTGGAGGGCGCGGGCACGGAGGACGCCAGCCGCAGGCGCAGGTCGCGGTATCCGGCCGCACCCGTGAGCGAGGACAGGAACGCGCGGTGCAGCACCGTGCCCTCGGACGAGAAGAGCTGCAAGGAGTGCGGCATGCGCCCCATGGATGCACCGTCGATCATCATGACCGTGTCGACATTCGCCGCCATGAAGCGCAGTGCCGTGCGCCCCTCGGCGAAGCGCAGCGCGTCGCCCGCCGCCATCGGCCAGTCGTAGGGGCCGATATGCGTCATCACCACGCAGGGATTGAGCGTCACCGCCACGGCGAGATCGACGGACGGCAAGGTGGCGATCACCCCGGCGGGATCGGCCGCGACACGTTCCCCGCGAAAGCCCGGCGCGGTCACGATCGCCTGCAGGTCACTCGATACGCCATTCTCGCAATCACTTCCGTAAGGGCAACGATACGACATGAAAAGCTCGCCAAGGTCTGGAACGTCCGCCGCGGTTTGCAACCGGCTAGACGAAGACGCGCGGGCCACGGGCCGCGAAGCAGTCCGGGACCGGTCGTCCGGGTTGAGGTGTTTTCTCAGTAGACATCGCGCAGGTAACGCTTTTCCTTCCTGAGCGTGTTCACGTAGTCCGTCGCTTCCTCCACGGAACGGTCGCCATGCTTCGCGATGATCTCGTGCAGCGCACGGTCGACGTCCTTCGCCATGCGTCCCGCATCGCCGCAGACATAGAAATGGCCCCCCTGCTCCAGCCAGTCGAACAGATCGCGGCCATTCTCGTGCATGCGGTGCTGCACGTAGACCTTCTCCGCCTGATCGCGCGAGAAGGCGAGATCAAGGCGCGTCAGCAGGCCGCCGGCGCTCCAGGCGACGAGTTCGTTCTCGTAGAGAAAATCGCTTGCCCGGCGCTGATCGCCGAAGAACAGCCAGTTGCGGCCTTGGGCGCCCCTCGCCTGCCGGTGCTGGAGAAAGGCGCGAAAGGGAGCGATACCGGTGCCGGGACCGACCATGATCATCGGGGCGTCGTCAGCGGCAGGCGGGCGGAATGCCTTGTTCTGCTGCAGGAAGATACCTACGCCGCCGTTTCCGTCGGCCAGTCCGGCGAGCCATGACGAGCACACCCCTCCGCGCGCCCGGCCATCGTCCTTCCCGACGGGCTGGGACCAGTGCACCGTCGAGATCGTCAGATGGACGCGATCGGAATGCAGCAGCGGGCTTGACGAGATGGAATAGGCGCGATGCTGCAACGGCCGCAGCAGTCCGGCGAACGTGTCCGCATCGAGCGGCAAGGCGGGATCGACGTTCAGCAGGTCGAGAACATCCTTGCCCCAGAGGAAGGCATCGAGCGCCGCGCGCTCACCCGCCTCCGCCGCGTGCCAGCTTTCCCGCAGCACCTCGCCCTGCGCCCCCGACGCATGAGCGGCGACATGGGCGATGAGATCCTTCGCCGGCGTGGCGATTTCGAGTCCCCTCGCCAGCAGCTCGCCCAGCGGCCGGTCCACATTCGCTACCGGCGTGTCGGGGCTGCGACCGAGGCGTTCCAGCAGCAGCGCGACGAGCGCGGCGTCGTTCACCGGCATCACACCGAGCGCATCCCCCGCCTCGTAGGAGATGCCGCTGTCACCGAGATCCAGCTCGTAGTGGCGGATGTCCTTGCCCGAAGACTCGCCGGACAGCCGGCGGTTGACGGCAAGGCGCGCGGGATACGGTCTTCTGCGGCTCCACGCGGCCTTCGCGCTGGCGGGGGAGACTTCCTGCGCCGGCGCGGCGGCAAAGGCGTCCTGCTCCTGCCCGCCCGGCACGAACAGCGGAAGCGTGGTCGCGATCCAGTCATAGGCGGGCTTGTCGTAGTCGACGTCGCAATCGACGCGCGCCGCTGCCCGCGTCGCGCCAAGCTGTTCGAGCCGCAGGTCGACCAGCTTGCCGGCCTCGCAGAAGCCGTCATAGGCCCTGTCGCCGAGCGCAAGCACGGCATAGGTCATGCCCTCCAGCCTCGGTGCGGCATCCGCAGACAGTGCCGCCCAGAACAGGCCGGCGTTATCCGGCATCTCGCCCTCGCCATAGGTGGAGACGACGACGAGCACATGCTCCATGGCGGCGAACTGCGCGAGGTCGACCTCGTCGAGCGCAAGCAGCACGGGCTCCAGCCCCCGCTTGCGCGCGGCGTTGACCGCGCTCTCCGCCACCGATTCCGCGTTGCCGGTCTGGCTGCCGTAAAGGACGTGTACCTTGCGCGCCGGCGCCTGCGCGGCCGCGACCGTAGCGGCGGGGACGTGCGCGGCAGGACCGGTCTCCAGCGCCAGCCGCGAGTTGAGCCCCGCCAGGAAGCCCGCGAGCCACGCCCGCTGCTCGGAGCTGAAGGGCGCGTCATCGGGAATGTAGGGGATCTTCATGATGACATGCCTCCTTAACCGTGCTGGTTCGCGCTGGCGACGATCTCAGGCAGGGCCGCCCGTGCGAAAAGTTCCTCGAAGTCGGGCAGACGGCCGAGGCGCTCGATGTTTCTGGCGTTCTGGTACAGGATCCAGCCGTAGGTGCCAGGGCTGTCCATCGAAATGACGTTGCGCCGCGCCAGCGCCTCCTTGTAGTCGCCGAGCCGCTTGCTTGCGACGAGCGCGGAGAGCGCCATGTCCTCATAGTCCTGCAGCGCCTCCCGGGCATGGCGCTGGAGCTTCTGCATCAGGGCGAAATCCTCGGTCAGCACCAGCTTGCGCATGGCCTCGCCGATCTCGGCATCGCCCGGGGCGGCCTTGCCTTCCTGCTTCAGCCGTGCGGCGGCGAGCTGCCGCGCCGCGTTGAGGACGGTGTAGTTGTTGAGCAGCGCGTACATGTCGCTGGTGTCGGTATGGCCGTATTCCGGCGCTACGCCACCGAGCACCGGTCTGCGGTCGCGGAAGGCCAGCTTGAACTTGCGCAGCTGATGGCCCGCCAGCGCCTCGGAGAACTCCTCCAGCAGATCCTTGCGCGACTTCGCGGCGAGGATGGCGTCGCAATCCTGATATTGCAGCAGGGAGACCGGCAGGCCGTAGACGAAATTGCGCTTTTCGGCCTCCCAGTTCGCCAGCAACCAGGCGGCGCGGTGCGAGCCGGTCTCGGCCAGGTGCCACTCCAGCAACCGATGCACCGCGTCCGCATGGATCACCGACGCCTCGTCATCGCCGGCAATGGGAAACAGCAGCAGGCTGTCGGCGCTGACTTTCTTCGGCAGGTCGCCGTAGGGGTCGTACTGGTAGACGAATCCGCCGCTCATGCCGTTGCCGAAGCCCGCACCGAAAGCGCCCAGATTGAGCACCGCACCATTCGTCATGTACTCGCAGCAGAAATCGCCGACGCCTTCCACGACCGCCGTGGCGCCGGAGTTCCGCACGGCGAAGCGGTCACCCGCCTGCCCCTCGATGAAGGTGCGCCCGCCGGTGGCCCCGAACAGGGCGAAATTGCCGATCAGCACATTGCCACCCGCATCGCGCGAGCCGCCGCCCGGCGACCGCACCGCGATGACGCCCCCGCAGGCACCCTTGCCGACGCCGTCGTTGCAGGTGCCGGTATGACGCATCACCATGCCGTCATTGCAGAACGCACCGTAGGACTGCCCCGCCGAGCCGGTCGTCTCGATGGTGACGCTGCGGCCGTCAAGGAAGCGCCGGCCCCGATCATCGATGATGACGGACGGCAGCGCCCGCGCATTCGCCTCTGTCAGCGTGTGGTTGAGCAGCCGCTCGATATCGACCGCAAGCTGGCCACCGATGCTCTTGTTGCGGTTGCCGAGATGCCCGCCGCCGATTTCGACGGTCAATTCCCGCCCGTCGACCAGCGCCGCGTGCACCTGCCGGAACCAGTCATCATCGCGCGAATAGTCCGCCTCCATGTAGACCGGGTCGGAGACGGGCGTTGCATCGGCCACCGTCAGCATGGCGCGCAGATCAAGCTGGCCGACGCTCGCCGGATGGTCAAGCAGGTGGAGCAGGTCCGACCTCCCGCGCGCCTCGCGCAGCGACCGCAGGCCGAGCGTCGCGAGGATTTCGCGCGTCTCGTGGGCGACGTTCACCAGATATTGCGCCAGCGCGCGCGGATCGCCGTCGAACAGCTCGGAATTGGTGGTGAGCCCGGCTGGGCACTTGATGTTGCAGTTCTTGGCCATGACGCACTTGAGCATCATCAGCGCCGCCGTGCCGAACTCGAAGCTGTCCCCGCCGAGCAGCGCGGACTTGACCACGTCGCTCGCCGTCTGATGCGCGCCGGAGCAGCGCAGCGTCACCTTCTGGCGCAGGCCGTTGGCGCACAGCGCCTGATGCACCTCCGCGACGCCGATCTCGGCCACACGACCGGTGTACTTGAGGCTGGTGACGGCGGCAGCACCCGTGCCGCCGGTGTTGCCCGCGACGTTGATGACATCCGCGCCCGCCTTCGCCACGCCGACCGCGATGGTGCCGACGCCCTCGGACGACACCAGCTTGACGATCACCCGCACCCTCGCCGCCTTGCAGTCGTGGATGAGCTGCGCGAGATCCTCGATTGAGTAGGTGTCGTGATGTGGCGGCGGCGACACGAGCTCCACGCCCGGCGTGCCGCCGCGCGCGGCGGCAATCTCGACCGTCACCTTCTTGGCCGGCAGCTGGCCGCCCTCGCCGGGCTTGGCGCCCTGCCCGATCTTGATCTCCAGCTCCTCCAGCATCGGATCGGCCAGATAGCCCGCCCACACGCCGAAGCGGCCCGAGGCGAACTGCTTGATGCGTGAGGCGCGGATGGTGCCGTAGCGGGAGATGTGCTCGCCCCCCTCGCCGGAGTTCGACAGGCCGCCCACCATGTTGGTGCCGTGGGCGACCGCCTCGTGCGCCGGCGCGTTCAACGCGCCGTGGCTCATCGCACCGGAGGCGAACTGGCGCGTGATCTCGCTCGCCCGCTGCACGTCCTCAAGGGGAATGCTGTCCGGCGCGCGGCGCAGAAGCGCGAGATAGCCACGCGCCTCGCCCGTGGCGCGCAGGACGAGCTCCCCTTCCTCCAGCCAGTGGCCGGTGATGTCCTCGCCGAAGCGCAGCAGCAGCGACTGCCCCATCGCCGTCAGGCGGCCGACGTCGTTGGCGGCGGCGCTGAGGGCGCCGGCCACCGCGTCGGGCACGGCCGTCAGCCGCAGGCGGAACTCGTCCTCTGCCGTGCGGCGGCATGCGAGTCCGCGCACCTGGAAACCGTTGTTGCCCCTGCGCGAGAAGCGTCCCATCTCGCGCCGGAAATCCTCGGCATGGTTGAGGCAGGTCACATCGGCGGGGAAGGCCAGCACATCGCGCAGCGCCGCCGGACGCCGGGCGCGCTCCTGCGCCATCATGCGGCTGAAGGCACGATAGCCCGGCGTGATGCGGAAATTGTCGATGGCCTCGGGAGACAATTGCTCGAAGCTCGTCTCGCGATAGGCGGTCTCGTCGACACCGAACGCGTCCTCCATGCGGTTGAGCGGCAGCAGACGCAGGATATCGGCATCCTCCCCGGCTGCACCCGGGCGGCTGATGCGCTCCTCGGTCATGTCGACGAAGCCGCGCACCGCCACCGTGCCGAAGGAATGGCCCGCCCCATCGTTGCGTTCCTTGAAGAGGCCGAGCAGCGGAATGTCGCTTTCTTTGTGCACGAGCGATGCCCGCTCGTGCCAGTCGGCCACCGCCTGAGCGATGGTCTCGAAGCCGACGCCACCGACCGGAGTCTTCATGTTGGGGAAGTAGCGGCGCAGCACGGGATCGTTCGTATCGAGGAAGTTCGGCTCGAAGAACTCACCACCGATATAGCTCTCGACCGTGCAGAGCCCAACCTTGCCCATCGTCTTCATCAGCGACTTCTCGGCCGCCTTGACGAACTTGCCGAACGCCTTGTCCGCACCCTCCTCACCGAACTTCTCCTCGGCGCGCAGCTGCACCCCCAGCGGATAGACAGCGGATGCGCCGAAGCCCAGCGCCGTCGCGACATGGTGGGCGGAGGCAATCTGGCCGCTCTCCGCGATGACGGAAATGCGCAGCCGCAGCCCCTCGTCGATCAGCCTCTGGTTGACGGCGGAAATCGCGATGGTCAGCGGCAGCACGGCTCGCTCGCGCGATACGTGCCTGTCGGACAGCACGGCGATGCCGCCTTGTTCGTGCGCGAAATCAGCGACATCCCGGCAAAGGACGTCGATGGCCTCCTCCAGCGCCCGCGCATTGGCAGCCGCGTCGCCGAACACCGGCCCGTACAGGAGCTCGAATTTCCTGAACGGCGTCAGCTTCTGCTCCCTGAGTTGCAGCATCTCCAGATGCGACAGCAGCGGCGAACGAATGACGATTTGCCGCGAGGCCGCACCGCCGACACCCGCCTTGGCGCCGAGCGCCACGCGCATCGTCATGCCGTCGGCTTCGCGCAGGCTGTCGAGGGGCGGGTTCGTGACCTGGGCGAAACGCTGCGAGAAGTACTTGGCGACGCCGCCCTCCTGGTCGGACAGGGCGTTGATGGCGTTGCCGTAGCCCATGGCCGACACCTTCTCCGCGCCGGTCTCCAGCATGGGGTCCATCAGGAAGCGGAAGCTTTCCTGGTTGTGGGCATAGGCGACGTAGCGCTGACAGCGCTTGAAATCGCCGTTGTAGCGCAGGGGCGAGCCCTGCCGCTCGGCCGGGATGGCCGGCAGATCCTCGATATTGACCCGCGCGGCCGCAACCAACGCCTTGTAGTCACGCCGTGCCGCGATCCGCCGCAGGGCTTCGTCGGTGCCAAACGCCCGCCCCTCGCGATGGTCGAAATAGAGCATGCCGCCCGCCTCGATCCGCCCGCGGTGGATGACGGTCTCCGGCGGAAAGCCGATCTGCCCCGCTTCCGACATCACGCACAGATAGTCCGCCGTCTCCACCGTGCGCAGCGGCCGCAGGCCGAGGCGGTCGAGGCGTGCGCCGATGATGTCGCCGTTGCCGAAGATCAGCGCCGCCGGGCCGTCGTTCTTCTCCTCGTAGAGCGAGAAGTATTCGAGCATCGCCCGCACGTCGGGGTCGAGATCCCCGTTGTTCTCCCACGCGGGTGGCATCATGGACACGACAGCCGTGACCAGATCGAGCGCGTCGTCCATCAGCCGGCCGTGCAGGGTCTGGTCGAAACGGCAGCTGTCGGACTGGCCCCTGGGGCGGACGATGCGGCCGTTGCGGGCGCGCACTACGGCGGCCTCGGACAGGCGGTTCTTCTTGTCCGTGTTCAGCTCACCGTTGTGCGCCATCAGCCGGAAAGGCTGCGCCATGCTCGGATGCGGATCGGTATTGGTGGAAAAGCGGGTATGGAAGAACAGGCTGCGCACCCCGTGATCCGGGTCTGCGAGGTCACGGAAATAGGGGATGACCTCATTCGAGTTCAGGCGGCCCTTCAACACCTGCGTGCGCGCTGACAGCGACAACGGATAGAGTTCGCCAAGCCCGGAATCGGTGAACGCTTGCGCCTCGATGGCCTGCAGCGCACGGTAGATCGTCAGGTCGAAAGCGGCCTGCGACATCTCCGGCGGCGCCATGAAAACCCATTGACGGATCGGCAACTGGAAGCGGACGGCCGCTGGCCGCAACGCATCGTCATTCACCGGCACGTCGCGCACCAGCACGATGCCGAGCCCCTCGTCGCGCAATACGGCGGAAACGAGATCGACCGCCCGCCGCTGCGCCTCGCCGCCTCGCGGCCAGAAGAAGTTGCCGATTCCGAACAGCCCCGGTTCGAGATCGGCACGTCCCGTCAGCTTGCGAAAGAAGGCAAGCGACACGTCGATCGATACCCCTGCGCCATCGCCCACGCCCTCCGCCGACATGCCGCCGCGATGCGGCACCGCGCACAGCGCCTCGTCCGCCAGCCGGATGACCTCGTGGGTCTGCTGTCCGTCCTTGCGGGTGATGAAGCCGACGCCGCAATTGTTCTTTTCGACCGTATCGTCATACAGGCCGCAGGATCGATCCACCTGATTCATCGATTGTCTCCCTCCTCATCGACAGCCGGCCCAAGGGCCGGGCACTACGCCGAGGAGGCGCACAATCCGCCTGACGCTATCCGGCCATTCCCGAAAGATCGCCGCGTCGCCTCCCCGCATTCGCTGCTCGTCGCGGTTTTCGGGCTGCACGCGGCCCGGAAACCACCGCGCAGGCGGGAGGCGGAACGCCGGCCGTGACGGCGAGCAGGATCCACGGCATCATCGCCGCAATCGCCTGCATCTCGACGGATCCGGTATTCACGGCCAGTTCTCCGAAACATGGTGGCACGGATGCGATGGAAGTACATTCCAGCAGCCAGCGGCCATCAGTGTCCATGATCACTGATTGCCTCCGGCGGTTGCAACGTTCCCTTCCTCTGCCAGATGACAGGAACCGGGACGCCTGATCGTCCTGAAGAGCGTCAGCATACGCTCCGTCGTACATCACGGAGGCGGATATTTATATTACCCAAGGCTGACATGCAATATATAAATAACACACAAGTCTATTTTACGATAATTATATTCTACGGTTGGCACAGATTTACATAATATAAATTCTAATCAACTGGACGTTCCTGGAAACCAACCGGGCAAGACAATGCCTGCTTCCGTTCCATTTTGTTGAGGCGGCAGGGACAGCGGCGTGCGAAGACAACGCGCTGCCCGCCGTCGCACCGGCACTGACGCGATGCGTCTTCCCCCGCCGGATGCAGGCGATGCCCGATCCCACGGATTGCCCGGGCCGAAACCTGCCTTGCCTGAAACATGCTTGCTCGAAGCACGCCCTGATCGACGCGCCCCGGCCGGGACAGCGATATCCGGAACTATGCCTCTCCCGCGACGCATAGTCGGTTCCCGTTTCCTACTTGCGATGAAACACGGGCGCGCGTTTTTCGGCGAATGCCCTGCGGCCTTCATGCGCATCCTCGGTGGCGAAGCAGATGGTCTGCAGGTCACGTTCGTATTCGATGGCCTTCTCCAGCGGCATCGTATGCGCGGCGCGCAGGTTGAGCTTGGCGGTCTCGGCCGCGATCGGCGCGCGCGAGGCGATGATCCCGGCAAGCTCGCGTGCGCGCGGCACGAGCTTCTCCTGTTCCACGACCTCGCTGACCAGGCCCCATTGCAGCGCCCGGCCAGCGTCGACCGGCTCCCCGGTGAGCAGCATAAGGGCGGCGTTGGAGGCGCCGGCCGAATGCGTGAGGAAGGCCGCCATGCCACCACCGCCGATCCAGCCGAGCTTGATTTCCGGCGAGGCGAAGCGCGCGTTCGGCGAGGCGATGCGGATGTCGCAGCTCATCGACATTTCGAGGCCGCCACCGAAGGCATATCCTTTCACGGCCGCGATGGTCGGCTTGAGCAGCTTGCGGATCGCATCGCAATAGTCGGGGCGATTGCGGAAATTCCACGGTGTATCGTACGTGTCGAGTTCGCGAATGTCCGACCCCGCGCAGAAAGACTTCTCGCCCGCCCCCGTCAGGATCACGCAGCGGATGGTGTTGCTGACGTTGCATTCCGCCACGACCGCAAGCAATCCCTCGATCATTTCCGGCGTCATGGCATTCAGCTTGGCAGGTCGGTCCAGCGTGATCGTCGCGACATGCCCGTCGACCCTGAAATTGATATTCTCGCTCATTGCAACCTTCCCGAAACAGGAGCACGCGGGGACAACCCGGATGCATGACAAGCCGGCGCGGACGGACGGCGCCCCGCCGGCATCAGTTCACCCAACCGCCGTCGATGATGTGCGTCTGGCCGGTCGTGTAGGTCGCGCCCGCCGATAGACGGCGAGGTCGGCGATCTCCGCCGCACGTCCGATGCGCCCTATCGGCTGGCGCGCGATGAAGGCGGCACGCGCCTTCTCGTAGTCGCCGAGCGCCCGCAGCCGCTGTTCGAGCGACGGGCTCTCGACCGTACCGGGGCAGATCGCGTTGCAGCGGATGCCCTGGGTGACGTAGTCGACGGCGACCGACTTGGTCAGGCCGATGACGGCCGCCTTCGTGGCGCCATAGGCGAAGCGGCTCGGAACGCCCTTGATGCTGCCCGCCACGGACGCGATGTTGATGATGCAGCCGTCCCCGCGCGCGAGCATTCCGGGAAGCGCCGCGGAGATGGTCCGCATCATCGACTTCACGTTCACGTCGAAAGCGAAGTCGAGATCGTCCTCGGTGCATTCCAGAATGGTGCCGTTGTGAACGAAGCCGACCGCGTTGACGAGGATGTCGACGGTTCCGATCTCGGCGATCAGTTCCCTGACCGCCCCGTCGTCACGGGCGTCGAGCCCGCAGCGGCGCTCCACATCGAGACCCGCGAGCGCATTCTCGTTCAGATCGGTCGCCCAGACCTTTGCGCCACGGACGGCGAACGCTTCTGCGATAGCGCGGCCGATGCCCTGTCCTGCTGCGGTCACCAGCGTGACCTTGTTTGCGAGAGTTCCCACATATACCATGTATATCCCCTTTCAACTGCCCTGGCGGCCCGGACACCGGCCCGCGAGACGCCTACTTGCCCGCGAAGCTCTTTTGGAAAAGGGCTTCGAGGTCGGAAAGGACGGCCGCCGTGGCCCGCCGCGCCCTCAATCCATCGCTGATGCGGCTGGATGCGGCCGCCTGAAACGCCATGTAACCCTCGTGGCGCGGACGCAGGTAAGAACCTTCGAGCGTGGCGCGCGTCAGGCGGTAGAAATTGCCGGTATCAGCGTTGACGGCGTCGTCTTCCCAGGCGGCCGCACATGGCCCGGCTGTCCGCCGGCGTGGGCATAGGGACCGCGCTGCACGCCCTCCGACGCGATCCAGTAGGCGAAGTCCACCGCCTCCCCCGGATGGCCGGTGCGTGCCGATACCGCGATGCCGGTGCCGCCCAGCGTGCCGCCGACCGGTCCCGACGCGCCGGCGACAGGAATGTCGGCAAAGGCCAGACGCCGCGGACGAAAGCCTTCGCGCCCATAGCTGACATAGCCGTAGGTGTAGGGAATGCAGGCTCACGCGGCGTCCTGCTTCGCCATGGCCTCGGAAGCGTCGATTGGGTCCATGTCGAAACAGGCGGGATCGATATGCCCCGCCAGTTCGCGCATCATCTCATAGACGCGGGCACCTGCCTCGGGATCCGCGAACCTGCCCGGTAGCGTCGAGCAGGGCCGGCCGATATTGGCCGCCAGCGTGAAGAAAGTCATCAGCGCGTGCGGCGACCGCAGCGGCAGCAGCACCTTGCCGTCGCGGGCGAGGGCTACGACCTCGTCCCAGCTCGCCGGCGCCTTCGGCAGCAGGTCCGGCCGCCAGGCCATCACCTGCGTCGCGGCATCGATGGGGAACGCCCACTGGCGGCCCTGCCAGAAATAGCTGCGATAGGACGGGCCGACCGTCGCCGCCTCCAACGCCGCGCGCTCGGCCCCGCGCCCCGCCACATCGAGAGGCAGCAGGCATTCCTCCGCCGTGACCTGGCCCACATGCGGATGATCCGATCCCGGCCGAACCGGCGAACTTCGGGACGTTATCGATAAAACGCAATATCCCTCGCCGCCGTGCCTATGGCAGCCTGCATTCAGTTTAATCCATCGAATTGGACAAGCTCCGGAACAACATAGAGTTTACGGCG
>NZ_JBSEFH010000035.1:0-47932 GCF_053570585.1 Pseudochelatococcus sp. B33 | reverse complement strand
TCAAAACATCAAAAGCCCCGCTAAGTCAACAGCTTAGCGGGCTTTTTGCTGCCCGAATGCCAAAACGCGAAATGGCCGTGGAAGCGCCGTGGAAGCACCGGGTGGAAGGTCATAGCGAAGTAAGGCCGGATACTACGTCGCGGGTTTTCTTCGCGAGTGTGGCAAAAATAACGCGATTCTGCGCCGGGAACAATCTACCTCAAACGGGATGTCGCCTGCCACCGCGGGGAAAGGTTGCATTTGAGTCGCGGGAAGGAGGGCCGCCAGCACCTGAGCAAGGGATGCTGGATGCCAGTGAGACCACATTGGCGGGATTGACCCTGTGCAGGCTATGGACTGTGATGCCTGTTGGAGATTGCAATGGGGAGAATCGAAGGTCACTCCCAATCAACCGTCCCATCTGATGAATCGAGACGGCCGAAGCCGGCGATGTGCGAAGCCATCAGCCAGGCGCGCTCCGGAATAGCGTCCCTGAGGAAAACGTCGCGGCTTCGCCGACTGCTCTCAGGGTCCGCCCAGGACATCATCCAGTCCCTGAACATCACTTCGATAGGATGATGATACATGTCGCCGACCGCATAGAGCGTTTCGCCAGCCGAGGCAAAACGGACGATCTGATGGCCGGGCGTCTCTCCAGGTGCGGGGATGATCGTCACACCGGGTTCGATTTCGACGGTATCGTCGATCACATGCAGCAGACCTGCGTCCTTCAAGCACGGAAACGTCAGCGCTTCACGTGTTCCTGTGCGCGCGATCGAACTCTGCATATTCGTCCAATCCGCCCGGTTGATGTAATGACGGGCATTGGGAAAGGTCGGAACGCGCCGCCCATGTTCAAGCATCGTGGCGCCGTTGGAAGTGGTCCCAATGGGAATGGGTCATCACGACATGCCCGATACTCTCCCGCGGGACACCAATGGATGCGAGCTGGTCCTGCAGGGAAGCTGGGGCACGGTAGCCCGCGATCGAATAGCCGGAGCTTCCATCTATGTCATAGCTGCCCGCATCGACGAGAATATTGGTCCGGCCACCGCGCACCAGCAGATCTTGCATCGGCACGATGGTCTGGCCGGAGATGGCTTTCAGAACCTCGGCGCGGCTCGACGCCGGCCCTCGCATATTCGGAGCGAGGGGAAGCGTAATGTCGCCGATGTTGATTGCCTGGGCCGAGAGGTTTCCGATGGTCCTAGAAGGGTATGGCATGTCCTGCCTCCATTGCCTGGACGATGTTTGAGTGTGGCGGGCAGATTTTTCGCTGTGGTCGGCGCCCTGTCCGAGACAGGACGCCTGGAACGTCATCGGCGGCGTCGGAGATTAATCCGCCGCCGCCGATGATCATTCCCTCGCGCTCGATCGAAATGCGGCAGGGCGGCTTCTTAGCCGAGCGTCTCGATCACGGCTTCCGCCAACATGGAAGACGACGCGGGATTCTGGCCAGTCAGGAGGTTGCCGTCCTTGACGATGAAGGCTCCCCAATTAGGCCCCTGCGCGAAGACTGCACCGGATTTGCGCAAGGTATCAGCGAGCAGCCAGGGTGCGTTGTCCGCCGTTCCGAACTCAATCTCCTCCTCATCGGTGAACGAGGTCATCCGGCGTCCGGCAAACGGCCACTGGCCGTTTTCGTCCTGCGCGGCCAGGAGAGCCGCCGGCCCGTGGCAAACCGATGCGATGACTTTAGATTGCCGGTCCGCCTCGACCAGCACTCGACCCATGTTGCGATCCTTGTAAAGGTCCTCGACTGGACCGTGGCCGCCGGGGATCACCACCGCGTCATAGCTGCTCGCGCTGATGTCAGCGAGCACCAACGGATTATCGATCCGCTTGGCATTTTGATCGATGTAGCGCCGCATCTCCGCAGCCACCTCGTCGCCGACGATCGCCGCATCGAGGCTCTTCTTGTCGATCGTCGGCGCGATGCCGCCCGGACTGGCCAGGTCGACCTGATAGCCAGCCTCGACGAACGCCTTGTCCAGATCGACGAATTCCTGTGCCCACACTCCGGATTCGTAGATGGAGCCGTCTGCGCGCGTCCACTTGTCTGCTGCGGAAAGGACAATCAGCACTTTGGTCATGGTTCTTCTCCTGCCTAATCACGGCGCTGGCCGACGTCCGTGATCCGTGCTCGGAGAGCGGGTCCACTTGAAAGTCGGGAAGGGTTTCTGCGGCGGCAGATGCGCGAAAGCATCGCGCGCCGCTCTTTCAGATGGCGGGCGCGTCGAGAGGCGTGGCCCGCAGTACGGCGAGATCGGGGTTGCTTCCGAAGATGCCCCAGTTCGCCTCAGCGATTTCCTGGATGACGACGTAGATCGGTACGCGATCAGGGATGCCCAATTGACGACCGAAGATTGCTGTCGCGCCGGTGATGAGTTTTTTCTTCGCATCGGCGTCGAGACCGCCCTTGAGGACAAAGATCTGTACGCTGATGGCGTTGGACTTGGCCGGCTGCTCGCCTATGAAGAACGTGTCGCCATCATAAAGATTGAAGTAGGTCCAAGCCGTGCTCTTCACGAAGGGAGACTTGGGCAGCGCCTCGCAATCGAGCGCGAAATCGGTCAGTTCGGCGACGATAGCCTGCCGAGCCTTGGGGTCTAAGGCTGTGGCGGGGGCATGGACGATGATCTTGGGCATGATTTATTCCACTTGTGAGGTTGAGATTGTTGGCTGGTGCGCTGTGCGCGGCGACCAGGCGCCCCGTCCTGGGCTGGGGGGAGGCCCGGGACGAGACATGGCAGGTCAGATATTCTGGCCGCCGGACACTTCGATGCGCTGCGCCGTGATCCAGCGATTGTCCGGACCGAGCAGGCTCGCGACTGCCGGGCCGATATCATCGGGCAGCCCCACACGGCCAAGGGCAGTCATACCCGCGAAAGCCTCGTTATAGGCCGGGGTGTCGCGCACCGCGCCGCCGAGGAAATCGGTCTCGATCGCGCCGGGTGCGATTGTGTTTGCGGTGATGCCGCGCCCGGCGAATTCCTTCGCCATATAGAGCGTCAGGATCTCGACCGCGCCCTTGGCGGCCGAATAGGCCGAGAAGCCCGGATTGGAGACGCGGGTCAGGCCGGAGGAGAAGTTCACGATCCGGCCGCCATCGGCCAGGAGCGGCAGCAGAGTCTGCGTCAGGAAGAATACGCCCTTCACATGGACGTTGAACAGCAGGTCGAACTGAGCCTCGGTCGTCTCGGCGATCCCGGCCATCTCGCCATGACCGGCGTTGTTGACCAGGTGATCGAAGCTGTCACGTCCCCAGGTCTTGAGCGCCGCGCGAATCTTGTCGGCGAAGGCAGCGAAGCCCGAAACGTCAGCGACATCGAGCTGCAGCGCGACCGCTTTACGGCCAAGCGCCTCGATCTCCGCGACGACGGCCTGTGCCTGTTCGGCGCCACTGCGGTAGGTGAGGATGACGTCACCGCCGCGGCGGGCAATGCTGATCGCGGTGTTGCGGCCAAGACCGCGATTCGCGCCGGTGACGATAGAAATGGTGGTCATCTGAAGCTCCATCATTGGGTTTGTGGGGGTATTTGGTATTTTTATCGAGCGCTCCCGATCCGTGTTGCCGGATCGTCGGCCTTTCTTGCCTATTCCTCCAGAACGAGGGCGTGGCCGACAGAGAGGACGCGATCGACCATCAGGCCGGAGGCGCCGAGATAGTTCGCCGGGTCGGTGAGCGTCCGCAGTCGTTCAAGCCCTAGGGGCGCCGCCACGTCCGGCGCCTTGGCGAGCACTTCGAACAGCGACACGCCAGTCTCGACGGCCTCACGGCAGCCCGCATAAACGATGTCGTGTGCGGATTGCCGGCCGGTGATCGGGGCCAGCGCCATCATCACGGCTTCGGCGACGATGAGGCCACGCGACACGTCAAGATTGGCGCGCATCCGATCCGGATAGACCTCGAGGCCCGAAAGCAGGAAGCTGGCCTGGGCCAGCGCGCCAGATGTGAGCGCGAAGCTCTCCGGAACCGCGGCCCATTCGATGTGCCAGGGTCCGGTCGCGCGTTCGAAGTCATGCGCTAATGCGTCGAGCATCAGCCCGGCGTGCTGGCGAACCATTTTCGCCGCCGCGATGATCAGTTCGCACGAGATGGGGTTACGCTTTTGCGGCATCGTGCTCGATGCCCCGCGATGGCGGACGAACGGTTCGGCCACTTCGCCGATTTCGGTCGTCATCATGATCGACACGTCGACTGCGATCTTGGCCAAGCTGCCGGTGATCAGACCCAAAACCTGCACCGTCTCCGCCAGGGCGTCGCGCGCGGAATGCCAGGTGATCGGCGGGACGGCCAGACCGAGAACCCTTGCGAGTTCCTCCTGTACCGGAAGGCCCTTGTCACCGAGCGACGCCAGCGTGCCGGACGCGCCCGAGAATTCGACCACGAGCACGCGAGGCTTGAGCTGCTTCAGCCGCTCGCGATGGCGGCCAAGCGCCGACAGCCAGACGGCGGCCTTGTAGCCGAAGGTGATCGGCAGCGCGTGTTGGAGATGAGTACGTCCCGCCATTGGCGTGTCACGATGAGCGGCGGCGAGACGCCGGAGGGCGCCGACAGCCTCTTCCAGCCGTCTTTTGATAGCCTTGATTCCGCTGCGAACCTGGAGGATCGTGGCGGTATCCATGATGTCCTGGGTGGTCGCGCCCCAATGCAGATAGCGACCCGCGTCGCCGGCGGCGTCAGCGAGTTGCTCGACCAGTGGCAGGATGGGATAGCCGACTATCTCGGTATCGTGCTGTAGCCGCTCCCAGTCGCAATGGAAGCGCTGTGCGGTCGCCGCGATGCCATCGGCGGCTTCGATTGGAATGACGCCCAGCCGTGCTTGCGCGCGCGCCAGTGCGACTTCGCACTCGATGCAACGCTGCACAAAGCTCTGGAAATTGAAGATTTCGCGCGTGTCCGCATCGACGAGGCTGGCGCCGAACAAGGGTGAGTCGAGAAGCGTTAATGGCAGAATGGGTTCAGATGGCATGATTACTGTCATTCCCACGATGTTGGCCGGCGCCGTCGGGCTCCCGAAGGTCGCGGTGCAGCGTGAGCAGCGCTCGGCCGCATGCGCCTTCGCGGAAGAACGCCAAGGTTGATGCGAGAAGGAAAAGAAGCGCGGCGCTGCCTGCGCTCACGATGACGAATCCAACCGTTTCGGCCGGCAGGATGCGCCACTGGACAAGGTAGGCGCCGCCGAGGCCCAGTGTCGCGGTCGCCGCGAACAGCGCCACGGCCGCGTTGAGATGGCCAAGCCCCAGAAGCAGCAGGCGTATTCTTTGTTCCGCCAGGGCCAGGGCTGCCTGGGTGTCGCGATACTGCTGCGCCACCCGATCGTCCCCGGCCGCTAACGAGGCGCGGAAATCACGCCATTGGGTGATGGCGAGATTGTACCGGATGGACGCTCCGTTCTGCAGGATGGCGCAGGCGCTTGTCAGGATCGCGGGGCCTGCGATGAACGACAGTGGCGTGAAGTGGTCGAGCATTGCCGGCTGGCTCCTGGACGATCGGCGGAGCGTCACGCGACGCTGACGTGTTTGGTCCGCGTGTACGGATCAAGAATCTCGATGCCGCCTTCAGTGCTGATGCCACTTTCCTTCCAGCCGCCGAGCGGGGCCTCGGGATAGTGCATGACGGCGCCGTTCACACCGACCACGCCATAGTTCAGGGCTCGGGTCAGGCGGCGCTCGCGGTGGACGTCGTTGGTGACGATGTAGGAGGCGAGGCCGAACTCGAGACCGTTCGCGCGTGACAGCATGTCCGCCTCGTCGGTGAAAGGCAGGATTGGCGCGACCGGGCCGAAAGGTTCTTCATGCAGGATGGCGGCGTCATCGTGGACGTTGGCGAGCACGGTCGGCTGTAGAAAAAGCCGTGATCGCCGTGGCGCTCGCCACCGGTCAGCACCGAGGCGCCGCGTTCCCGCGCATCATCGACCAGGGCGGCGATCGCTTCGAGCCGTCGGGCATTGGCCAGCGGTCCCATTTCAGTTGAGGGATCGGTTCCGTCGCCGATGCGTAGTGCGCTCGCCAATTCGACAAAGCGCCTGGTGAAGCGCTCGCGAATGGGCTCCTCGACGAAGAAGCGCGTCGGACACAGGCAGATCTGACCGGCGTTCATGAACTTGGCGCGCACAAGCATCTGGGCGGCCCAGTCGGGGTCGACATCGGCGCATACGATCACTGGCGCGTGGCCGCCGAGCTCCATCGTGACCGGCTTGATGCGGGAAGCGGCAGCGGCCGCCAGCCGCTTGCCGATCGGGATCGACCCCGTGAACGTGACCTTCGCGATCTCAGGCGCGGCGATGAGATGGTCTGAAATTCGTCCGGCATCTCCAAAGATGACCGCGAGGGCGGCGGGCATCACCCCCGCTTCAAGCAATGCCTTGGCCATCACCAGCACTGAGCCGGGCGTTTCCTGGGAGGGCTTGCAGATGATTGCGCAGCCTGCGCCGAGCGCGCCGGCGAACTTTTTCGCGGCGAGCGCCATCGGGAAATTCCACGGCGTGAAGGCGGCGACCACACCGATCGGGTAACTTTGGACTTCGACCCGGCTGCCCGGCGTGCGCCCCGTAATCACACGGTCGCTGATACGACGCGCCTGCTCGCCACCCCATTCGAGGAAGTCGGCCGCGCGCTCGACCTCGATCCGGGCCTCCGCCAACGGCTTACCCTGTTCGAGCGTCATGGTGCGCGCAGCGATCTCACCATCGCGCCGCAGGATATCGGCCGCGCGCTTGAGGATGCGGCCGCGCTCCCAGGGCGTTACGGCCTGCCACTCGCGCATTCCGCGGACGGCCAATGCAATCGTGTCGTCAATATCCGCCGACGACGCATAGGCGATATGGCCGATCGCCTCACCTGTCGCCGGGTTGAGCACAGCCTCGGTTTCGCCAGCCGAGCCTGAGCGTTCCTGACCGTTGATAAGTAGGTTGAATTGGGCGTTCATAGACGGGACTCCCGAGCTTGGGGTGGACACGGCTGGCGCCGGGCGGGTTTCCGACAACTTTGCCCCCAGGAAGCGGGCGTAAGTTGCCGGAAGCTCGGAAGTTCTTGCCTATTCGTTCGAAATGTTTTGGATGGGTGAACTGCGCTGGCGCGTTGCTAACGTTCAGCGACCTCTTCAGGTGCGAGAAACGTCCCGGTTATGTTTGACGCCTATCAGCATAGCCTTGCGAAGATCGCAGCGGATGTTTCCCTGTCGAAGTTGTCGCGCAATGGCCGATGCCGTCCGTCACATGACGGATCATGCGGATGAAAGCAGGCGCGATAGGCGCTCACGGATGAATGCGTCGGGCGTCAGGCGGCGGGTTTCATCCGCGTCTTCGCAGCCTTGATGTCGCGGGCGGGCGGAAGTCCGAACAGGCGGCCGTATTCCCGGGTGAATTGCGGAATGCTTTCGTAGCCCACGGCATAGGCGGCGTTACTGATCATCTCGCCTTCCGCCAGCATCAGCCGACGAGCCTCGATCAGCCTGAGCTGCTTTTGGAATTGCAGCGGCGATAGCGAGGTGATCATCCGAAAGTGCTCGTGGAAGGACGACAGACTCATCCTGGCGACCTCTGCCAGATGTTCGACTCTCAAGGGTTTGGCGAAGTGCTCGCGGATCAGCGCGACGGAGCGAGTGATGCGCTGCGCGTGGCTATCGACAACCCCAAGGGCGCGGATGGCGCCTCCGTGTCGACCTGAAAGCAGCCAATAATGCAGTTCACGGGTCAGTTGCGACTGAAGAATAGGTACAGATGCCGGTCGGTCGAGGAGCCGCATCAACCGCAAGGCCGCATCGGTCACTTCCGTCTCGGTGGGGTCCACCCGGATAGGGGTATCGGCGACGAACGGCGAGAAACCGATCTCCACCACGAGGCCCTCGATCAGGGCGATATCGAGGTCGATGATGAGCGCCAGATAGGGCGCGTTGAGGCTGGCTTTGGTGATCTGGCTGACGGTCGGTACGTCGGCCGTGATCAGCAACGATTCTCCGGCGCCGAAGTCGAAGGTCCTGCTTCCCATCGTGACACGCTTGCTGCCCTGAAGCACAAGGGCGACAAGCGGCTTATTGATCGCGTACTGCAGCGCAGTCGGCGCAGTTTCGCGAATGATCGTCAGACAAGGAATGGGCGTTTGGGCGACGCCCGTTCCATCGGCGTGCGCCTGCGCGTATCGGCTTACAGTGTCGAGCAAGAGTTGAGACATGCGTCATATTGTAAGACATGCCCTTCGAGGCTTCAACGCCCTTTGGAAAATTAGGCAAGAACTTCCGAGTTTCGGGCAACATCTGAGGTGGTCGGTCGATGATGATGGCGAGGTCAACGCAAACCCCTCATCAACGCAAACCCCTCACCAAAGGAGTTTTCCATGGACAACCGATCAGTTGATCGAGACGGCATCATCACGCTTGCGGCCACCGGCCGCCGGATGGTCGTCAAGGCCGTGGCCGCAATCGCGGCGACTGCCATGCTCACATTCGGCGTGACGGCCGCGCAGGCGCAGGTCGCAAGTTCCCAGAAGAACGTCCTCATCGTGCTCTCCGCCGCGAGCGAATGGACCCGGGCCGACGGCTCGAAATATGAAAGCGGCGTCTGGGCGGAAGAGTTCATCGTTCTGGACGAGAAGCTCGTCGCGGCCGGCTACAATGTGGAGCTCGCCACGCCGGGCGGCGTCGCCCCGACCATGGACCCCAAGAGCCTGGATCCCGCCGTCGCGGGCGAGGCGCATGTCCGACACTTCAACGCCTATCTCCGCGCGAACGCCGCGCGCATCGCCAATCCGCTGACGCTGGCCGGGATCGACACCGCACGCTATGCGGCCGTGCTGATCCCCGGCGGCCATGGCCCCGTGGAGGACCTCTACAAGGACGCCGACATGGGCCGCATCCTCGTGGAAGCCAACCGGGCCGGCATAATCATCGCACCGGTCTGCCACGGTCAGGCCGCCCTGCTCGCGGCCACCAACGCGGACGGCTCCTGGACGTTCGCCGGCCGCCGCATGACCTCGTTCAGCGATGAGGAGGAGGTTGAGTTCGGCACTGCGGACAATGCGCCGTGGCTGCTCGCCGCGACGTTGCGCGAACGGGGCGCCGTCTACTCCCAAGGCCCGAATTGGGGCGCCTATGTCGTCACCGACGGCAACCTCATGAGTGGTCAGAACCCCACATCGACGGCGCCGCTGGCGGACGCGGTCATCGAAGCGTTGCGTCGCGCCCGCGCTTCGTAACGACGGCGATCGAGCGCGGAGCCGGTTCGCCCGGCTCCGCCTCACGCAGGGGCGCGGTCGCGGGCGGATAAAATACTCGCCCCAGATGAGGTGCATAAATAGGCAAGAACGGTCGACGGTGTGGGACCGCGCTTCGGCCGCCACCCGGTCATCCTCGGCGACCATGCCGACGACCTTCATATAAGGTTACGGTCGGAATGATGGGGCGCGGCGACGGAAGCGCTCGTCTCCGGCAACACGCCGTCACTCGGCGAAGATATGAGGCTGCGGCCATGATTTTCATCCTGGCCGCAGCCTCGGTGGCGAAAGCCGTTGTAATCACCGCGCTGCTCGGCCGCGTCTGCGTCCAGGACGGAGTGGGCGACGTTTCTACCTCGACCTCATCCTGACTTACCCCACCCAACCATGAAAATTGCTATTGTATCGTGCAGCGTGACACATTGTTCCGCCGGCAATTATTTATGAAGCTGGCGCTTCGTCCCACCTTGTCCGTTACGGCGTGGCAATTTCGGCATGCCAGGTGGGAGACTATAAATGGACATTTCAGAATATGTGACACAGGACTCTGTCGGTCTCGCTGCTCTCGTCTCGACCGGGGCTGTCTCGCCCGCGGAACTCGCGGATACGGCGCGTTCGGCCGCGCGTCTCGTCAACGCGGAATTGAATGCTTTCGTCGAGATCTGGGACGACGAACCTCTTGCCGACAATGGACCGTTCAAGGGCGTGCCATTCGCGGTGAAAGAGATTGGCCTCACCGTAAAAGACCGCCGCCTTGAATTCGCCAGCCGCCTTGCCGCCGGAACGGTAATGCCGGAAGACAGTGACCTGATGCGGCGCTTCAGAAAAGCCGGCTTCACGGCCATTGGCCGCACCACGATGCCGGAATTTGCGATGAGCACGACGACCGAGCCGGTTTTCGGCGGTCCGACCCTGAATCCGTGGGACAAGACACGTAGCGCAGGAGGATCGAGTGGCGGCGCGGCGGTCGCGGTCGCCGCCGGCGTTGTCCCCGTAGCTCATGCAACGGACGCGGGCGGTTCGATCCGCATTCCAGCCTCCTGCACAGGGGTCGTCGGGCTGAAACCGAGCCGTGGCCGGGTTTCCATGGGACCAGCGCTTGATGAAGTATGGGGCGGGCTTGCCAGTCAGTTCGTGTTGAGCCGCAGCGTGCGCGACAGTGCGGCGTTGCTGGATTGCCTTGAAGGACCGAATGTCGGCGAACCCTTTGAGCTCGCGCGTCCGGCAACCCCATATGCCGAGCTGATCCAGCGCTCCCCGCGCAAGCTCCGGATCGGATATATGGTCCACCCTTTGAACGGGAAACGAAGCGCTGCATCCATCGTGTCGGCGGCCGAGCAAACCGCCAGGACGCTCGATACCCTGGGGCATGAGGTAGAACCTGTCACGCTCGATCCCGGCATATCCTGGGAAGCCTATGCTTTGGCGACGGGGCGTTACTGGACCGCGTACAACGCCTCCTTCATTCAATGGCTGTCCGGTTTGACCGGGAGGCCAGTTGACGAGAGCACGGTCGAGCCGGCGAGCCTGGCCGTCTATCGGCAGGGGCTGGAGACCAAGGCTGTGGATCTGATCGAGGCGGGAAGTGTGCGTAACATGATCACCCGATCTATCGGCACGTTCTTCGAGCGCTTCGATATCCTCCTGACGCCGACATTGCCCGACCTGCCCTTGCCGATCGGGGCGCTTCATGACGGCGCGGAGCATCTCGACGGAGTCGGCTGGGTACGGCGGGTTCTCGATCACGCCCCGTTCTCTGGCCTCTTCAACATGAGCGGCACGCCCGCCATCTCCCTGCCGCTCAATCAGGACCCGCACTCGGGGCTGCCGATCGGGATGCAGTTCGCTGCCCGATTTGGCGCCGAGGATATCCTCCTGCAACTGGCGGCGCAGCTCGAAGCGGCCGCACCGTGGAGCGGCCGCAAGCCCCCTTATTCTGCTGACCTACTCTGATTCCCGTTCCGGCGGCCGGGTAGCGGCGCGCTTCAGCCGGGGCGCCATGAAGTCGACCAGCGCGCGCACCTTGGGCGGGTGCGCGCGGGCTGCTGGCATCACAGCGTAAAGGCCGGGCTCGTGTCCGCGCCATGCCGGCATCACAGAAGTGGCCCGGCCGGCAGCGACCTCGGTGCGCATCTGGATTTCAGTAGCGAGCAAGAGGCCTTCGCCGGCGAGCATCATCGCCTTCAGCACGCCAGGATCGCTGGCGACCGCAACCGCGCGGATCGGATATGAGCCCGCGACCTGCCCATCTGTAAGCCACCATTGCTCGACGTCGAGCGGCCGACGCACATGTGTCACGAGCGCCGGATGATCGATCAGTTCTTCGGGTCTCGTGGGCATATCATGACGCCGTGCATATTCGGCGCTGGCGTAGATGTGCATTGGCAATTTGCACAAAAGGCGAGCTACCAGATCCGAGGACGGCAGGTCGCCGATCCACAGCCGAAAGGCGAGATCGACATCGAGCGACACCATATCGAGTGGTTCGTGTGTTGCCATTACATCCATCATGATGTCCGGATACTCGGCACGAAACGCCGGAAACATCGGGGCAAGCACATCGGTCGCGAGCCAGGATGCGGCCGTGACGCGCAACCAGCCACGTGGTCGGGCGCCAAGGCTGGCGACCGCCTCTTCGGCATCGGCCATATCCCGGATCAGCTTCTCGCAATACGCAAGATAAATATGCCCTGCCTCCGTAAGGCCGAGACGGCGCGTGGTTCGCTTCAGCAGCGGCGTCCCGAGCCGCTCCTCCAGTTCGCGAACCTTCCGGCTGATACGCGCTTTTGGCACGCCAAGTACCCGCGCCGCCGCAGTGAATCCACCTTCCTGAACGACACGCACGAAGGCAATCATGGCGCTCCAGTCCGGAACAGCGTCACTCATCAAGCATCAATGGGCTGGACGGAAGCATCTTCGATTGATCGAGCAATCTTTTGCTTCATGGTCACGATATACTTAAGTGGCCGCTCCATCATGATTATCCTCTCGGCCTCCTTATCGGCATCGACTCAAATACAGCCCTCGGCACAATTATCGCCGACTCATATTCAAAACCTTCCTCACAATGAACCGCAAGCAAATCGCTCGCAAGGCGGGAGGAGCCCGCCGTGCAATCATCGACGGCTTCTTTGAACCAACTCAGGAAGGCGGGCCGAGCCCGGTGCTAGGCTGGGGACCCGGCGGCTTCAAGGATAAGCCCGGCGATCTCGTCGGGGCGGGAGATGAGCGACACATGGCTCGCCGGAACCTCGATGGTCTTCGCCCCCATGCGCCTGGCCATGAAACGCTGGAGATCGGGGTTGATCGTACGATCCTCGGTCGAGACGGCGTAGAAGCTGGGTTTGGATCGCCAGGCCGCTTGCGAGACCCTGCCGGCAAGAAGCGGCCTGCTGAAGGGCTGCTGCACGGCATGGAGCACCTTTGCCCTGGCCTCCGGCAGATCGCCGGCGAAATCGCGCAGGAAGGCCTCTTCACCCAGTCGCCCTTCATCGCCGTCGAACACAATGCCTGCCGCCGCCGGCGGCGTGGGATAGGTTTTTGCGAGTGCGGCAAAGTCTTCGTCCGCATCAGGCGCACGGGCAGCGACATAGACCAGCGCCGACACATTCGGATGCACGCCCGCTTCAGTCACGATCATGCCGCCGAACGAATGCCCGAGCAGCACGGTCGGCCCATCTTGTCGCGCCAGCACGCGCTGCGCTGACGCAACCGCCTCCGGCAGTGTCGTCAACGGGTTTTGTACCGAAGTTGCGTTCAGTCCTTTAGCCTGCAGCCGGGCGATGACCTCGCTCCAGGATGAGCCGTCGGCGAAGAGGCCGTGGACGAAGACGACATTCCGGGCGACGATGGGTTTGTCCGCGCCGGCGGCGATCCCGCTGCGGGATACGACCAGCGATGCCGCGGCTCCAGCGACAAGGACTTTCGAGAAATTACGACGGTTCATCATGGCGATTTGTCCCAGGAGTTATTCGATTCAGGAGGGCTCGAACGCAGCGCGTTCCAATTGAGTCTTTCGCTCCGGTACGCCTCGCCGTTACGCTCGCACGCCGTTATCGACGCATGGTCCGGGAAGAAAAAAATGCCGACATCGGTGTAACGAACATGGAGCCGGGATCGAAGAGATCGATATGGATGCACGCGAGGTAAAATGGAGTCGGGCGATGCTGGCGGAACGGCGTGGTGATGCCGCCGCCTACGAGGCGTTTCTTCGGGACTTCGCCGCTTCGATGCGCCGGATCATCGCGATGCACCTGCACCGGGTGGGCTTTGGAACCGACGAGGCGGAAGACGTGGTCCAGGAGATTCTGATTGCGGTGCATTCCAGGCGAAGACAGTGGGAGGCTTCCCGCCCGCTGGTTCCCTGGCTGAATGCGATCGCGCGTTACAAGGCCATCGACGCGATGCGCCGGTTGCAGCGGCAGGCGCGCGGGCGTGTGCATCTGTCAGAAGAGGAATGGTCGATGCTGTTTGTCGCGGAGGGCTCGCACCGTGACCACGAACGGATGGACGTCGAAAGACTGGTTTCAGCGCTTCCGGCTGGCCAGCAGGCGGCGGTTCGCGCGGTTGCCATCGACGGCGCCTCGCACCGCGAGGCGGCGGATCGCCTCGGAACCAGCGAGGGCGCCATCCGCATCGCATTCCACCGCTCGTTGAAGAAGCTGATGGCTGTGGCGCGACAGGAGGACGGAGAATGACACACAACGTGGCGGCGCAACCGTCCGGAACCGACGATCTGGTGCGCAGTCTCGCAAGCGAGGCCGGCCGTTCGGATTCCAGACACATCTCTCTTGCTGTTGCACTTCCCGCCAGCGCTGTCGCCGCGCTTCCGGTCTCGCTAATGGTCGTCCTCATGCTGATCGGCGCCCGGAGCGATTTGCTCTCGATCCTCGGGAGCTGGATTTTCCTGTTCAAGGTCGCGGCGATGCTGCTGCTGGCGGGCGGCGGCTTGTTTCTGGTTCGTGACGCGGCGACCCCCGGAAACGTGCCGAAACCGCTTTTTGCGTTGGCGCCAGCCGTGCTTTTCCTTGTCGTGAGCGCGATTATCGACGATTCCGGTCTGCCGCTGTCCGGAGCGCGTCCGCCCTTCTCGGTGTTCATCTGCGTGGGGACGATCATCCTTGCATCACTGCCGGCGCTGTCGCTGGTTCTGGTCGTCATGCGACGCGGCATACCCACCCGCCTTCGGCGCGCCGGCTTTTTTGCCGGACTGCTCGCCGGGGCCATCGGCGCACTCGCCTACACCGTGGCCTGTGTGAACGATGGCGCCGTCTTCGTTAGCCTCTGGTACACGTCGGCTTTGCTGATTGTCGCTGCCATAGGCGCTGCCGTGGGACCAAGGTCACTCGCCTGGTGAATTCTTCCTGTCTCGCAAGTTTGGGCAAAGAGGCCGGCGTCGCGAAAATGCAGACGGGAACCTGGGCGGCCTTCTTCTCAAACCTACGCCCTCTGGCATAAGCCCACTCCGCGCAGATCGCTCATTCTCAGGTGACGGTCCAGTCCCTCACAGGTTATGACGCCTGCCGGACGGCCACGTCGACAGGGCCTGTTCGGCTACCGCCATCAGCGCCTCTCGGGAGAACCCTGCCTTGGCCTGCACGGCAATGCCATGCAGGACCGCCATGAGAAAGGCCGCCAAGGTTCCGCTATCGGCGGTGTCCGGCAGGTCTCCTTCGACTTTGGCTCGCTCGAAGCGCATGCGAAGGGCGTTCTCGCCAGACGCTCTGGCATCGATCAGGGCTTTGCGAATGGGTTCGGCGCTGTCCGAGCAGGCCAAGGCTCCGTTGACCCCGAAGCATCCCGTATGGCCCGGATAGCGTGTGCAAAGCTCCACTGCGCCGCGAAGAATATAAGTGGCCACATCGTAGGATGTCGGCTGCTTCAGGCCCTCAGGGACGTAATCCATATAGTGCTCGTAGTAACGCTGTAGCGCGAGGCGAAACAATTCCTCCTTGTTGCCAAAGGCCGCATAGAGGGCTGGCCGCTCCACGCCGGTCGCCTTCGTCAAGTCCGCGTAGGAGGCGCCCTCGAAGCCCTTGCGCCAAAAGACCGCCAGCGCGGCGTCCAGTGCAGCTTCGGTCTCTATTTTTCGGGGACGCCCCATCATATCATCCGGATCGTTTTCATAATGATCATTATTAAACTGCTTGACACCTCCTGTCCAGATTTGTAGCCGTATTGCGTAACGCTCGTTATGAAACCGCCGGCGTAGCCGCAACGCTTCGTCCATCCACCGCCGGCGGCGCAATTCACCCGTCATACTCAAGGAAGGATCATCCATGTCGAAACCACTGTCGGGCAAAGTCGCCCTTGTCACCGGCGGCTCGCGCGGTCTGGGAGCCGTCACGGCCGAGGCCCTTGCCGACCAGGGGGCCGATGTCGCCATCAGCTATGTGTCGTCGGTGGAGAAGGCCGAGGCAGTCGTCGAGAAGCTGAAGGCCAAAGGCACGCGGGCTCTCGCCATCAGGAGCGATCAAGCCGACACGAGCGCTGCCCGGCCGCTGATCGATGCCGTGCTGGCGCATTTCGGCAAGCTCGACATTCTCGTGAACAACGCCGGGATCGCTGTCCAGGGCAAGCTGGTCGACGATCCGGAACTCGACATAGCGGGTCTCGATCGTCAGTGGCAGGTCAACGTCCTTGGCTCTGTCGCGACCACGCGGGCTGCAGCGCAGAAGCTTCCCGATGGAGGAAGAATCATCTTCATTGGCTCGACCCTCGGCACCCGTGTTCCTTTTCCCGGCGTCGCGGACTATGCCGGCACCAAGGCAGCAGTGCTCGGCTACGCCAGAGGCGTGGCGCGTGATCTGGGTCGGCGCAATATCACCGTGAACGTCATTCAGCCGGGTATCATGCCCACAGACATGGCCGCCGACGTTGCCGGAAATCTTCCCGATGCGATCATGGATCTGCACCCGATCCGTCGCATCGCAACGCTTGAAGAGGTGGCCGCGACCGTCTGCTTCCTCGCAGGACCGGATGCGAGCTACATCACGGGTGGCGTCGTCGATATTGGTGGCGGAGTGCAGATCTGAGATCCTCTGCAGAACAGGTCATCTGGCGAGGCGCAGCTGTGATCCTGAACTGATGTCGGCGAGGAGTGGGATTGGTAGGGAGAAAGCCTCGACCAGCTATGCTATACTTGTGCAAGAGGTTCTTTAGCCATGCCCTTCTTCAAATCAATGAGTGCAGCTACCGCAAAGGACGACTGGACAGGCTTTGACCTCGATAGTGTCGAAGAGCCCGGCCTCTTCGACATTCCGCGCGACGTGATCGCGTTCGGCGCCGACTTGATCGCCCCGCGAATCGAGGTCGGTTTGCACGATCACCGAAGGGCAGAGCTTCTGCTGACATTGCGGGGCGCCGTCACCTGCGAAGCCGAACAAGGCGTCTGGATCGCACCACCGCATTGTGCAGTGTGGATACCCGGCGACCTGCCCCACAATGTGACGCTCATCGGCGACGTCGAGCTCTACTGCCTGTTCATCGAGCCTGAGGCGGTGCCGACGCTTCCGAGGCATTGCAGCATCCTCGTCGTATCGCCGTTGTTAAAGCAGTTGGTGCTGCGCGCCGCCCAACTGCCGGAACTCTATGACGTGGATGGCCCTGATGGACGGCTCATTGCCGTCCTGCTCGATCAGCTCGCGGCGGCGGCTCCCGAGCCTTTGGACGTTCCCATGCCATCCACGCCCCGATTGAAAACGATCGCCGACGCGATCATCGAGAATCCACGGGATCGTTCGACGATAGAGGCGTGGTCGACGCGCCTCGGCGTCGCTCCGCGAACGCTCACACGCATGTTGGAGCGCGAAACGGGAATGAGCTTCGGCCGGTGGCGGCAGCGCCTTCACATCGTGATCGCGCTTCAGCGACTTGCTCAAGGTGCGTCGGTGCAGACGGTAGCGCTCGACCTGGGCTATGAAGAGACCAGTTCTTTCGTCACCATGTTCCGCAAGGCGTTGGGCAAGCCGCCCAGGCGGTATCTGGCCGAGCGGAACTCGAACCTGTCCGAGACGGACGATATCGGGCATCAGTTGTTCGATTGACCATATCGAGCAACATTTTGTCATATTGGCCCAATGTGGTCATGCGGATGGTCGCGTATTCTTGATGGGAATCTAATTGCCCTTCGAGATGCCTGAATGACCGACATTGCGCCGTCCCCATCTTCCCGCACCCGCCGTCCAGGCCGGCTCGCCCAGGTCATGGGCCAGCTGTTCGCGCGCCCGGCACGCATCGTGGAATCCCGGGCCATCGGCAGCGACTTTGTCGTTCTCACGCTGGAGAGTCCGCAGTTCATCGGCCTCGATTGGACGCCGGGGCAGAAAGTGCAGATCGCGGTCGGGCCGACCCTGACCTACCGAACCTACACGCCCATCGAATGGGACTCACGCAATGGCCGCACCCGGCTGCTTGCCTATGTCCACGGCGACGGACCGGGCAGCGATTGGTCGCTGCACGCTAAAGTCGGAGATGGCTGTAATGTCTATGGACCTCGGGCCTCTCTCGATCTGGGCTCGCTCAAAGGGCCGACTTTCTTGTTCGGCGACGAAACCTCATTCGCTGTGGCCATCGCAATGGCGGCACGGCCAGCGGCAGGCGTGTCGACCTGCCTCTTCGAGGTGAACGCGAATGACGCCTCGCGGCAAGCCTCGGCCGAGTTCGGTCTCGAACGCGCCGAGTTGCTCACGCGCACCCAGGATGACGCCCATCTCGAACAGGTAGGCGCGCGCCTCGCCAGCGCCAACAAAACGGACGCCACCTTCGTGCTGACCGGAAAGGCGACTTCGATCCAGCGGATACGGGCAATGCTCAAGCAACACGGCGTTCCGGGCGGCCGGGTGATGACCAAGGCCTACTGGGCGCCGGGCAAGAAGGGCCTCGACTGAGGCTTCAACGATTACCGACGACGCGGGACCGCTCCATGCCGGAAGCGGACGGGCGAAGTCTGCGTCGCACCATGAGACTGATGATGAACGACTTGAATATCCTTGTTTCAGGTGCCAGCGTATCGGGTCTGTCCGTCGCCTACTGGCTGGTCCATCACGGCTTTCAGGTAACGATAGTGGAACGGGCTCCCGGTCTGCGACCTGGCGGACAAGCGCTCGATATCCGCGGCCCCGCACTGGAGGTCGCCGAGCGCATGGGGCTTTTGCAAACCTTACGGGGTCGCAGCACCAGGCTGCGCGGTATGTCGGCGGTCGATGGCGATGGAAAGGAAATCTACCGCACCACCGAACGAACCGTCACCGGCCGGCTCGACAGTCCCGATATCGAGATATTACGCGATGACCTCTGCAACGAACTCCGGTCGGCGATCGAGGGCAAGGTCGCCTTCAGGTTCGACGACCAGATCGCCGCCATCGCCCAGGACGAAAGCGGCGTCGACGTGACGTTCGTGCAGGCGCCGGCCCGGCGCTTTGACCTCGTGATCGGCGCCGATGGACTGAATTCCGGCGTGCGTCGGGCAGCGTTCGGTCCCGACGAGCGGTTCGTCCGCTATCTCGGCACCTACATTGCCGTCTTTGCGATGCCAAACTTCCTCAATCTCGATCATTGGGAACTGTTCTGCCAGGACAGCAACAGCAATGGCGGGATGGGCGGCATGATGATGGCGACCGACAAGGATAGACCCGCCAGGATGTATCTCGGTTTCGGCGCCGACAGCCCGCTCGAGTACGACTATCGCGATATCGATGCGCAGAAACGGATCGTGGCCGAAAAGTATGAAGGCGCCGGTTGGGAGTTTCCGCGCATCCTCGCATATATGCAGGAAGCGACCGATTTCTACTTCTATCCGCAGAACCAGGTGCGAATGGAGGACTGGTCCAGAGGACGCGCCGTTCTCGTGGGTGACGCCGGTTACAGCGTCTCGGTTTCATCAGGCCAGGGTACCACGGTGGCGATGGTGGGAGCCTATGTGCTGGCGGGCGAGTTGGCGAAGTCCGGTGGCGATCTTCTGCGTGGCATCGCCTACTACCAGAACGCACTCCGGGATTACGTGGATCGTAATCAGGCACTCGCCCTTGAGATGGGAAGCGGCGCACCGGACGCAGAGGGTGAAGATTTGTTCCAGTCCGATGCCGCACCGGACTTCGGTCAGATGACCCAGCCCTATGCACTCAAAGACTACTAGGGGTCGTGCTTGGATGGCGCCGGTGATCCCGGATCGTCAATCCTCTGCGAGAGCGTCTTCGAACCAAGCGCGCCAAGGCGGCAAAGCCGGCCCTGGCGCGCAAACGATCGTTGCCGCCTAAACAGCCTGGATTCTCCACTCGGAGATTTTCCCGTCCCGGATAGTAAAGATGAATCTGCCCGGCCCGGTGTAGAAATTGCTCTTCCAATCGGCGATGAGGTGGATTTCCGTTCCGTGCGTTTCGACGCCTTGAACGGTCATGACGCCTTTGGCTCCGATCAGCTCGCGGTCGGACCAGGTTCTGATCTCGGCCTTGCCGACGTAGCGATCACCGTTGTCATCGACAACACTGTCCTCGGTCAGAAGCGCGAGATAGCCTTCGGTGTCTCCACCGTTGATGACAGCAACGAGCCTGTCGAGAGGTGCGGGGATGGATATAGCTTGCATAGCAGTTTCCTTATCTTGAGCGATGACGGGTGCGGCATTTAAAGAAACAAGGGCCGCTGCGATCCCGATGTTCAGAAGCCATTTCATTTGGACTCCTCGTCTTGGTTCCATTTTTCCTTTGCCGAGGCTGCCGCATCAATTGCGACATCCTTCAATCTATTCACATCACGCAGACGTTTTCTCGCTGTCGAGATCGCCCATGAGGTAATCGTTGTAGCGGGCGCCGGCCGCCGCGTTCACCGGAACGATCCCTTCGATCGCAGCGAGATCCTCGGTCGAAAGTGTCACGGTGAGCGCACCCAACGCTTCTTCCAGGCGCTCACGCTTGCGGGCGCCGACGAGCGGAACGATGTCGTCGCCCTGGGCGAGAACCCAGGCGATGGCGAGTTGCGCGACCGTCACCCCCTTGGAGGATGCAAGCGTCCGGATTTTCTCGACCAGTTCGAGATTGCGATCGAGGTTTTCACCCTGGAAGCGCGGGTTGATGTTGCGGAAGTCGTATTCGCCGGCCCGCGCCTTGTTCCAGTGGCCCGAAATAAGGCCACGGGAAAGAACGCCATAGGCGGTGATGCCGATGCCAAGCTCGCGGGCGGTCGGCAAAATCTCTGCCTCGATGCCACGCGAGATGAGCGAATACTCGATCTGCAGGTCAGAAATCGGATGCACGGCATGCGCGCGCCGCAGCGTCTCGGCCGAAACCTCGGACAATCCGATGTGGCGGATGTAGCCGGCCTTCACCATCTCGGCCAGCACGCCCACAGTTTCCTCGATCGGAACGCGGGGATCGAGGCGGGCGGAGCGATAAATGTCGATGTAGTCCGTGTGCAACCGTACGAGGCTCTGGGCGAGGTAGTTCTTCACATGCGCGGAGCTGTTGTCGGTGCCGCCCCAGCCACCGGCCGGATCGCGCAGCGCCCCGAACTTGACGCTGATCTGGATGTCTTCGCGCTTGCGGCCAGCGATCGCCTCGGCGACCAGCAGTTCATTGTGGCCCCAACCGTAGAAATCGCCGGTATCGATGAGTGAGACGCCAGCGTCGAGAGCGGTGCGAATGGTCGCGATGCTCTCAGTGCGGTCGGCGGGACCATAAAGATCCGACATCCCCATGGCGCCAAGGCCGATGCTGGAGGTGGTTGGTCCCGATTTTCCAAGTTTTCTGGTCATGGATGTTCTCCTTGTTGCTCAGGAGACTTTAAACCCTAAACACATCGGCAATAATCGGGTAAAAGCCGAATCTACTATTAGGAGATTCCGAAGAATGGCGATCGACCTCAACCGGCTGCGCATGTTCTCGACCGTGGCGAAACACAGGAATTTCGGTCGGGCGTCACTGGAGCTTGGCATCACGGCTGCTACCCTCAGCGAGCATATCCGCAACCTGGAAAGCGACCTCGGGGCGCGGCTGTTCAACCGCACGACGCGGAGCGTCGCTCTGACGGACGCAGGTAGCCAGCTGCTGGCCGCGATTGACCCGCCGATGGCCACCATCGGTGAGGCGCTCGCCGGTTTCGGTCCAGGCACGCAGGCGCAAACAGGCACGCTGCGTATCAATGGGCCGCGCCCGGCGCTGGATTTCCGGGTAACGCCGCTGATCGTCGACTTCTCCCGGCACTATCCCGGAATTCGAGTCGAACTCATTGCGGATGAGAGCTTCATCGACGTCATCGGCGCCGGGTTCGACGCTGGGGTTCGGTATGGCGAGGCCCTGGCCAAGGACATGATCGCCGTGCCTCTCGGCGGTCCGCAACGGTTCTGCGTCGTGGGCTCACCAGATTATTTCAAGGAACATGGCCGCCCCGGCCATCCGAAGGAACTTATCGACAGGCCGTGCTTCGGACAGATCTTCCCGCGCGGGAATCGCCTGAACTGGCCGTTCGAACGGGCCGGAGAAGAGGTCGAAATCGCGCCGAGCGGCCCCATTTTCACAACGGAACCACACACTCAACTCAGCGCGGCCCGCGCCGGGCTGGGTCTAGCCCTCCTGTTCATCGAGCATTGCGAGCCCGATCTGAAGGCCGGGACGTTGGAAGCGGTTCTGGAAGATTGGTGCCAGCCGTTCGATGGTCCCTATCTCTACTACCCAGAAAGGCGGCTGATGCCTTCCGCGCTTCGTGCCTTTGTGGATTTCGTCAAGCACACAAGGCACGGGTCGCGCGCAATCTCCCACGGATAGGCGCCCCAGGGGTGGTCAGGCTGTGTCGGGGATGCGAGCGATGATCCCCGAGCGGTTTTGCCCAAAGCCATCAAGGCGGTTCAGCTCATGGCGACTGGTTTTCTCGCGGAGCCGGGCTAACCCGCCCCGAAGCGCAAGCCATTCATGTCGATGGCGAACCGTCGATGGCGAACCGGTATCGGACAAGGGCAACGCCGGCTTTGCCGAAGCTGCCATGTTCGGCGATCGCCACGAGATAGCGGAGATGGCCAAGCTCCGGGGGAGGAAACCGCTTGGCCATCCCTTATATCCCGCTATCCCGCATTCACTGTGAGAGACACCTCGATGTTCCCCCGCACCGCATTGGAATAGGGGCATACCTGATGGGCGCGGGCCACGAGGTCTTCGGCGGTCTTCTGCTCGACGCCTTCAACAGTGACGTTGAGCGAGGCGCTGAGCAGGAAACCTTCGTCGTCCGTGGGATGGACATTGACGGTGGCTTCGACCTGCGAATCCGCGAGTGCGACCTTCTCGCGCCCGGCGACGAGTTTCAGCGCCGAATGGAAGCAGGCGGCATATCCGGCCGCGAAAAGCTGTTCCGGGTTGCTCTTTCCGCCGGCGCCGCCGAACTCTTTCGGGAACGCCAGGTCGAGGTCGAGCAGCCCGTCGTTGCTGCGGACATGCCCATTGCGGCCGTCGCCAGTCGAGGTCGCGGCGGTGGTGTAGAGGATTTTCGTCATGATGATCTCCGATGATTTGGACCAGTGAAAACACAGCTATCGTGCGTGATCGCTGGTAACGATCATGAATTCTCTGCTGTCAAAAAAGACGACAGGCAGAGGCAAAGGGTTCAGCGGCGCTTTTCCGCGCCGCTGAGTTTCTGACTCAGCTTGAGCCGGCAGCTTCTTCGATCAGATCGGCTACCTTGTCGGGATGGGAAATCATCACAACGTGCGATGCTCCCTCGACAACCACCGTATTTCGAGATCCCGCCCTTTCTGCCATCCAGCCCATTGCCTCGGGCGGAATGTTCCTGTCGGCATCGCCATAGACAAACCAGGACGGATGATTTTTCCACGCAGCCTCGGTTGCCGTTTCCGTCAGGGCCGCCTCACTGATGGGGCGCTGCGTCGCCGCCATGAGCCCGGCTTCATCCACTGGGACGTCGGCCGCAAATTGCTGGTGGAACTTCTCCTGCTGGATGTAGAGATCCTTGCCGCCATCGGCGAGTTCGACCGGACTCGCGAGAGCCTCCCCAAGCGTGCTGCCAGGGTACTTGCCGGACAGGCCGATGACGTTCTCGCCAAGATCGGGCGCGAAGGCCCCCACGTACACCAACGACCTCACGTTCGGGGATTGTGAGGCGGCCTGGCTGATGACCGCACCGCCGTAGGAATGGCCAACCAGAACGACGGATGTATTCAGATTGGACAGTGTCTGCTTGAGGTAGTCCGCATCGGCCGTCAGGCTGCGTAATGGGTTGGCGACAGCAACGACCGGGTATCCGTTGTTTCTGAGGCGGGTGACGACCCCGTTCCAGCTTGATGAGTCGGCAAAAGCGCCGTGAACGAGAACGACCGTCGGTTTCGGCTCCTGAGCGCTGACGCCGCCGGACGCGAACGTCGCAGCCGCGATCGCTGCGGCCATGATCAGATGACGCATAATTAGTTCCTGTTGAGGTTGCACACGCTTTTAGATCGGAAACGATTAAAGCGTGTACGATCATTAATGCACGAACCTGCTTGTGTCAACCGCTTGCGATTCAAGCGTGTGCGATGTATCTTTCGTTGATCGCGCTCCAGCGTCCACCAAGAAACTAATGCGGAAGGGGCAAATGACGTACCCAGTGAAACTCGAAGACCTGCTGTGCTTTGCGATTTATCGAGCCGGGCAGGCATTCAACCAGCTTTACCGACCGTTGCTTGATGAGCTTGGGCTGACATATCCCCAGTATCTCGTCATGGTGAGCCTGTGGTCGCAAGATGATCAAAGCGTGAAGGAGCTCGGCAAGTCCGTATCGTTGGAGTCGAATACGCTGACTCCGATCCTGAAGCGCCTCGAAGCAATGCAACTGGTATCAAGGGCGCGGGATGCCGAGGATGAACGGTCCGTCCGGATCCGGCTTACGCCGGAAGGACAGGCGCTCGCGAAGAAGGCCGCGCACGTTCCCGGCTGTATCGCCGAGGCAGCAGGATTTTCGTCGCAGGACGTGGAGATGCTCCTGGAAAAAATGCAGTTCTTCCGAAATTGCGTTCATAGGAAAGCGCCGACCGTTCCGTCCCGCCGGGCACCGTCGATTGCGAGCTGATCCAGAAACACAAGCGCCGGCTCGGGATGCGGGTCCTTCATGAAAGCTCTCTTTTCGGAGGGCAGACCCACGGACCGACAGCGTTCCTGATGACATCGGCAGGAAGCCGCGAGTTTGCTGGCTCGGACAGGCGAAGAGCTGTCAGTCGCCCGCCGTCATTCGGCAACCTCATGAATCGAACCCTAAGTTCAATCAATCGCGATCTCGACCAGGTCCTTCAGCGCCGCGCGGATATGGGTTTCAAAATCCGTAGAGGAAGCGTTCGAACACCACCGGTCGATCGCAATTCGCCATATCAAGACGCCGACCTCGGAGGCCATTACTGCAAGATGGGTCGGAACGGCCCGCTCCTCCAGGGTTGTTGCGATCGCGGCAGCGAGCGAGCGCATCTTCATCAGCTCGCGCTCGTGAAACTCCGCGTGGGCTGCGACGACAGCCTGTCGGGCGACAACATCGGCTCTGTTTGCATCGAAGAAAACGCCGGCCGTCTCCAGGGCGCCGACGACCAGCTCGAGCGGGCGCGCTTCTTCAGCCTCACGGACGGCACCGACGATTTCTGCCTCGAGTTCGTCTGCCCGCCAGAAGAGAACCTCCGCCTTGTCGATGAAGTACCGGAAGAAGGTCCGCTCCGTCAGACCGGCAGCCGCCGCAATATCGGCGACAGTCGTCTCCGCGTAGCCACGATCGCGGAAAGCCTCGATCGCTGCCCGTCCAAAGCGCTCCCGCGCATTTTCGATCTTCTGAACCATTATTCGTTGATAGCACCATTGTCAGTTTCTGCCAATCGCATTACATTGGCAGAAACTGACAATGGAGTCCCTCATGCCCCACATTCTCGTCATCGGCTACGACCCCGACAGCGTCGACTACAGTGATCCGGGCACACCCGCAGGCCTGGACAGGGAAAAGGTCTGGGCCGGCACAATGGAAAGCCTGCAGCGCATACGCGATCACGGCTGGCAGGCCACTCTGTGTACGGTAAAGCCGGACAGAACTGCGGCGGACGACGTCGCGCGTGTCCTGTCCGCCACCGAGTACGATTGCATCGTCATCGGCGGCGGCGTTCGCCTCTCGCACAAGAGCGTGCCCGTCTTCGAGATCATCGTCGACACTGTCCGCCGACTTGCTGCCGGCGTCCCACTTGCCTTCAACGAAGGGCCTACCACCAGCCTCGAATCCGCCCAACGCTGGCTCGGAGCCAACGGCCAAGGGGTGGAAGCTGTCCAGGCATGATCCTTCTCAGCGGCCGCCGGACGGTTCCCCGGATCGTCCATCCAAGCGCTGCGGCGTTCCCGCCCGACCTATGATTGCAACTGTCGTGCCGAAGTAGAAAGGCCGCATTTGACACGCGCTATCCACCCTTTTCACGGAGCTGAACCATGACGCCGATAAAAATGTTCGTGACCATCAGAAGCAAGCCGCACCTTTCGAAGCAGCAGTTTCACGACCACTGGAGGCACCCGCATGGAACATGGGGACGCGGGATACGGAACCTGACGAGCTACGTGCAAAGCCATCGCATCGACACGCCGCATCTAGGGGCCGCCCAGGCAGAGCTCGACGGCGTGGTCGAGGTCGGTCTTGAGACCGCGGAGGACGTCGCAGGCCTGTCGACGGACAAGGCATATATCGAGCACCTGCAGACCGACGAACCCAATTTCGTGGAGAACATCGGCCTGAGCTTCATGAATGAAGACGTTCTCCGATCGGGAGAGCGTCCGACAGAAGGGCAGGACGATGGCAGGTGGCCGTGGCGGGAATCCGAGCAGCCCGTGTCCATCAAGCTCATACAGGTCATCACCAATGTCGGTGGAGAGCCTTGGAAACCGGATGACGAAAAGGCGATCGGACAGGCCCTGGCGGCGACAAGGCATGTCATCGCAACGCCCGATCGTACGCTTCATCCCACGGACGAGATGAACGCGATTGTCGCCATTCGACAGCTCTGGTGGCCGACCTATACGGCCTTCGAGACAGGGATCTCGCAGAGCCAGACCGCATGGCAGGAACTGACGGCCCAAGCAGCGGGCCGCTATTCGGGCATCTTTCAGGCCGAGCGTTTCTTCTGACGCCGCATTTGCCCTGAGCACACCAAACAAGAAGCTTCGGCGATCACCATGGGGGTGACGCGAACGATTAATATATGGAGTTATATATGAAACTGGCATCCACACGTCTGATCGCTTCCGATCTCAAGGCGGTTGTTTCCTTTTACGAAACCGTGACGGGCATAAGCGCGGTCTGGCTTGCTCCCGTTTTTGCGGAGATCGTCACCCCATCCGCGGCTTTGGCGATCGGCGGGGTTCAGACGGTCCCGTTGTTCAGCGAAGGCAGCGCGGAACCGGCCGCCAACCGCACCGCGATTCTCGAATTCATGGTCGACGATGTGGACGCGGAATACGAGCGGTTGAAGTCTTTGGTCGAAGTCGTTCAGGAGCCGAAGACCATGCCCTGGGGCAATCGCGCGGCACAGTTCCGCGATCCGGAAGGGACGCTGGTAAGCCTTTTCACGCCTGTGACGGACGAAGCGAAGCTGCGGTTTTCTGGAAGGTAAGATGAGTATGGATACGCAACGCAAACCCCGCATCGCCATCATCATTGGCTCCACGCGGCCGACACGTTTTGCCGACAAGCCTGCACAATGGATGTTGAAACAGGCGCAGAGCCGGGACGACATGGAAGCGGAAATCGTCGATCTCCGCGATCATCCGCTTCCTTTCTTCGACGAGCTAGGCTCAAACCTCTGGGTGCCGAGCCAGAACCCCGAAGCGATCCGATGGCAGCAAACCATCAATCGCTTCGATGGCTACATCTTCGTCGTTGCCGAGTATAACCGCTCTATTACCGGCGTTTTAAAGAACGCGCTCGATCAGACCTACAACGAATGGAACCGAAAGCCGTTCACCGCCATCGGATATGGCGGTGTCGGCGGGGCGCGCGCCGTCGAGCATCTGCGAGCGATCGGCATCGAATTGCAGATGGTCTCCACACATGCAGCCGTCCATATCGGCGGGGGCGACTTCTTCGCCGTCATGCCACATGGCGGCAACAAGCCAATCGAGGATATCGAAGCAAACCTTCTGCCATCCGCCAAGACGGCGCTCGACGAACTCGTCTGGTGGGCGAATGCGACGATGGCCGCCAAGACGTCATCGCTGTCGTAACAAACAAATCCTAACCTGGCAGCGTCATGCGTGTGGCCTACACTGGCCTCGCTGCGACGGTGGAACGTGATCTCGGCCGCCCGGCTCGCCCTGATTCGAAAGGCTTCGGCATCTTTTGTTTCGGCGGCCGGGCACTCTTTCTATTGAAAGCAAACGAACACCGTAAATCTCACGAAACCTTCTCAGTCTCCGGACTATCGTTGAACCGATAGTCTTCGTCTGAACTGCGCTCGTCAAAGCTGTTGCGTGCCGTCTTGAACGCCGCGGCATTGTCTATCACCCACATCCAGAGCGGCATCATTCCCGCCAGCAGCCCCCGCCCCAATTCGGTGAGTGTGTAATCCACCCGTGGCGGCACTTCCCGATGATCGTTCCGGACAATCAGGCCGTCGCGTTCCAGCTGACGCAGGGAGCGGGTGAGCATCCTCTGCGATACGCCATCAATCCGCCGGGCCAGCTCCGCATGGCGTAGGGTTCCTGACACGCCCAAGGCATGTACGATGCCGAGCGACCATCGGTTGCCGGCGTGTGCCAGGACTTCGCGCTTCAACCCGTCCTCCTCGTCACTCAACGCCTCGCAAATGGCTTGCGACCGCGCAATTAGATCGTCGAAACTGATTTTCTCTTCCAGTATCACGAGTGTTCCTTCTTTTGTTCGAAAGTTCCCGCCCCATCTGACGGTAAACTTACCTGAAAATGGAGACTAAAGATGTCCGACGCCAAGTCCAATCCCAATACCACCCTTGTCATCGGCGCCGGCGAGCTGGGGATGGCCGTGATACGGGCGCTATTCGAACGTGGGTTGGCAGAAGGAGGCGTGCTGACGGTCCTTCTTGCGCCTCAGCCAGATCCGACTGCTGCGATCCTGCGTGACATGGGGGCGGACATCGTCCGTGTCGATCTGGCGACAGCAACGGAAGATGCGCTTGCTGATATATTTGTGCAGTTCCCGACAGTCATCTGCTGTACGGGCTTTGTCGGGGGGCCGGGTACGCAGCGCAAGATCACCGCGGCCGTTCTGAAAGCGGGCGTAGAACGCTATGTCCCGTGGCAATTCGGCGTCGACTACGACATCGTCGGACGCGGCAGCGGGCAAGAGGTGTTCGATGAACAGTCTGATGTGCGCGACATGCTGCGGGCGCAGTCAGCCACCCGTTGGACGATCATATCCACGGGCATGTTCACCAGCTTCCTGTTCGAGCCGTCATTCGGGGTGGTCGATCTTGAAAAGGGCGTGGTGCATGCGCTTGGAAGCTGGGAGAACCGGCTGACAGTCACCACCCCTGAGGATATCGGCCGTCTCACCGCTGCGATTCTGGCGTATGAACCGCGCCTTGATGACAAGGTCGTTTATGTTGCGGGCGATACTTTCTCCTACACGGGCCTCGCAGACATGGTGGAACGTCATATCGGCCGCCCGGTGGAGCGCATCCTCTGGGATATGGATAAGCTCCGGTCCGAAGTCGCCGCGCATCCGCAGGACGGGATGCGGAAATATCATCTGGCCTTTGCGCGGGATACAGGCGTGGCGTGGGACAAGGAGAGCACGTTCAATGTGGCTCAGGGCATCGCGGTGACGGATGTGCCAGCCTGGCTCGCTCAACACAAGGCCGCTTAGCATGGCGACATCCGACTACCGTAAGGGCTCAGTCGAGAGCAAAGCTTCGGTCGGAAAAATCGACCGACAGGATCAGCCGGCCCTCATTGACGGTCCATCGCTTGATCTCGAAGGTGACGCCGCCGCTCGTTACCAGCGGATCGCTGGCAGCCACCGCCTCGGCGTCTTCATGGCTTGAGGCCCGAAAGACGGTCATGCCGCCTGCCGGCTCGCCCTCGCGCCCGGATAGAGGGCCGGACGCAAAGATCCTGCCCTCCTTCTCCAGCGCGATGATCCAGCGGTGATGGTCGTGCATGGCGGGTGCGATGCGCGTCGCATCGGCGGTCGTGCGAAGCATGACGAAGAACGTCTTCTGCAGCATCATTGAAACGAGACGCTCGTCGTCATCGATGGCGTGGCTCATGTGTTGGGTTCCTTCTTTTCCTATGTGTCTATTCGCGCGGCGGCGGGATCAGCCGATCTTCTCCAAATCATCCAGGAGACCTGGACCTGTCGGATGCCAGCCCGTCTTTCGGGCTGTCGCCTTCGATGAAGCCGGCATGTCCTGGGTGGCGAAGAGAGCGAAAGGTCCGAAATGGCCTTCGGCTTCTGCCGAGCCGAACGACCTCACCGGAAGGCCAAGCACCCGGCCGATCGTCTCGGCAATGGCTCGCAGTTCGATCCCCTCTTCGGCGACGGCGTGGTACTTTGCGCCGGTTTCGGGGGCCTCGAGAACCAGCCTGAAAAGCCGGGCCACATCCGAGATATGCGCCGCCGGCCACCGATTGCCGCCATCGCCCACATAGGCGGAGACGCCTGTTGCCCGTGCGATCTGGATCAGGCTGGTCACGAGGCCTTGCCTGCTGGTGTCATGGATCTGCGACAGGCGGACGACCGATGCGGCGACGCCCTGAGAGGCGAGACGTAGCGCAGTCTGTTCCGACATACGCGGGAACCGGTAATCCGCCGGGATGCCATCGTCTTCCGTCACGACCCGTCGGGGAGCCAGGCCGGCCAAACCGTTCGGGACCAGAAAGGGCTTGCCTGTGCCGACGAGGGCTTCGCCAATGACCTCGATGGCGCGTCGATCAAGATCGCAGGCTTGCTGGAAATTCGCATAGTCGGGATTGAACGCCAGATGGATGACGCCGTCGGCTTTGGCGGCGCCCGCGCGCAGACCGTCATGATCCGCGAGCGAACCGCGTTGAACCTCGACGCCCGCTGCCTGGAGCGCACGCTCTGCTTCCTCGGACCGCGCGAGCCCCAGCACTTGATGGCCCGCAGCTAGGAGTTCGGAGACAACCGCGGAGCCGATGAATCCGTTTGCGCCGGTGATGAAAACTTGCATGATCGTTCCTCATTGTCAGTTTCTGACAATGAATACCGCAATTGTCAGAAACTGACAATACCTGCGATGCCGACATAGTTCGTGAAGGCCCGAATGCGCCTGGGCGTTTTGCCTAGATAGCGATGGCCCTCTTTCAAGAGCGCGGCTACAGGGAAACACTACAGGGAACCAACCGTGCCTCAGATCGCGGCGGCCACCGGGCTGACCGAGCGGACCTTTTTTCGCTATTTTGCCGACAGGCCGGAAGTCCTGTTCTGGCGATCCGCCGAACTGGAGGCGGGTATCCGGCGGCATTCGCTTGGAAAAGACATTAATGGGCGCGTTTTATTTGGCAGCGCTTATCGCGTCCTTGCTCGCTTTGAGGATGAGGTCAGCGATCTCCTGCGGGTGCGATGCGAACACTGCGTGACTGGAGTCGATCTCGATGACAGTGCTTTTCGCGCGCTTTGCCATGTCTCGCTCGAGGTCGGGATTGAGCGCGTGATCTTGGGTGGCGACGACGGCCCAGCTCTTCTTATCGCGCCAGGCCGGATTCGAAATAGTCGCCGAAGCTGCTTCCTTCGATGCAAAGACCTGCGACCTGGCAAGGAAATCGGCATCCGCTTTCGGGAGATCGGCCGCGAAATCCGATGCGAAGTGGTCCTGATCGAGATAGAGATATTTGCCGTCCTTCGTTTCCCTGATGCCCTCTGCCTTCGCAGGCTTGCCACTCGCGAGGCTGAACAGGCTCTCGCCCTTGTCGGGCTGAAAAGCCGCGACATAGACAAGCCCCGCAACGGCCGAGTGGTTGCCGGCTTCGGATATGACCACCCCTCCGTAACTGTGCCCGACCAAGAGCGTCGGTCCCGTCTGCAGGTCCAGCACTCTGTTGGTTGCGTCTATGTCGTCCTTCAGGGAGGTCATCGGCTGTTGCACGATCGTGACCTTGAGCCCTTGTTTCGTGAGAATATCGGAGACCTCTCTCCAACTCGACCCATCCACAAAGGCTCCGTGAACGATCACGACGTTGCCGATTGGCAAGGAGTCAGCCGCCTGCGTAATCTGTAAGGGGAAGACGAAGCCGATCACGGCCGCCGTCATTGAAATCACAAAGCGTGTCCTCATTTTCGTTATCTCCTGATATGTGAGTAGTGCTTGCGGCCCCGGAAAACGGATGCCGACAGGAAATGCGGTGGCTGATTTTCGGTAGACGACTGAATGTCGTCGGCTACGATCTACGATCCCGCCCAGCGGTCATTCGTCCTTTACCGGACGCGGCACGACGCTTTGCTTTTCCAGAAACCGTAAAGTCTCGCGGAACGCGAGATCGGAGCATAGCTGGTCGAAGTCGGCGCGCCGGTCGGAGTTGAAGCCGTGGCCCGCCGGGTAGGTCAGCACCTCCACGGCCGAATGCTGCTCCAGTGCCTCCCTGGTCGACCGCATCGGGATCTCCCTGTCGTCACGTCCGAGATGGACGAGTGTCGGGCAAAGGGGCGCCTCGGAGGCAAGCGTCGGGAGCTTGCCGCCATAGTAGCAGATGGCGGCCGAAAGCCCGTTCAGGCGGCCGGCACTCGCCCAGGCGATCGAACCGCCGTAGCAGTATCCGAGCATGAACACGGGGCCGGCATGGCGCAGTTCCTCGACACAGGTAGCAGCGTCGGCGATACCCAGCTCGAAGGGGTGCGCGCGCACCAACGAAATAGCCTTCTCCAGACCAGCCGCATCGTAGGATAGACGCAGGCTCGGCGCCACGCGGTCGAAAATCGCCGGCGCGAGAACCTCATAGCCGTTGGCTGCGAACTTCTCGCACTGTTCCTGTATGTGATCCGTCAGCCCGAAGATCTCCTGCAACAGGACCAGCCCACCGCGTCGGGCCGTTGTCGGGGGCGCGCGATAGGCTTCGATCCTCGCTCCGTCGGACATGATGATGCTTGTGAATTGACCCATGGAGGCCTCCAGGAAGTGGGGCGAGTCCTGACAGCGCCCGCCTTGATGATTGTCGGCAGAACTACCAGGGCTGGACTTCGTCAACATGATAGAAGGAACCGTGCGGTCCAGCCTCATCGAGGAGGGCCAGCCTGACGCTTGTTTCGGCGCCCTGCTCGGGCGACATGGGCGCGTCGACGCCATGAAGGTCGGTCTTGACGAAGCCGGGGTGTGCCGCGTTCACCTTGATGTTGGTGTCGCGCAACTCGTAAGCGAGATGAACGGTCCAGGCGTTCAGAGCCGATTTCGAGATGTTGTAAGCTGGAATCTTGAAGTCGTAGAAGGTCGAGGCCGGATCGACATTTGCCGCCATCGAGCCAAGGATACTCGACACGTTGACGATACGGCCGGCCGGGGACTTGCGCAGCAGGGGCAGAAGCGCCTGCGTGACCTCGACCACGCCGAACAGGTTGGTGTCGAAGGTCCTTCGCCAGATGTCGATGGTCTGCTGGGACGGCGCCTTGTCGAAAGCATCGATCATGATGCCGGCGTTGTTGATCAGCACGTCGATGTGGTCGTGCTTGCTCGCGATTGTCTCGGCAGCGGCCGCGATGGATACCGGATCGGTCACATCGAGCTGGACGCTTTCGACATCCAGTCCCTTCGAATGCAGTTCCTGGGCCGCAGCCTCGCCCTGTGCCGCATTGCGACTCGTGATAATGATGCTCAAGCCCCGTAGGGCGAGCAGTCGAGCCGTTTCCAGCCCGATTCCCTTGTTACCTCCGGTGATTACTACAATTTTCTTCGTCATGATCTAGCCTCCGATTGTGCTCGGAAGAGATCGCACCTCAATCTCGATAAGGCAAATCGATGCGCCTTATCCGCTATATCGACATTTCCAATGGGTAGGGCTTCGAAGATGCGCTACGATTGTCGTTCGTCTTCGCACACGCCGCGATGATCTCATCGCGGAGCCAGGTGGTGGCCGCATCGGAACTCGACCGCTTTGCCCAGATAAGAGAGATCGGTGGCAGGTGCAGCTCAACAGGGGCAAGTTGCGTCTTCAAGTTAAAGAATGACGCATACCGCCGGGCAATGGGCAAGGGAACCGTTACGAGGAGCGGGCTGCTGACCGCGGCAGCGAGCGCGGTGAGATATTCCGGAACGCCAAGGACGATATTGAGCTGATGGCCCGCATCTGTGAGCATGCTGCCGATGCAGCCCTGTATATCGTCCTGCTGCGAAACGAATATGTGCCGTGCCGACAGGTACGTTTCGAGGTCGATCCCGTCCGGGGCATCGATCAGCGCCGGATTGTAGCAGCAGGCGAGCTCCTGTTCGAATAGCTGAACATGCTCGTAGCGCGCAGGTGCGGGAGGATAGCAGCCGACGGCGACATCGAGTTCTGCATTGTCCAGTTGGTTCCCGACCTCTGTGGTTCCGACACGGCGCGCCATGAAACGAAGCCCTGGCGCTGCCTCCTGTGTTCGCTCGGAGAGCGCCGGCAGAATGAGGAGTTCCTCGCACGAGAAGCCCATCTGGAAGATGCGGTCGGAGATCGATGGATCGAACCTGTCCTGGGCGAGAATGAGAGCCTGGGCGCCGGCAAGGATCTGCGCGACACCCTCGGCGAGAGCCTCGGCCTTCGCGGTGGGCTGCATATAGTTACCGACACGAATGAAAAGCTCATCGTCAAGCAGAACACGCAGAGACGACAGATGGTGACTGAGTGCCGGTTGCTGAACCTTGAGGCGTCCGGCAGCCTTGGTCACGCTTCTATCCTTCATGAGAGCATCAAATGCGATCAGAAGGTTGAGATCGAACGACCTCAGATTAAAATGATTGATGTTTTTCATGGCCTTCACCCGTCTGCATCAGTTGGCGGGCCATATCTCACTCCCGCTTCGAAAGCTCGCGCAAGTGTGGTGACTGATGTGCGCAGCATGTCTTCGACGGGCGCGCTACTCAATACCAACTGCGCTACCAGCGCCGGATGAACATAGGCGGTCATCGCGTCGCATACCATGCCGGCGGCCTTGCCGACGTCATCGATCTTCCACTCACCTTTTTCTGCCGCCTGCACGATAAGCGTTTCCACCAAGGTTTTGATGCGTCGGGCATAGTCCGCGATCATGTCCGGCCGCTCGATCAGAATACGGCGATGCAGATCATGGATCTCCCGGTCCCCGATGAAGCGTTCACGCTTGCGGCGATGCAGATCTAGAAACAGGCCAAGTAGGCGGTCAGCCGCAGGGCCGTTTGTCTCAACATAGGCCGCCGCCATCTCTGCCTCATCGCACATGATCTCCTGAACGATCGCGTCCATGAGGGCGCTCTTGGACTTGTAGAAGCGATAGAGCATGGCGTGGTTGACCCCCAACGCACGCGCAATGTCGACCATATTCGTTTTGGCTTCGCCAAAGCGGCGGACCTGGGCCTTGGCGGCGCCAAGGACCGAGGCGGCGGATACAGGCGATGGAGACGATCGTGACATTGAAGCTCATACATTGACAAACAACAAATCACAGATAACATAATCTGTGACTTCATTCAAGGTGGCTCGGGACGCCTTCCTTCGGCATGCAAGAGACGCATGCCGTCCTCAATACTCGAATCGGAGATCTGGAGTGAACGACATGATGAAACTGAACAGGACAGTTGTCCTGCCTCGTTTCGGCGGAAGCGAGGTGCTTGAAGTTGGGACTCGCGAGGTGCCGCAGCCGGCCGAAAACGAGGTGCTTGTGCATGTCGCGGCCGCAAGCCTGAATCCCGTGGACTGGAAGTTGCGCGCAGGCCTCTTTCAGTCGTTCCTGCCGGCGGAGAGCCTCCCAGCCTGGCTCGGCGGCGACCTGGCCGGCACGGTCGAGGCCGTCGGCCCCGGCATAGATGGCAGATTTCGCATTGGTGAACGGGTCTTTGCGATGCTCGGCGGCGCCGGCGGAGCCCAGAGCGACTACGTCCTCGTTGACGCCGGTCTCCTCGCCGCGGCGCCCAAGGCGATCGACATGGTGCAGGCGGCTGCGGTGCCGCTCGCAGGGCTCACGGCCTGGCAAGGGCTGTTCGATCATGGCGGATTGCGGGAAGGCCAGCGTGTGCTGATCCACGGCGGCGCGGGCGGTGTGGGGCATTTCGCCATCCAGTTTGCCAAGGCGGCGGGCGCCACGGTCTTCACCACATGTTCGGCTGGCGATCTCGAATTCGTGCGCGAAATTGGCGCTGACGTGGCGATCGACTACAGGCAGGAGCGTTTCGAGGACGTCGCGCAGGACATCGACGTTGTTCTCGATCTGATCGGCGGCGAAACGCAGGATCGTTCCTGGGCGGTTCTGCGCGAAGGCGGGATCATCGTCTGCACCCTCGGGGGCGCAGACGAACGGAAGGCCGCCGCTGCAAATGCGCGCTCGGCACCGCCCTTTCTCACGCAGCCCAGCGGCTCCCAACTCGCCGAGATCGCGGAACTGATCGACAGCGACAAGGTCAGGGTCGTCGTCGCCGAGACATTTCCGATCGAGGACGTCCGCCGGGCGCATGACCGGCTGGAGCAGGGGCGTATTCGCGGCAAGCTCGTGCTGACGCTCGGCTGACGAAACCCGAAATGACTGGAGGATCAAACATGCAGACAATCGATCAGGCAGGCATGTTCACCGTCGGCAGCCGCGTCGTGAAGCGGCTCGGATACGGCGCCATGCAGCTTGCGGGACAAGGCCAGTTTGGTCCGCCCAGGGACCACGGCGCGGCACTGGGCGTGCTGCGCGAGGCGGTCGCCTGCGGTGTGAACCACATCGATACCAGCGACTTCTACGGCCCGCACATCACCAACCGGCTGATCCGCGAGGCATTGCATCCCTATCCGGACGATCTCGTCATCGTCACCAAGGTCGGCGCCCGGCGCGGCGAGGACAGTTCATGGTTTCCGTCCTTCTCGCGTGAAGAGCTTCGCCAGGCGGTGCATGACAATCTCGGCAACCTCGGCCTCGACGTGCTGGACGTGGTCAACCTGCGCAGCATGTTCGACTTCCTTGGACCTGCCGAGGGCTCCATCGAGGAGGCTTTGACCGCCCTCGCCGAACTTCAGCAGGAGGGCTTGATCCGCCATATCGGCCTCAGCAACGTGACACCTGCCCAGATCGAGGAAGGCCGCAGTGTTTGCGAGATCGTCTGCGTGCAGAACCACTACAATCTGGCGCACAGGGCCGATGACGCCGTGATCAATGATCTCGCCCGCGACGGTATCGCCTATGTGCCGTACTTTCCGCTCGGCGGCTTCTCGCCGCTGCAATCGTCCATACTCTCCGACGTGGCGCAGGACCTCGACGTCAAGCCCATGCAGGTCGCGCTCGCCTGGCTGCTCTGCCGGTCGCCCAATATCCTTCTGATCCCAGGAACCTCGTCCGTCGGTCATTTGCGGGAAAATCTCTCCGTGGCGGAGATCACCCTGCCGAACGAGGCGTTCACCCTGCTCGATGGCATTGCGGAGGGCGCCGCTTGATCAATGTGCCGGGTGATCAAACTGCGATCGTTGGCATGCTAGAAGGGCGGGCTCCTGCGGCCAGCCTAGTGCCGCTGCGCTTCGGGGCTTACCACTTCGCACCTGATTAGGTCTTCCGTCTGGTGACTTTGCAGTCCGGCGCGCCGTAAAGGCACTTGGCCGATTAGAATTATCGATTGGCAGAATAAGTCAGATCGATTTGCTATATAACCATCGAGTGGCAATCTAAGTGTCTTTGGCAGGTAGGACAAAGGCATGCTGTTCCGAATAGGTAGTATTACAGTAACAAAGATCCCAGAACTGTCACTGGAGGCGGTAATTCCTTCGGGTTTGCTGCCGAATGCAGATGAACGCGAGGTGCGTCAGGCCGCAATGGCCTTGGACACGGTCGCTGTCGACCACACCGATGGGACGCTCCGGCAGAGCATCCATAGTTGGCTGATCCAAACAAGCGATCGCGTGATCTTGCTCGATACGGCGACGGGTAACGACAAGGACCGGCCAATGATGCCGGTTTTACACCATCTCCAGGAGCCATTCATCGAACGATTGCGTGGGGTCGGGATCTCTGCTGACCAGGTTACAGATGTTCTGATCACTCATATTCATGCCGATCACGTGGGGTGGAATACATACCTGCGCGCAGGGGAATGGCTTCCAACCTTTCCGAACGCGAAATACTATTTCTCCGGCTTGGAAGCGGACTATAGCGCAGCACTTGCTGCTGAGGACAAGGCGGAGGTTGACCGCCTGCTCGCCGATGCCGGACTCGGGATACCGCATCACCCTCCTGCGCCTGGCGTGTATGAAGACAGCATCGCACCGATCATCAAGGCGGGGCTCGCCAAGCGGGTCACGGTTGATGGTCCTGAGCCAATTCCGGGCTTTCGCTACATCGGGACACCTGGCCACAGTATAGACCATGCGTCGATCCTCCTGGAGCACAATGGCGAAAAGGCGTTCTTTTGGGGCGACGTCCTTCATCACCCTGTGCAGCTCACGAACCTGAACTGGAACTCCGTTTTCTGTGAGTTCCTTGGTCCCGCGCAGAACGCACGCCGCAAAGCTCTCAACATCGCAGCCGACACCGGCGCGCTCGTATTCACAACCCACTTTCCAGGTAGTTCAGCGGGCCGCATCGAGCGGGACGGACTGAACTATCGATGGCTACCTGAGAACGGAGAATCCCGATGAGTAAACAGCCACATACCGTCAGAGCTGACGGCATTGAACTGCATGATATCACGATTGCGAGCGACGATCCTGATATCGAACTTTTCCTTCGGAACAAGCGTATCCCGACAAAAGATTCCCAGCCGGCGATTCTGCTGGTCCATGGCGCGACATATCCGTCGGTGAGCCTGTTCGATGTGGATGTGGGCGGAACGTCGGTGATGGATGCGCTTGCGCGTCAAGGTCTCGACGTGTGGGCTTTGGATGTGCGGGGATATGGCGGTTCGACACGTCTCCCTGAAATGGCCCATGAGCCGTCCGGCGCAAAGCCGCTCGTCCCGGCAGTCGAAGCCGTCGGCGACGTGGCGACCGCGGTCGAGCACATAAAAACCGTCCGCAAGATCGAGCGGATCGCGCTGCTCGGAATGTCCTGGGGCGGCTCCCTGGCCGGTTTATACGCCAGTCGTCATCAGGACAGTCTGGACCGGCTGATCCTGGTCGCGCCGCTGTGGTTGTCGGCGCACCCGTTGCGTTTCGATTCCGGCGCGCCGATCATGACGCACCGCATCGTCGATGTGAGCGCCTACCGCGCGGCATGGCTCGCACCCGTACCGGAGACGAAGCGCGAGACCTTTCTTCCCGAGGGATGGTTCGAGCGTTGGCGGGACATCACCGATGAAACCGACAGCGAAGCTCCGAAGGGCGCCATCCGCGCTCCCAGCGGAGCGGTGGCCGATGTGCGGAATCATTGGTTGGCGGGGCAACCGCTATATGATCCAGGCCTGATCACCACGCCCGTTTTGATGGTTCGTGGTGAGTGGGATGTCGATGTCACCCGTGAGATGGCTGCCGATTTGTTTGATCGTCTTGTTCAAGCAGAGCAGAAGACTTCGCTCGAAGTCGGCAGCGCGACTCACATGTTGCTCATGGAGCCTGCCCGGGAGGTGGCCTTGCAGGCCATCGTCGCCTTCTCCAAAGCGGGGCGAGGGCAGTAGTGTTGCGCTACGAACCGCTCGATTGCGCGATTTCCCAGCGTCTGATGTACGGCGTCAAGCGCGTCAAGCCAGTGGCGGCCGGCTCGCCCACCCGCGTGCGATGAGACAGCAAATGGCGGGGCGCATATATCCGATCGAGCTTCGCCATTTGAACTACTTTGTAGCCGCCGCCGAACATGGCAGCTTTCGCAAGGCTGGAAATGCCATGGGCGTTAGCGAGTCCGCGATCAGCCGCCGCATTCGTGATCTTGAGGATCGTATTGGGGTTTCGCTGTTTCACCGCCGCACGACCGGTGTATCGCTTACCCATGCTGGAGAAGGATTGCTACGAAGGGCGAGACAGGGGCTGTGTACGATCCAAGAGGGGACACAGAATAGCGCCTTGATCGGTCGCGGCGATGAAGGCGCGTTGCGCTTGGGCATCTTTTCGTCGCTCGCTTCGGGATTCCTGCCCGATCTCCTCCGCGCCTACGGCGAGAAGCGCAGCAAGGTCCGAGTGGATTTCATCGACGGCGATCCGGCCGAGCATGTGGCTGCGGTCCGACAGCTTCGGCTAGATGTGGCTTTCATTACGGGAATAGCGGCTTGGAGCGAGTGCGAGACGACGGAACTATGGTCCGAGCGTGTCTTCGCCGTCCGGCCTTGTGGGCACCCCCTTGCTGAGAAGGACGGGCTCAGTTGGGCGGACCTGGCCGGGCACCACTTCATTGTCAGCCACGCGGCCGGCGGATCGGAAATCCACGACTATCTGGTTCAGAGGCTAGCCGAACTCGGCCGCAGCCCGGCTATTGAGCCGCAAAAGGTTGGGCGGGACAATCTGCTCACCCTCGTCGCGCTTGGGCGCGGATTGACCTTGACCAGCGAGGCGACCACGGCGGCACGGTTTCCAGGTGTTGTCTATCGGCCGATGATTGGCGAGACATTGCCGTTCAGTGCTGTGTGGTCGCCGAAAAACGACAATCCTGCCTTTCGGCAGTTGCTCAGTCTCGCCCGTTCGATGGCTCGATCAAGGAAGGGCAACGGCTTCAGCCCTGACCCGTCGGAGACGCGGGTGAGCGTCGTGCCTTTGCAAAGCCGCGATCTGTTGCAATGAACCGTTCCAGCATCGGCACGATCAGCCTGACGGGATCGGCGGCAGGCTGACCCGTGTCGCGGGTCAGCACCTCGGCATAGGCGGCCAGGTCGCGGTGCAGCGCGGCGGGCAGTTCCACCGTCACCTTCACCGGCTTGTCGTCGGCCAACGGCCCGAGCTTCAGCTTCGCCATTTCAACCTCCATAGGGTTCGAGGATCAAATCTCTCGTCACGATGACCCTGACCGGGAATCCCGGCCGGATGGTCAACGTCGGGGCGACGTTGAGCTGACGGCGGCCTTGGCGAGATCCCACCAATGATAATCGACGCCATCCTGAAGGCCGGCGTAGCCTTGCGTGTCGGCGCCGGGCTGGCGCTCCAGAACGATGGAGCGGCCATTGGGGAAGATCAGGCGGTTCCAGACGAGCAGCACTCTCTGCTGCCCGAACTGCACATTGTTGTCGTATTGGCCGATGATGCGGGTGCCTTGTGGCACGAGCAGGATGCGGCCGGTCGGGCTGTCATAGATATGTTCCGTGACCTGGGCGGTGATCTGGCCCGGAAGATCGGAGCGGATGCCGGTGATGAGTGCGGCCGAGATGACCGCGCCCGCCTGAAGGACATAGGGCGAAGCCGGCGCCATGACGCGATCGGGCGCGACCGTGCGGCGATCTACGGCCGCGTTGAGAAACGCTGCCTGCCGATCCTGCGCCGTGGGTGTGCCCGGCTGGCCGGGCAGTCCGAGGCCGGCGAGATTGGGCGTCGCGCCGCCGGGTGCGGCCGTGGCCCCTGGGCTGCCGCCGGGCGCGGTCTGGAAGAAGACGCGGCTCACCCGTGTGGCTTCTTCCTCGGCCAGTCGGCGCTGTTCGGCCTGATCGACAGCCGGTGTCGCCACGGGCGGCGGTGCGACCGGCTGGCCCCGGTTCTGGGCGTCGAGGATCGGGCGGCCGAGATCGCCGGGCAGCGGCGGCCCCAGCACCGGCCCGGTATAGTCGCGCGGCAGGCCGGCGAGGCCATCCGCCGTAGGCCGGTTCTCGGTGGAATAAAGTTCCTGCCCGCCCGGTCCCGCCTCACGAGTCTGGAGCGCGTAGATCAGCGCCCCGCCGACGCCGAGCGAGGCGACGACGCCGAGACCGGCGAGCATCTTGCGCGACAGCCGCGTCACCCGCGGCGACTCGGCGCGCAGCCGCATGGGCGCGGCCGTGTCGGGAGCGCCGGTCAGGGCGACGTCGTCGTCGTTTTTCTTGTCGGTATCGCTCATGACGCGGGCCTCCCGTCGGTGCGGACGATCCTGACGGTTTGCTGGCGCTGGCCGCTGCCCAGGCGCAGCTCGGCGGCGGCGAAGATGCGGTCGACGATCAGGATGTGCTGGTGAATACGGCTGTTGACGATCTGCGCCTCGCCATCGGCGCCGATGACGAACAGCGGCGGCATCTCGCCCTGTGCGATCCCGCGCGGGAACTCGATATAGACGCGGCGGCCATCGTCGTAGATCGCGACCGGCTTCCACGGCGGATTGTCGCCCGTCAGCCCATAGCGATAGTTGCGAGCGGAAGCGGCCGGGATGATTGGCGTGGCGGGCACGGTCTGCCGCTGGCTCGCCGGCGGCGTCGGATAGGCCCAGGCGACGGCGGGCATGTAGGGGCTGTCGCCGGCGCGAAGCTCGATCATGTAGATGCGCCGGTCGGTAGTGATGACCAGGTTGGTGGAGATGTCGGCTCGGCTGGGCTTGACCAGCACATGCACACGCCGGGTTGCGCCCGATCCGCTCTCGGTGTCGCCGATAATCCAGCGGCTCGTATCGCCCGCGGCGATCGGCCCGGCGCCGGTCAGGCTCTCGCCCGGCTCCAGCGCGATATTGGTGATCTGGCCGGGGGCGGCATAGACCTGATAAAGCGCGCCCTCTGACCAGGGATAAATCTGGATCGAGTTGTAATAGCCCTCGCGTCGTGGCTCGACGCGGGCGGCGGCGTTGGCGTTGGTGACGCGGCCGGTCGGTGTCCCGGCAGCAGTGCCGCCGCGCGCGACCGTCCAGGCTGGCGGCGTATGCAGCGGTCGCGGCCGATCTTCGGTGATGGCGGTGGGCACCGCCGGCAAGGGCGGGACGTCAGCGTCATAGCTGATCTCGGGCGGCTTGTAGGTCGCGCAGCCGGCCAGCGAAAGCCCGGAAAGCAGCAAAGCCGCAAAGACGGGTTTACGGACAATCGTTATCATTGTCCCAGCTCCCGCGACCAGTTGATGGCATTGACGTAGATGCCGAGCGGGTTGGCGCGCAGCCGTTCGGCGTCGCGCGGCGTTTGGATGACGATCGTCAGGATCGCGGTCCAGCGCTCGGTGGTGGAGAGCTGACCGTTCTCATAATGTCGCTCGACCCAGGCGACCCTGAACGAGTCCGGCGAGGCGCGGATGACGCTCGACACCTCGACGGCGACCTGTTGGCGGCCGACCTTGGTGAACGGGTCGTTCGATCGCAAATGAGTGGCGTGGAAACCCGCAGGAGTTTCCCCGTACCATCGCCCTTACAGTTGAGGACCTCTATGAAAGGCTTGCAGCTGCAACGTGCAATCGCAGGCTCGTAAGGCTCATGCAGGACTTCAATGATCGGACAACCTTCATTCGGCGGCTGGACTTTCACGACCCAAAGCGCGCTCAATCAACCATAGAATCCATGCTGCGCTTCGTTGATTTGCTGGAGCGCGGGGATGTCGAGGCCGCTGTCGAAAATCTGGACATCCAACTTTCACAGAAACTTGATATCCTGCCTCGACTCGTCCGTGAGGGGAATCAGCGTGCAATCGAGGCTGTTGACTTCCTGAACGAATGACGCATCGCATTTCGTAACACCTGGACACTTCACAGACGGATCAACAAGGAACTTCCCGTCCAATGCAAATGAGCCTGAGACAAAAGTATCGTAACGCGGTTGACGCGATGCGCGACGAATTTGGTATGGCGAGCGCAATCTTGCAGTACGCAATCCGCCAGAATATCGCGGGATTCGCGCTATCCGGCCTCAAGATCCCTCGGGTGCTCCAGACCTGGAGCCGGGGAGCCGACTTGCCTGCCCCGAGCGAATTTGCACTGCAGGTGTCCATCTTTCAGGAGCATCTCGTCGACAGGATCGCGGGTCTCGCGCACAATCGCAAGATGCTGCAGGAAATATGGCGTTTTAACGAGGTCACACGCGAGTTCCGCGAATGCGAGCTCATGATCCCCGAGGCTGCTCGCGATATCCTCGATCACACGGCGGACCTCATCAACGCCCTTTTCGATCAGGATCAGCCTGCGGCACTCGAAAGCCTTCAGCACTGCCTCGACCGTCGAATGGAGCGGGCAGAACAGATCGTGCCACAGCTGCGGGTGCACGAGCCCCTCGCAAGTTGAAACACTTGCGTGGCGCTCAGGCGCGAGGTTGGGTGTATCGCCGCCGAACCTCCGCCGGATCTAATGCTTGAATCTCAGGCAACGCAACCGCTGCACGTAAGCGGCCACGCCCAACGGGAAATAGACCTGTAATTTTCACCGCTCCTACTTCGTCGGTCCTTCGCACATGCACGCCGTCGCAAAGTTGCTTATCAGTTGACCCAATTTCAATCGCCCGGAGGCGACCACGTTTCCCAGGCCATTGAAACGGCACATTGCGTTTGCAATCTGGTGCATAGGAATCGAAATACGGTGGTCAATTTCCCGAGCCCACCTCTCAGTTACCGTCAGGAGCGCGCTCGCACCTCCGTCAGTTCGGGTGTCGGAATCCAGACATTCGCGTCGTAACGTCGCATCTGATAGGTGACGATACGTCAAGAAAACGGAGTCGCACAAGACTCTCAGCTGCCCGGCGCAGGAGGAATTCGAACTTCAAGGGGCGGCTCTCGCGCAAAAGTTACCGCCAGCGCCCGTGATGATGCAGGAGAGACGATGGCCGAGCCTGAGCCCATCAGGTGAGTGACCTCTTGCATCCCAGCGGTGTGGTGTTGCCATATAGATCTCTTGCCGCGACGCGCGGTAGAGGGGAAGGGCGAGCACAAACCCCTCGCTTTCTGACTCGACAAATGCCGGATTGATTCTGCGGGCTGCAGAACGACATGAGCGGCTTGTCAATCCTTGTCCCGCTTGCGAGAGATAGCCTTCCGTGCCGCAAGCTCCTTCGACCTGTCGATAGCCTTGTCATTCCGTTCGCTTTGATTAGGCAGAAATGCCGTGTTGGCTGCTCGAGAGAGAGCCACCGTGGCAAGTCGCTCAACATTCGATGCAATGCGAGGCCTTTCGTTTTCGGGGTGTCCGCAGGCCAGGTGCGTCCGGTCTTGATGCGTACAATCTGGAGCCGGCGTGGCGACCGGCAAAGAGAAAGGGTGTTGGTTGACCGGTGACGGTTTGGTCGCGGGAGAGAGGCTTCCGCAACCGTCGCGGAGAACTGACGATGCTCGAAATTATTCAACAGGTCATCTCAACCTTGCGACACGCCGTTGACCGAGGTCCCGCATCGGTCGCGAGCAGCGTTGTCGCGTCCCCCTTGTACACCAGCTGCCAGGGGCAAGTTGAATATCCGGAGGACGATCCAATCTTCGGAACCTACTATGTCCGGATTACACTAGAGCTTGGCGAGCGCGGCTCGATCCCTGCCGCGATCGCATTTGCCGAGGACCGGCTGGCGCGTGACGACTTTCCGACTGATGATGACGACGCCCTCCGGTTTTGGCCTGACCTCTTCCAGATCGTCGACGATGAGCAGCGGACGGTGCTCGCCGGGCAGGTCTGGGGCAACGGGATCAAGTGGTATCATCCAGTCGAATCGGACTCTGAGGCAAATGAGGTTAAGGAGGAGATTGAGCGTTTGCGTGCTGAGGCCTCCTCTGAAGCCAGCTGGGATAACCACGAAACGGCGCGGAAACTGAACCTTCGTGCTGCTGTGGTTGAAGGACGGTTGGTTGACCCGATCTGGCGTGACGCCGTTCGTGCTGCACTCTCGCGGGAAGCCTGACACCGTTGGCAGTCTATCCCGAGCACATTGACACGGACGAGCAGCGCGAAAGCGTTATCCTGTCCATCGGCTGTCTCTCGATCGATAGTCGCAAGGCGCGCACTCTGGACATCGAGTCCGTTGATGGTCGGGTCCATCCAGTAATCGCGGCGTGAATGCTGCATCAACCTCTTACAGTCCCGGCTCTCGCGCCGGGTTTTTTCGTTTCCGGAGCCAATCATGATCAAACGCTGTATCCGGTTCTCGTGCCTTGCCATTGAACAGGCAAGAGAGCTGGCGCACGCACCGGAGATGCGAGATTTCAACAAGCGGGAGATACTGCCGGGCAAATTGGGCCGCGCTGACATGGTGGAATTCATCAGGAACAGCGTTGTGACTTATTTTCACATGAGCGGGACCGCGAAAATGGGTGTGGACGGAGACGACACGGCGGTGGTCGACAGCTATCAATCGGTGAGGGGCGTTCGCAATCTAAGTATCGCAGATACTTCTATTTTTCCAGATATTCCGCGTGCCAACACGATGGTCCCGGCAGTGGTCGCAGGATACCAATTGGCTCATCATCTGCTCAGCAAGAGGTAGCGCATTCGCGTACCTCGTTCGGTCCCACGTCGCATGTGGGGCCGAACGACATGACTGCGTAGACTTCACGTCGGCTCCAGCATACGAAGCCTATGATGCGGCAGCGTTATCCACCTGCACAAACTCGGAAAGGTGCTTTTACGGAAATCCGATTTTCCGGTTGCACAACTTTACGCCGTTGAGCCAGTCGCAGCAGCTGTCCTGGAGGAACTTCAGCGGGTGGTAAAAGCGCGTCCGTCTTTGATGTTCATGTTTCCAAGAGGGAGTGGTCAACGTCTGGGATAGGGTTTGGTCTTTGCGGCACGCGTCTCGCTTCAATTTGAGGACAACGGAAAAGCGCCCGCGCGCTCAAATGTCGGCCTTCAAACTCTGCTCAGCCGCACAATGGGGTCATCGAGCAAGGTGCCGATTTCTTTACACGCGTTTTTCTATCTTCATCCCCTTGAAATCCTGAAACAAACATTGCAGGTTTAGATGTACGTGACCGGATGACATCTATGTCACGCGCTTTCCTCCAACCTTGATGCAAGGAGATTTCTTATGTCGGCGGCCGAAACGCCTGATCTCACCGCATTGACTGTCCAGCTCTTGAGTGCCTATGTCGAGAACAATGCGGTGCCAAGCAGTGAGCTTGCGCAGCTGGTCCGAGCGACGCGGGCTGCACTTGCGGGAGATGAGAAGCCGTCGATACCGGAGAAGCCTGAACCGGAATATACGCCGGCTGTTTCCGTGCGTACCAGCTTGGCGTCGCCGGACCACATCATCAGCCTCATCGACGGCAAGCCTTACAAGACCCTGAAACGGCACCTGGCAACTAACGGCCTGACACCAGCGGAATACCGGGCGCGCTATAAGCTTCCAGACGACTATCCGCTCGTAGCTCCGAACTACTCGAAGCAACGTCAGGAAACGGCGAAGCTGCAGGGCCTCGGACGGCGTAAGGTGCAGGCCGAGACTGAAGCGAACATTGAAACGGCAGTGGCGGAAATAGCAGATTCACCGGCGGAAGAGCCGGTTATTGCTGCTGAGGTGTCTGAGGCGCCAGTTGGCGAACCGGCAAAACGGGGACGCGGCAAGGCAGCCTCGAGCGCCTCATCGCGCTCCAGGCGGACCAGCAAGCGGAAACAGTCTGCCGACGAGGAGGGTGCAGAGCCCGTCGCATGACCGGTTTGAACGAATACCGGGCCGGCCGCGGCCCGGTACGCGTACGATGCCAGCATTGTCAGAGACTCTCGGCCCCAGGTCGCGGCTTTTGACTACGAAATGTACCTTGCCGATGCCCTCCAGTGGTGACGCATCGCTTCAGGTCGCTCTTACCCGACGTGCCAACGATGTCGTGTACATCGACTTGGCTCAAGCTTCCTGCACGGCCTTATGACCTGCCGCTCTCGCGGCCTTGACGAGCTTCCGGTCAAAGGTCGCGAAGCCCTCGCAATGGGCCGACCTGCCAAGGTGAAGGGCATCCGCGAAATCCATGCCCTTCTCCGTGAGATCGAGTGCCGTGGCGACGCGTGCTGTATCTTCGACGGTTACGGTCGGTAGCCCGGCAAACGACCTCAGTGCGCGGACGACCTCGGCGCCGCGATAGCCATAGGCGCTGCGAAGAACCCATTCCGCCTCCAGCGCGACCGTTGCGGCAACGAAAACAGGTTGTCGGTCGATGATGGCACGGGCGCGGGCGGCCTGGTCGGGATGATCGCCGGTCAGGTAGCGGACAATCAGATTCGTATCAATCGCGAGCATGGCGGCGTTTGGCTTCGGCCAGCACAGCGGCGTCCATGTCCTCAATGCTCTTCGGCTCACCCTTATAGGCCAGGGAACCAAACACCTCGTCCGGCCGTGTTTCAGGGAAAGACGGTGCGGGCCGCAGCAGCACACCCTCCGGCGTTTCCTCGACCACGAGCTGCGTGCCGGCTTCCCATGCACGCCGCTGCCGGATGGCTTTCGGCAGGATGACCTGCCCCTTGGTCGAAACGATCGTGACGAGCTTGTGTGCGCCTGCCATGGACTTGAACCTTCCGTGAGTAAGACAACGGTAAGATACACTCCGGGGCCTTGCCGTTCAAGATGCCGGTGGGGTGGCGCGGTTTCAGAGGGAAAGGCGGGAGGGGAAGGGGGCGAGCCCCGGTAGTGGAGAGAGAGCCGCCCGGGTCCGGTCCTGTCCTCTTCCGTCCGGAGAACCCCTCATGACACAAGATGCCTCGAATCCCGCTCAACCGCCGGCGCGTCCGGCGACGGTTGTCCCTGACAATCACAGGGTTGACTTCCTCCCGCAATTGTTCGGCCGGCAGTTGCTGCTGACGGCTGAGTTTATCGTCTATCGGTTCATGGAGTGGCTGAGCCCGGACTACCGGGGCGGCTACTGGGACTAATGCGCAGCTGTGCATTAATC
>NZ_JBSEFH010000034.1:0-53934 GCF_053570585.1 Pseudochelatococcus sp. B33 | reverse complement strand
GCAGAACGAACCCAAGAAGCAACGTGGAGACGTACCGGCTCCTTGCTCGACAATTCACGCAGTACGAATGCCGAAACTACTTGCTCAACGCTGGATACGGAGCAACTTTATGTCATTCCGCGCTAAAATATTGGCTTATATAGTCTTTTGATGACTTTCTTGATTGCGGGGGCGCGCTACAAGCCTTTTGATTACCGGCCAGTATTCGTGGGCCCAGCCTGCATCCACCGCCTTCCTGAGCAGATTTTGGGTGAGGCGCGCCGAGCGTGCCTCAACGTGAGCGTCGCGGGCCATCTGAAGCGCGTAAGTTACGTCCTTCAGCTCATACTCCGTGGAAAATACACCGATCGGGAAAGAATCGACAGCGACGGACTGCAAGCCATGATTGCGCAGAGCGAAGCTGTCGGCCGACCCCTTAGCCAGTGTCTGGAATAGCTCCGTCGTCTCGATTCCGTTGCGTTGCGCAATGAGAGCTGCTTCACACAAGGCGACCACAGTGCTCGAAACGATCATGTTGTTGAGGATCTTCACGACCTGCCCGCTGCCGATCGGACCGCAATGAGTCACCTCCGTCGCAAAGCAGGCGAGATATGGCCTTATGCGCTCGAATACTTCAGGGCGCGCCCCGACGGTCACGGCGAGATTCCCGGCCTCCGCAGCGGCGCGCGTGCGCGCGACCGGAGCATCGGCGTAGCTCACGTCCGCCGCCTCGAACCGGTCGCCGATCTTGCGGGTCAGTTCAAGCTGGCTCGTTCCGAGGTCGACGACGGTCTGGCCCGGCCGACTATTTCTCAGCAAGCCGTCCCGTCCTTCGCAGAGGCTCTTCAAATGGGCTCCGCTGGGCAGTGAAATGAACACGATTTCCGCCGATGCCATCACCTCTGCCGCAGAGGCCACCGGCTGCACATCGTGCTCTTCGAGCATTTCCAGCGCTTTTGCATTCCGATCGAAAGCATACACAGTCGAGCCACTTTTTTGAGCAAGATGCCTGCACATCGGTGCGCCCATTACGCCAACGCCAATGAAACCCAAAGAGATCGCCATTGCTCACAGTCCTTCCATGCGCCATATGCTATAGGGCTAAAATTAATCGCCTAGGATCACTCGTTCGTCCAAACAAAGGAGAAGCGCCCTCCGACCCGTCGCATCTGCATGAGCCCAATCATGCAATCGCTGCTGGAGAAGCCGGGCATCGCCCGTATTTTGGTAAGTGTGACTCTCGACAAATCGGCGATGTTCTTGGTCAAGACACTGACCAAAAGGTCGTACTGACCCGAAATCGCAACAACGACCTGAACTTCGTCGATCGTAGCAAGATAGCTCATGGCATCCCGAATATCGACGCCGTTGCTGAGCCGAATTCCTATCGAGGCGCTGACGCTGAATCCGACCGCCGCCGGGCTGACCTCCACGCGATAGCCAAGAATTGTCTTTGACGCTTCCAGGCGCGAGATCCGATCGAGGACCAAGGTCGCCGAGACCTCGAGTTCTCTCGCGATCGCACGGGCAGACAGACGCGCGTTTCGAGAAAGAATCGACAGTATTCTTCGGTCCAGATCGTCGAGTTGAACTGCGGGTTCGGTGCCATCGGTAAGCAGGAAGTTGTCCATCTTCGGTGGTATGTATTCGCTATTCTGTCCGCTCATTGCAAAGCTGCCCCTTTGTCCACTGCACCGTGCCTGAACCCCTGTTTATCCCCGAATTTGGAGAAGGTCGATAGGGAAACGTCGCGCCACATGCCCCGCACTCAAGCGCACGGATTTCCGGGGCACATCGACAACATACATAAATTATAACCTCAAATTTGTTGACGTTTGATTTTTTTTATGGAAAAAATGAGGACGATTAAAAAACGGGAGGACAGGGCCGACCATGAGGCCTGAAACCATAGGTTCCGTCGAACAACTACCCCTGAAGGGAGTAGTCGTTGCCGACTTTACGCATGTGATCGCCGGACCGCTGGCCACCCAGTTCCTCGCCGATCTGGGTGCGGACGTGATCAAAATAGAAGAAGTCCACCGGGGCGATGTCGGTCGGTCCATGGCGCCCTACATCTCTGGCCAGAGCCATTATTACCTCGCGTTCAACAGGAACAAACGCAGTCTGGCGGTCGACCTCAAGGATCCGCGCGGTCTCGCTGCGGTCAATGAAATTGTGCGCCGGGCGGACGTGCTTGTCGAGAACTTCGCGCCAGGTTCGATGGCACGTCGTGGGCTCGCCTACGCAGACGTGCAAAAACTAAATCCGGGCATCGTTTACTGCAGCATTTCCGGCTTCGGCCAGGAGGGACCACTCGCCAGCAAGGGCTATTACGACCTGATAGGTCAGGCTTATGCCGGAATCATGAGCACCAATGGCGAGCCGGATTCTCCCCCGGTCAAGGTGGGCGTGCCGGTGGGCGACACTTCGGGATCACTTTTTGCGACAATCGCTATACTTTCGGCGCTTCACGGCAAGAGAGAAACCGGAAAAGGCAGGTATATCGATCTCGGCCTCTGTGATTGCCTGCTTTCAACCCTCGCCAACTATGGAGGCTACTACCTGGCCACAGGCATTCAGCCTCAACGCGCGGGTTCGAAGCACTATTATTCGGTCCCTTACGGCTCTTTCCCTGCAAAGGACGGCGACATCGTCATCGGCGTCTTCACCGATGCTCAGTGGCAGTCAATCTGCGAGGCCCTAGGCCTGCAAGCACTGGCTTCCGACGAACGATACACCACCGCGGCTGGCCGGGTCGCGCACCGTCAAATCATTGATTCAGCAGTTGTCGAGAAATTGTCTTGTCTGACCGTTCAGGAGGCCGTTTCTCGCCTGGATGCAGCGTCGATCCCTTGCGGCCCGGTCAACGACATCGGTCAGGCTCTATATAACCCGCATATGCAAGGGCGCGGTATGGTCAAGGACGTCCACCATGCCGGCTACGGAAGCGTGCGCGTCATTTCACACCCGTTCGGCGATCTGGCGGCCCAGCACATGACGGCGCCGCCCCTGCATGGGGAACACTCCGCCGAGATTTTAGCCGAGGCCGGTCTCCCGCAAGATCAGATCGAGGCGCTCATCGTTCAGGGGGTCATCAGATCGCCTGCATCTTCAGAACTGCAAAGAAATACAAGTAGAGGTTCGGCCTGATATGGCGAAGACGCTAGAACAATTCCTCGTGCCGTGGAGATCTTATGATGAGATTCCCGATGGCTTTGAATTCAGCGGCACAGGTCGCACGATCACCGAAGCTGACTTGCTTATGTCTGCACTGGGCGGGAGCTTTGCTCCCCTTCACGCCGATACCGAGTGGATCCGCGCCAATACACCTTTTCCTGATCGCCTCTTACCCGGAACGACGATCCTGCATTATTCACTGAACCAGATCAGTTCGACGCTGATTTACAGGTATCTGATCGTTGCGTTTCTGGGACTGGACAAGGTGCGCGCCAAAGTACCGGTAGTCCCAGGGGATACTATTTCATCTTTCGCAAAGATCGTTGACAAGCGCCTGACATCGGGCGGCGATAGAGCCATTCTCAAGTTTGAGATTTCGGTGAAGAACCAACGAGATGAAATAGCGATGACATGCGAATACACGATTCTGATTCGTCTTCGCTATGAGGATGCCGCCTAGAGGCTGTTATGAACTGGCAGTTTATGGAAACTGTCTTTGGGATCGTATCGCCTGGCAGACGGGGAACAGAAAGTTCGATCATGAAGCTCGCTGAATCAGTAGCCTCTGCTGTGGTCGACGAAGGCGTCGACACCATGTTTGGTGTCATTGGCGACGGCAACATGTCGATCTGGGCAGCGCTGGCGAAGCAGAATAGTGTATCGATCTACTCGGCACGCAACGAAGCGGGCGCCGTCGCGATGGCCGACGGCTACTTCCGCGGCAGTGGCAGGCCAGCCCTCGTCACACTGACCAGCGGCCCTGGATTGACTCAGGTCGGGACTTCCCTTGTGGCCGCGTCCCGCGCGCGCAGCGAACTTGTGATTGCGACAGGGAGCCTGGCCACAAGCAATCACCGCACCGGCATGCAGAAGTTCGATCACAAACGATTCGTCGATGCCTGCGAAGCCATGTATGTGCAGGTTGAGTCGCTCGACACCGCCGCCGAAGAGATCGCTGAGGCCTTTTATGCCACAAGGAGGTACCGCCGCCCTGTACTTCTCGATGTGCCTCTTGCGCTCCAGGAGACAGAGCTCAACTGGGCATGGGATTATCGACCGGCGAGCAACTTCATCCCCGGCCGGCCCGCAGCGAACGACGACGACGTCGACCGCCTTGTCGACCTGTTGGCAACCGCGCAGTATCCGGTAATCATTGCCGGTCGGGGCGCCCGCTCTCCAGAAACGCGGCGGCTGATCATCCGTCTTGGTGAGATCACTGGAGCCTTGCTGGCGACGTCCCTGCAGGGTAAAGGAATGTTCGACGGGATGCCGTACGATGCCGGCATTTCCGGCTCATATGCAAGCGCAGCAAGCGAGGAGGTGCTTGGTCAAGCTGACCTTGTTCTCGCTGTTGGCGCGGAGTTCGGATACTACACCAGTGAGGGCGGGCTGCTTTATCCTGATGCGCAGATCGCTCGCATAGACATTTCAGAGCCCGGCAAGCTCGGAATGCTTCCAGGGCTGCATCTACGCGGCGATGCGGCGAAAACGCTCGCCAGGGTTGTTGAGCGTCTCGAAAGCGTGGGGCATAACAATATTGGATTTCGTACCAAGGAAACGATGGCCGTTCTTTCCAGAGCTGCGGACAAATACGAGTCTGCCAGCGACGGCCTCGATCCACGGCTCTTGATGCGCCATCTGTCCCGCGCCATCCCCGAAAATGCGCTGATCGTCTCGGGACTCGGCCATTTCCTGGGATTTGTGGCGATGCACCTGCCCGTACCGAGCGATTCGACCTTCCACGTTTCGATACAGTTCGGCTCGATCGGCCAGACCATTCCGGTTGCATTCGGAATGGCCCTCGCCCTGCCTGACAAACCATGCATCGTCATCGAAGGCGACGGAAGCCTGATGATGAATATCCAGGAACTGGATACTATCGCCCGGTACAACAGGCCCACGATTGTGGTCGTGATGAACGATGCCGCGCTGGGCGCGGAAGTGCACAAGCTTGGCGCCAAAGGGTATGAGCCTAATCTCGCAAAACAATCCTCGCCGGATTTCGTTGGACTTGCACAAAGCCTCGGGGGAGACGGCGTGTTGCTTGATAAGGAAGAAAATATAGGAGACGCAATCCGTCGCGGACTGGTGGAAGGCGGTCTGTTCCTTGTCGACGCGCGCGTATCCCCAACCGAAATGAACGACGCCTATCGGAAAGTACTATATGGCATCCCGAACCGGTCGCCATTCCTGAAACATGCACGTTCGGTCTAAAGGCAGGAACCTCGACCATGATCACTTCTGACGGCACTTTCGGCGTACCACTGCCGGCGGATGAGGCCATTGCAGCCATGTCTGACCTCAGGCGCATGGCCAAATGTCTGCCTGGTGCGGAACTTGAAGGGCCAGACGAGAGCGGCGTTTATAGCGGAGCCCTGGTCGTCGCATTCGGTCCAAAGCGTATCCGTTTCGAAGGGCAACTGAGTTCCGATTTCGATGTCGATAATCGGTGTGGAACCGTATCGGGCGTCGGGGTCGGCAAAGTAAGAAACTCTAACGTGGCGGTAACGGCGAAATTCAACGTCCTGCCCGGCAACGACATCGGTAACTCGGTCGTGAACTTCACGTTGATCGCTCAATTTGGCGGCATACTTGCCGATCTGGCACGATCGGGCGGCCGGGTGGTATTGGCTGTCTTGCTTGATGAGTTTTCCCGAAATCTCAAGGAGGAATTGACTTCGCCACACGGCATCGTAGCCAATCGCATGGCACTCAAGGCGCATACGCTGGCCTGGCGAGCAATTCGCTTGAAATCTAAAGGAACATCGTGATCTGCTTTATTCGGCATATTGGCATCAAGCGCCTTTGAGTTTCCGTGATCCGACATCCGACGTCTTTCACGAGCGCTCGCTTCTCTTCAGGATCGGCTGCCGGGACCTCCCGGCAGGGGATCAGTAGAATTTGAGGCCCTTCTGGTGCCGGTCCCGCTGGCAGCGGTCGAAGTCATAGCTCTTGTCGGCATGGAGCTTGTCGGGGCATTTGCGTAGTCCAGGAATTCAAGAATTTACAAACTATTTGCCAGTTACCTGCAGGTTGTTTGAGCAGCAATAAGCTACAAAAAAGAATGGGAGGATAAGATGACAACGATTACAAAACGCGTTTTTCTAGGCGCGATGGCGAGCGTCCCCTTCATCGGAAGGGCCGTTGCTCAAGAAGCCGACTGGCCCACCCGACCAGTCACGCTTCTTCTGCCATATGGCCCGAGTGGCGCCGCCGGAATTGTCGCACAAGCGCTCGCGGTCAAACTGACGGAGAAGATCGGACAGCCGGTAGTTGTCGATAACCGCCCCGGCGGGAACGCAGTTGTGGGCGCCAACGCGGCGCTGGCGGCCCCTGCCGACGGCTATACGATGTTCTGGGATTCAGCGAACCAGATTACGAACCCCGTGACCGTCAAAGATTTGACGATCAACTACAAGACCGATTTCGTCCCCGTAACTCAGATTGCGCGGTTTCCAAGCATATTGGCAGTCAGGGAAGATTTTCCAGCCGGGACAATTGCCGAATTCCTTGAATATGTCAGGAACAACCCGGGTAAAGTCACGTGCGGCACCCACTCTACCTTTAGCGTCCCTCACCTTGCGCTGGCGTTGATGCAGAAAACCGCCAACATCAAACTTGCGCATATTCCCTATAAAGGCGCATCGGATGCTGTTCGTGATCTCATGGGCGGCCAGGTCGACGCGGTGATTGCGACGACTTCCACGATCAAGCCCGCCTTCGACGGTGGGAAGGCGCGCATTCTCGCCGCAACAGGCGCCGAAAGAGTGAAGATCCACCCCGACGTTCCGACGTTGGCGGAAAGCGGCTTTCCCGGCTTCAATCTCGACGATTGGGCGGGAATGTTCTTCAAATCCGGCGTTCCAGATTCCATCGTCCAGAAAGCGAGCAAGGCGCTCGGTGAGGCGTGCAGGGACCCCTCCGTTGCTGGCCCGCAAGAAGCGTTGGGAACAGTTCTTGTCGGAGGCACACCCGAAGAGTTCCTCGGCTTTATCACACAGCAGCGAACAACAATCGAAACGCTGATCGCGGAACTTGGTATCAAGCACGGCTGATTCCTGCATCGAACGGGGAACACCGTATTGAATACCAACAACAAAAGCTGTCATCGCCATGAACAATCTGGATTACAAGTCTGTACTCGGAGGCCTGGTGATGCTAGCCTTCGGCTTACTTCTGGCAATATATCCGGCCTATCACTATTCGCTGGGCACATTGAGGGAAATGGGGCCAGGCCTCTTCCCCGTCCTTGTTGGTTGGCTTCTGAGCGGGGTCAGCTGTGTCATCATATTGACCGGTCTGTTCACGCCTGGCGATAGAATAGACATTGTCTATCGCCCACTTATCGTTATTGCGGCAAGCGTATTGCTGTTCGCGCTTGCTGTTCCATATTTCGGCATGCTGCCCGCTGTTGTGCTGGCGGCGATAGCATCTACCTATGCCGAAAAGCGATCCGGATGGCTTGAGCCTTTGGCAATTGCGCTCGCGATGGCGATATTCTCGATTGTCGTGTTCCACTATGGCCTGAAAATCAACATACCTCTCTTCAGCTGGGCTTTGTGATGGATATCGATACTCTTATCAATAACATCTCCTACGGGCTTAACTCCGCCTTATCGATGAGCAATCTATTCTATTGCTTCATCGGCGTCTTTCTGGGGATGCTCATTGGCGTTTTACCGGGGATCGGTCCCCTGGCGACGATATCGATGCTGCTTCCTCTCACCTTTTACTTGGACCCGACATCCGCCCTTATAATGTTGGCCGGAATTTACTACGGCGGGGCTTACGGAGGCTCAACCACCGCCATCCTGCTGAACGTACCTGGATCCGCCTCGAGCACGGTTGCATGTCTCGACGGCTATCCGATGGCCCGTCAGGGTAGAGCGGGCATAGCTCTCTTCACCACCACGATCGCATCGTTTTTCGGAGCGAGCGTCGGCATCATTTTAATGATGCTGTTTTCGCCGGCAATTGTCAGAACAGCCCTCGCTTTCGGCTCGGCGGAATATTTTGCGCTCATGGTGCTCGGGCTAGTGGCCGCATCGACCATGTCGTCGGGCTCTGCCATCCGCAGCATCGCCATGGTCGTTCTCGGCATCGGCCTTGGCTGTGTCGGCGTGGATGTCTACAGCGGCGTACAACGCTTCGATTTCGGATTCGTCGAGCTTTATAACGGGCTTGATCTTGTTGCCGTCGCAATGGGTCTTTTCGGCCTGACGGAAATCATCACGAGCGTTCGTGACGTACCCCCGGGGACTGTGGGCAAGGTGACATTCCGATCTATGCTTCCGATGCGCGACGACATCCGCAGGTCCTGCCTGCCTGCGGTGCGCGGCACTGCCATCGGTTCGGCTCTCGGCGCCTTGCCGGGAGCAGGCAGCATGCTTGCATCGTTCCTGGCTTACGGCGTCGAGAAAAAGGTTGCCAAAGATCCTTCCCGGTTCGGGAAAGGTGCCATAGAAGGCGTGGTTGCGCCGGAAGCGGCCAACAATGCGAGCGATCAGACAGCCTTTATCCCCATGATGACGCTTGGGATCCCGAGCAGCCCAATCATGGCCCTCATGCTCGGCATGTTGATGATGCACGGCGTGGCACCAGGCCCCCGGCTCATGCTCGACAAGCCTGACATGTTCTGGGGATTGGTGATGAGTTTTTGGATCGGCAATCTGATGCTGCTTATTCTTAACCTCCCGCTGATCGGTCTTTGGGTCAGGCTGCTTTCGATCCCCTACCGCATTCTCTATCCTGCGATCGTGGTTTTTGCCTGCATCGGTGTCTATTCGGTGAACTTCAGCACCGGCGACGTCATGGTCATGATCGCGTTTGGGATCCTTGGATATATTCTGAGGCTATTCGAATTTCCTGTGGCACCATTAATGCTCGGATTCATTCTCGGACCGCTGATGGAGGAGCATTTTCGGCGAGCCCTTCTTCTGTCTCAAGGAAACCTGTCAACCTTCATAGAGCGTCCAATCAGTCTAGGGGTACTGGCTGTTACGGCCGCCCTCCTTGCATACAGTATCTTCGCTTCGGTCCGGACAAGCCTACTGCGCTCTGAGACTGCTTCGCGAAGAACACTTGATAGTATGGCAGACCAATGAGCGATGATGCCTCCCTTGAGCTGAACCGAGGACATCTATCTCTTCAAAGACGGGAGATCGCAACCGACTTGATGCCTCCTCGTTTTGAATCAGCCTTCGCGGCTCATACGTCTGGTGACTGCCGGACGTTCCAAGATGGCACCGGAACGAGATTCAGCGTTCTAGATTGTTTATCCAGAAGACCAAAAATCCCGCACCGCACGGTGTAACTGACCTATGGTCGCTTCATTGAGATCTGAAATGACAGAGCAAACAGGCCCCCTTCTCCCAGATGCGACGGCGAATCTGGCCGCTTTTGCGGCCAGGCTCCGGTTTGAAGATATCCCTGACCTCGTCATCGATAAAATAAAGTTGAGTATTCTCGATAGTATCGGCTGCTGCATTTTTGGAGTCACATTACCTTGGACGCAACGTGTCGAGGAAATGGTTCGAGCCGAAGGAGCGCGCGAAGTCGCATCCGTCTACGGTGGACGAACCCGAACGTCCATTGCGAACGCGGTCCTTGTCAACGGCACGGCAGGACACGCATTCGAGCTGGACGACATCCATAAGGAGTCCATTCTCCATCCTGGCTCCATCGCAGTCCCTGTAGCCTTTGCATTCGCCGAAGCGTCAGGCGACGCAACCGGACAAGATATCATCACGTCGATCGTTGCCGGCTATGAAGTCGGAATACGGATCGGCAACGCCGCCACAATGAATTTATTCTTCCGCGGATTTCATCCTCAAGGTGCATCCGGCGTCTTTATTGCAACCGCATCTGCAGGCAAATGCCTCGATCTGGACGCCGGCCGGATGCAGCACGCGCTTGGGATCGCCGGCTCCCAGGCGGGAGGGCTGATGGCGGCGCAGGAAGGGGCAATGGTGAAGCGCTTCCACGCCGGCCGAGCAGCACAAAGTGGAGTGTATTCGGCGCTGTTGGCGCGCGAAGGTTTCACGGGAACGCAGGATGTTCTCGAAGCCGGCTACGGAGGCTTCTTGAGCACCTACTCGGGAGCGCCAAACCCGAAGCGCCTGACGGACGGGCTGGGCGAAGTTTGGGAGACGGCACTAATAGGCTACAAGCCACACGCCAGCGTTACAAGCATCCACTCAGCACAGGACGCATTGCTCGCCCTTATGCAGGAAGCAGGGGTATCCCCCGACGACATTGAAAGTGTCGACGTCAAACTCAGCACCATGACGCATGTTCACTGCGCCTGGGAATATAAAGCGCAGGGCGTCACCGCTGCTCAAATGAACTTGTTCTATGGCTTGGCCGTCATTGCCGTCGATGGTGTTGCTTTTGTCGACCAGTATAACGAAAAGCGCTTGTCGGATCCCCGGCTCCTGCACTTCATAGAGAAGATAAAGGCGAGTGTCGATCCCGACATAGACGGGCGTGGAGCAGCATTTCGCCACGCCGCAAAAGTCTCCATCACCACATCCGACGGTCGGGTCTTTTCCCGAGCTGAATGGAATCGCCGGGGCAGTCCCGATAATCCTATTTCAAGGAACGACGTCGTCAACAAGTTCCGCAATGTTGTTTCCTCATGCCTCAGTAGTAGCGACATAAAGGATATTATAAATATCGTCGATAACTTTGAAGGGTTAGAGGACATAAAGCCTATCATGGATATTCTTAATTCGCGCACACACTAGGAATATTGAGGGTATTACAAGAATTTCCTCCTGAGCTATCCAGGAGTTGCACCTGTCGGGAGCCAGACGTCGAGTCTCACGGCTTGAAGAAATCCACATTATGGCGACCTGATGTCGCTTACAAGAGCAGTCAGGTAGGCAGGGGGAGAGGGACTATGACCGTTGAGCATAAGCGTGAATTGAAACACGCGGTTGTCACGGGTGCGGGTTCCGGCATCGGACGGAGCTGCGCGATCATGCTGGCACAGCAGGGCTGGATAGTTTACGCTCTTGAGGTGTCGGGCACAGTAGTGGATCCCGACTCGTTGCAGCCTGCCAGCGGGAGCGGTCGCATAATTCCTGTCCGGTGCGACGTGACATCATCCTCCGAGGTCATCGAAGCGTTCGCGAAGATACAGGCGGAAACGAGTACGCTTCATGCCGTCATTTGCTCTGCAGGAATACTGCGGCCTTCCTCTCTCGCCGAAATGGATGAACTCGATTTTGACAAGACGTTTGCTGTCAATGTGAAAGGCGCGTGGCTGACTGCGCGCTCCGCCATTCCGCTACTGGAAAAATATGCCGATCGTAACAGCCTGGGACGTATCGTCATTCTCGGTTCGGCAGCAGCGCTGCGTCCCAAAATCGGCGGCGGAGCCTATGCGGCATCCAAAATTGCCGTCAGCTACATCGGGCGGGTGCTGGCCGCTGAGCTGGCTGCAAAGAAAATCCTGGTAAATGTCATCGCCCCGGCCACGGTAGACACCGAAATGACGCGAGCGCTCGCGGCAAGACCAGGCTATAAACTTTCGGGTGAATCGCCTCTTGGGCGCATTGGGCAGCCCGAGGATGTTGTTGGTTTGATCCAGTTTCTGCTCTCGGATGCAGCCAGCTACATATCGGGAGCCGTTATTCCCGTGGATGGCGCCACCACGGCAGCATACAGCCCCGCTTCTTAGAAGTTGCATGCTCACTCAATCGGCATCTCAATGAATATTGATTTCTGAAGATGCCGGAAGGAATGGCTAGGGAACGGCAAGGGAAGGATTCAAACAGTGAGTCGACCAATTATTTTGACCTGTGCGGTTACCGGCGGAACACCGATGACCAAAAACAGCCGTTACGTACCGATCACGCCAGAGCAAATCGCCACCGAATGCATTGCCGCAGCCAGTGCCGGCGCAGCTTGCGTGCATATCCATGTGCGCGATCCGGCTACCGGCGCACCGGAGATGAAATTCGAATATTACGAGGAGGTCGTCGATAGAATTCGAAACTCCGATGTAGACGTCGTACTCAATCTGACCACCGGAATGGGAGCGAATTATATCCCGTCGCTTGAAGAAGGAATGCCGGCTCAAGAAGTCGTGATGCATCCTGTTTTGCGTACTAACCACATTAGCAAGCTCAAGCCGGAGGTATGCACGCTCGACGTCGCGACGATGAACTTCGGCGAAAAGGCAATCGTCAACACGCCCGACCATCTTAGAATGATGGCGAAAATGATTTCGGAGGCCGGCACGAAGCCTGAGCTCGAGGTGTTCGACCTCGGTCAACTCGAGCTTGCACTCAGGCTTATTGACGAAGGTCAAATCGAAAAGCCGCCGTTCTTCCAGTTCTGTCTCGGCATCCCAGGCGGAGCGCCAGCAACAACAGAAGCGATGATCTTGATGAAGTCCATGGTTCCACCTGGCGCGGTGTGGTCTGCTTTCGGAATCGGCAGAACACAGATGGCGATGGTGGCGCAATCCGCGATATTGGGGGGGCATTGCAGGGTCGGTCTGGAGGACAATCTATTTATCGCCCACGGAGAATTGGCTGAGGGCAATGTGCCGCTTGTGAAACGGGGCGTGCAAATCATTGAGGGCCTCGGTTTCGAACTGGCAACGCCAGCTCAGGCCCGTCAAATCCTATCGCTGAGTTGACATCCAATGACTTACGATCCCGTTGCAGCCGGCTGGTCTATCCGGCGATCAAACCTTTTCATGGAGTCCATCGGAACGCTGTGGGAAAAAGTCGAGGACGAACGCACAAATTTGGGCATTTTATGCGAACCAAGACACAATAATGGTTTCAGCCGGATGCACGGGGCCCTTATTGCGACCATAGCAGACCAGGGCCTTGCATTGGCCGCCCTTGAAGCCAGGAATGCTCATTCAGAGGTGAGATATACGCTGAGCGATCAAGTCACTATTCACTTGGACGTTCACTTCCTGGACGGAGTGGAGATCGGCGAATTTCTTAGCAGTCGGTGCGAGGTCACGCGCGAAACCGGAAGCATGAGCTTCACTCGGGGGCTTCTGGTCGTTGGGCAGCGCACTATCTGCAGCGCCCAGGGAACTTTCAAGTTCCTGAGAAGATAGTCACAGTCCGCGTTGCCTGGCGGCAATCCCACCTACGGGTCGCGGATCGTCAAGCTTCCAATTCGTTCCGCGATCGGCCTGACATCCGGTGCATCGAAGATGCTCTGGAGTTCGGTAAGGAGATCCCTCGCCGCATCGAATCCGATTGCAGTTCCAGCCAGTGACATGAACTTCTCGGTCATGGCTTCGGTGGACATGGGTGCTTCAGGCATGCCAAGCGAATGGTCGACACGACGCGTCAGACTGCGACCATCCTTCAGCTTCAGCGTTACTATGCCGGCGTAGAGTCGCGGGTAGACCGCATCCATCTCAGGGTCGATAACAACATTAACTCGCGCTGCAAGATCGCAAACGGCGGGGTCCACGATGCGTGCGGATGTAAACTGCTCCACGAGCGCATTTCGGTCGATGATAGCGACAGCGACATTGAACCGGATGCTCATTTGGGCATTCAGCACGGTTGAAGGGACATAAGGAAACCCCGTCTGCCGCTCCACCACCGCGCTAACGCCAACCTCTATCCGGTCGATGCTTTCCGCCGACAGGTTATTTTCGGAGATCAACTGCAGCGCAGCGTCTATCGCCGCATGATTGCTGCCGCAGCAGGCATAGGGCTTGAAGCAGGTCTTCTCCGTCCGCCAGACATTGCCCAGTTCACGCACTGCTTCCTCGGGGCATCTCTTGTCCGACATCGCAGCCAGAAATCCACCGTCCTCGGCTTCCAGAATGAAACGCGGCCCATGAAAGCCACGAGCGGCAAGCTCCGCCGCCATCAAGCCGCTGCGGCCGGCGAGGCCGGGATGAATGCGCTTGCTCATCGCTCCGTCGGCGTTGAAGGCCCAAAGTCCGCTCGATTGCGTTCCGGCAAGCCCCAGGGCGCTCGCAGTGGTTTCCGCATCCAGGTCCAGCAGTCTCGACGCCGATGCTGCCACTCCGAAGGTTCCTGTCGTGCCCGTTAGATGCCAACCGCGCATTCGTGCCGAGTTCGGGTCAGCCGCGAGGCTGACCCGGTTCATCACTTCATAGCCTGCGGCAATCGCAACGAGGAATTCGGCCCCGCTCAATGCGTTCCGCTCGGCGAGGGCCAACGCCGCCGGTATTACTGCGGCTCCGGGGTGGATCTTCGCCCGCGAGTGATCGTCGAAGTCGAAGCCATGGACCGCCGTCCCGGCGGCGAGCGCAACATTGCCGACCGAGATATGCTGACCTCCGCTAGCCCAGAGGCTCGCCTCCGGAGGTCCGCCTTGATCGGCGGCATAGCTCTGCACAATCCGGCATGTTTGCGTCGTCAGTCCATAGAGGCCGCAGCCGACAGCGTCGAGGACCGCAACCTGCAGGACCTGGCGCACTGCCGAAGGAATGCTGACGGCATCAAGCCCAGCGACGAAACGGGCGAGTTGCCGCGTGATGCCGTCGCTATCAACGTCAGGAAATTCAATGGTCGCGGTCGCTCGCTCGTTCATGGCCGGCATTTCCTCATTCAAGCGGATGGCTGGGATGCACGCATAAGCGCGCCAACGGTGTCGAGCCCTTCGAGTGAGCCCACCAAATCGACCAGGTTGTCCACACCCGCCTTTCCGATCACAGGGTCTGCAAGCATGTGCAGCTTGTGATTGACCCGCTCCGACGGCATCGGCCTTTCGATGGAACCGAGCGGATGATCCACTTGTGAAACGAGAGTACGTCCATCGCGGGTCGTAACGGTCATTCGGCATGAAACGCCGCGCAGAAGGCTTTCGTCCGGAAACACCTGCACCATTTCACTCAAACGCTGAATAGATGGATCATTTAGCTTTTCGTCGTTGTATTGCGGGGGCAACGCCTCACCCTCGATCAGTGCAACGGCGACGGAATATGGAAGGCTGACTTGAGCCTCGTGGTAAGTAGCCGGTCGTGGGTTGAGATGGTATTGCGCCCAGGCGGGATGCCGCAACATAGTAATCGACTCGATTGCTTCCGGCGGTTCGCCAAGCTGATTCCGGACATCGAGGGCACAATCGATGGCGTTATGGATGGGGCGCGCGCAGGAGTATGGCTTGTATTCAATATAAATGGGGAAGTCAGTGCCCAGCCCGTCTGTGAGCTTCGAGAAATCCGGCTCATCGGAAAACGCCCGGCAAAATCCACGCTCGCCATCAAGGATCGTGGCTGCGCCCGTATATCCAAGCCTGGCCATCAGAGCCGCAGTAAGCCCGTTTCGGGCGGCCGGCCCCGGATTGAAGCGCTTTTGCATGGATGGGCCATACATTTCCATCAGGCCAGAAGCCTGTGCGCCCGCCAACCCCAGAGCAGACGTCATCTGGTCCGCAGAGAGCTTCAGCAGACGTCCGGCCGCCACAGCCGCGCCAAACACACCGCAGGACGGAGTCGTATGAAAACCGCGGTTGCGCAGGGAGAAATTGGTGGCATCGCTGGCGCGCGCCATCATCTCGCACCCCAGCACCACCGCCGACACGAATTCCGCACCGGTTGAGTCGGCAAGCTCAGCCGCAGCAAGGGCCGCGGAAACAACCGGCGGGCTGAAATGGAAAAGTGCCAGCACATCCACATCGTCCATTTCGATGCTGTGTGACGCGATGGCGTTTGCGAAGGCGGCATGCACTGCCGGAACTTTGGACTCACGTCGACCAATCAGAGACGCCTCCTCGCGGCCGCCCGCCGAAAGAACGAAGCGGGCCGCAATGTCCGCGCTATCCGTCTGGCTCCCGCCGATAGCGACACCGAAATAGTCCGTAACCAATGTCTTGGCTTTATGCTTTTGCTCAGCCGGTATAGCTTCGTCCCGAATACCGGAGAAATGTCGACCAAGAATTTCACCCGCTGTCTCGCTCACTTTCATTGTTCTATCCTTCTATTCGTCTATGTTAAGTGGATATGGGCAGAAAAGTATCGGATCACGCACGGATTCCTGGCACACCAGATAGCCATCGTACTATCGATAGCTATTCTTCCTTGAAAACCTCTCTGCGTTTTCTCGTGATCGCAGGACGTGTGAGCATGATCAGCAGGAGAAATGCCAGAACAAGCTCTACAAGGCTGATCGGACTCGTCAGAAAGATCATCGGATCTCCACGCGAAAAAATCATCGCACGACGGAGATTCTCTTCCATCATCGGACCCAAGATGAAACCCAGGATAAAAGGTGTGGGATCACAATCCAGCCGGTAGAAAATATAGCCTACAACAGAAAATACCGATATCCACACCACGTCGATCGTGCTGTTTGCGATTGCATAACATCCGATTGCTGAGAAAATTATCACAGCAGGAAATACAATATAGTACGGCGCAGATATGACTCTGACCCAGAGCCCCACCAGCGGCAGATTGAGGATCACCAGCATCAGGTTGCCGATCCACATTGAAGCAACGAGACCCCAGAAAAGCTCCGGCTGCCGCTGGATCACTTCTGGACCCGGCACAATTCCCTGGATGATCATCGCGCCGATCATCATCGCGGTTATCGCATTCCCCGGAATGCCAAGTGTCAACATCGGGATAAACGAGGTCTGCGCGCCGGCATTGTTGGCAGCCTCAGGCCCTGCCACGCCTTCTATCGCTCCCTTGCCAAACTGTTCTGGTACCCGCGAAATTCGCTTTTCGACTGCGTAGGAAGCGAATGAAGACAGAAGTGCGCCGCCACCGGGCAGCACGCCGAGGAAAGAGCCGAGAAGAGTGCCTCGAACGGCGGGACCAACAGAGCGGCGTGCCTCCAGCCGGCTTGGCATCAGCCGCCCGATCTGACGCAGAGTCCCCTGCTCGGCGTACTCATGCTCCAGGTTCCGAAGGATCTCCGCTATGCCATAGAGACCGATCGCGACGGGAACAATATCGATTCCGTCCGCCAACGCATTGAAACCAAACGTGAAACGCCAGGCACCGGAGTAGATATCTGTCCCCACGATGCCTATGAGAAGGCCCAGAACGATCATGCTGATCGCCTTGAGCACAGACTGCCGGGCCAGAGCCACGGAGCCAACCAGGCCAAGTACCATCAGCGAGAAGTATTCAGGCGCGCCGAACTGCAGAGCCGCAACCGTCAATATTGGCGCAAACAGTGCGATAAACACAGTTGACACGGTGCCTGCAAACAATGACGCAAGAGCGGCAACGGCGAGTGCGGGTCCGGCGCGCCCTTGCCGCGCCAACTGATATCCATCCAGTGCAGTCACGGCAGAGGCCGCTTCCCCGGGCAGGTTCATCAGGATGGCCGTGGTTGAGCCGCCGTACTGCGCTCCGTAGTAGATGCCTGCCAGCATAATCAGGGCTGTTGTCGGCTCGAGCGTGACCGTGATCGGCAGTAACATGGCGATTGTCGCTAAAGGTCCGATACCGGGCAGCACACCTATCAGAGTGCCCAGCAACGTACCGATGAAGCAGAATATAAGGTTGGTCGCTGAGAGCGCTGTCCCGAAGCCCAGCAAAAGAGAACTATACAGGTCCATTAATTCTCTCCGCGTCGTCAGAACCAAGCCAGATGAAACGGGACACCGAGACCGTATTTGAAAACGAGCGCGCAAAACGCGGTGAAGCCCAACGTCACGACCAGCCCCCTGCCGATACTGACGCTGGAACTCGCGAAAACAGAGATGATGAGAGTCAGGAACGAAGCCGGAAGAAGTCCCAGCGGCTCAATCGTCAATGCGAATGCAAGCGGCGACAATACGATCATGAGGATCGGACGCCAGCGGACAGGTCCGCGCTCATCTGCTTCCGCATCTTCGGCGAGGGCCATTTGCCGCTGCGCGGAAGTGATGACGCCGACTCCCAGCAGGCAAAGAAGAGCGCCAAGAGCTGCCGGAAAATAGCCCGGCCCCATCTGCGAAGCCGTACCCATATGCAGCGTGAGCAGCGACCAGACCAGAAATACCGCTCCGACTCCGAGGAACAGTGCCCCCGCGAAGACGTTTTTTGTGCGCTGTTGCATACTGATACTCCTGCGCTATGTTCCGGCAGGCGAAGGCCTGCCGGACGCAGACCGTCTGGGGACTACTGTTGAATGCGGATGCCGAGTTCACTGGCGATTTGCGACCAAGAGTCGTTCTCCAGCGATTCTATGAACGCGTCCCGGCTCATCTCCGCAGGTGTAAATCCGATCTTTTCCATGCGCATCCGAAGATCGTCATTGGCCAACGCTGACTCGACTGCAGCCTCGAGCTTGTCAATGACCGGCTGGGGCGTGCCTGCCGGCGCAAACAAGCCTGCCCACTCAACTGCATTGAACCCGGTGACTCCGGCTTCCGCGATGGTGGGAATATCCGGCAGGCCGGAAAGGCGTTTGTCGCCTGTAACAGCTATCGGCACGACTTTGCCCCCTTGTGCGGGTCCAAGAAGGCTCGACGCCGTTGCGAACATCATGTCCAGTCGGCCAGCGATGAGATCGACAACCGCTGCCGCGCCGCCTTGATACGGTATGTGTTTGATGTCGGTGCTCGTCAATTTCTTGAATAGTTCGGCTTCAAGCTGGTTTGAACTACCTTCGCCGACGGAGCCGAAGTTCAGCTGCCCTGGCTTGTCCTTTGCGATCCTGATGAAATCTGCCGCCGACGTCGCACCCGTATTCTTGCTCACCGCCATGACGTGGGGGACGGTCGCCAGCAGCGCAACCGGCGTGAAATCCTTCAAGACCTTGTACTTTGCGTTGGGAAAGACCACCGGATTGACGGTTATCGAGGAAAACGCCAGCAGCAGTGTGTAGCCATCTGCAGGGGCGTTTGCCACATACTCGATGCCAATCAGACTGGCCGCGCCCGGTCGAGACTCCACGACGACAGGCCGACCAAGGGTCTTTTCCATATCCGACGCAAAGATGCGGGCAAGCGAATCTCCTCCCCCACCTGTGGTGTATGGAATGACGATCGTTACGGGCCGACTGGGGTAGTCCTGAGCTTGAGCACCAACCAGACCCGCGAGCAAAAGACCCGCGGAAACGATCAAGTTCTTCAGATACATGCTTTCCTCCCCTTGAAATACCCTTTGTTCGCTGGCCGATAGCGCCGTTTCGAAACCGCACTCCCCATCCGGATCCAGCTTGATTTACCTGCCGCGTTCGTCCTCTGATGTTCGTTCTTTCTGCGCAATGGCAGTTTGCGAGCTGATGGTTCACTCGGATTTCGGCACCGGCGAGTGCCGCCGGTTCACGTGATGTCACGCCGCCGCTGCTCTTTTCTCGTGGCAGACATAGCGGGTGCTATTGTGGGCGAGATTGGCCACGCCGATCTTGATGGTTGCCCTGTCGATACTGATGGTTCTGATGAACACCCCCTTGCTGCTTCTGGTGCATGTCGGAGGCAAAGCCGTTCCGGTCATGCCAGGCTTCAGTCCGGTCAAGTCGAAGTAGTCCTGAAGGAATGCACGGTGTCGGGCGGCTCGATCTACGCGCTCATGTTACCTTCCCGCCATTCCTCGGCACGCGTCCGCGCCTTCATGAAATTCCTGGACGACCTGATGGATACGGGGAGGCCCTGGGAACTCATCATGTGATCCGGCATGTTCCCCGCCTGGCAGCTCAATCTATCTCCCCGTCCAGATCGGCGCGCGCTTTTCCTGGAACGCCCTGCGTCCCTCGGCTGCGTCCTCGGTCAGCGCCATGATTGCGATTTGCGACTCAAGATAGGCCAGGGCGCCCTCGAAGCTCATCGACGACGCGCGCTGCATAGCGAACTTTCCTCGCCGAATTCCAGTGGGGCTTTTGTCGACGAGACGGCCCAGGAGCCAGTCGACCTTCGCATCAAGCTCAGCCCCCGGAACGACATAGTTCAGCAGGCCGATGTCCAGGGCGCCGGATGCCGAAATCATTTCGCCCGTGAGAGCCAGTTCGCTCAATTGTCGCGGCGTAACGAGGCTCTGCAGAACGCTGGTGACCAGCATCGGAAATACGCCAACCTTCACCTCGGGCAGCCCGAACTTCGCGTGTTCCGCCGCGACGGCCATATCCGCCATTCCGACAAGACCCATCCCGCCTGCAACGCAATGACCATTCACCCGCGCAATAATGGGCAGCTTGAGCTCCCGCGCCTGCTTCAACAGCCGTGCGAACGGGAGACCTGTCTGCGAGGGATCGAATTGGAAGGTTCCAGAATTGGCCGACAGATCCGCGCCGGAGCAGAAGGCGCGATCACCAGCGCCGGTCAGCACCACCGCTCGCACCGAAACATCGGTCTCGGCCTGAGAGAGCGCGGCGGAAATAGCATGGATGGCTTGGTCATCGATCGAATTGCGGCGCTCCTCCCGGTTGATCGTGATCCAGAGAGCCTGACCGCGCGTCTCGACCAGGACTTCCTTATAGTCGCTCATTCAGTTCACCTTCTGTTATGCGGCCTGCCGATAGCGGTTAAGGCTTCCGGAATGCATAATCTTTCCAGCCAATGGTCGGCCCAGTATCGATTCCGCGAGCTGTGCGGACTCAATGAGCGCGTCGAGATCGATACCCGTCTCGATGCCAAGCTCCTGACAGAGGAATACGAGATCCTCGGTGCAGATATTGCCCGCCGCGCCTTTGTGTCCGGCGAATGGGCAACCGCCCAGGCCCGCGCAGGCAGCGTCGAAAACCTGGACGCCCAGTTCCAGGCCACGAAGCGCATTGGCCATCGCAAGACCACGCGTATCGTGAAGATGCAAACCGAGCTGGAGATCGGGCCACCGTTCCCGGATCAGACCCACCACCCGGCTTACCGCCTCGGGATTGGCCCAGCCGACCGTGTCGGCCAGCATCATGGTATTCAACTTGACGTCTCTTTCAGCAGCGATGTCCAGGATTGTGGCCACCCGATCGCGCACTGTCTCAGGTGCGATCGATCCTTCAAAATTGCAGCCGAAGGCCGTCATGACGTAGGCGCGATCAACGGGCACCTTGTTTTCCAGATAGGCATCGAGGATTTTGCGCTGTTCCTCGACAGTCGCCGCAGTATCCCGGTTCGTGTTCCTGATGGAGAAAGTTTCCGAGGCACTCATCTGCAGCGTGCCATGGCGATCCAGAGGCGCCTCCAGCGCCCGCAGAAAACCCTTGAGATTGAGCCAGATCCCCGTGTAGCGGACGCCGGGAACACGCTTAATACCCTTAGCGACCTCCTCGGCGTCGGCCATGTTCGGAACTAGCTTAGGGTTGACGAAGGAAACACATTGGATTTCCGGAACACCCGCTTGAGCGAGTGAGTCGATGAATCTCAGCTTATCTTCCGTCGAGATAATTTGTTCCTCGATCTGAAACCCTTCGCGCGGCCCCTCTTCACGTATGATGGATTTCTTTGGAAGGTCTGACATGGCTATTTTCTTCCTTCGTCGATAAAAATATCTCTTGTTTCCTACTGTAACGGGCAACGTTATCTTGTAGAAGACGGTCTATTTCGCTGCGGTCGTATCCATATTCTTCCAAGACCTGAACGGTATGCTCTCCGAGAATCGGAGGCGCGTCAATCTGGTCCCGTGTCAGCGGCGCGCCAAGGGGAGAACCCACGATGCGAGTCGAACCGTAGTCGGGATGGCTGACCTCGCGTACGATCTGCCTTGCCTGCGCCTGCGGGCTATTAAAGGCTGCATCGAGCCCGTTGAGGGGGCTGCTGGGAATACCGACGGAATCCAGACGGTCGGTTATCTCAGCCACGGTCATTGTCGCGAAGCGCTCGACAATAGCGGACTCAATCCGCGCCCGGTTGTCGGATCGGCTCTGCCGCGTGGCTGTCGCCGGATCACCCGCCAAATCCCCAAGGTCCAGCACCTTGCAGAAGCGCTGCCATTGCTCGTCGGTGGATGTGGCGAGTACAACGCTTCCATCCTTCGCCTCATAGGCGCCGTATGGAACAGAGAAGTAATGCCGTGATCCGACCAGTTCCGGTTGCTTTCCGGTCGCGAGATAATAGCCGCCATAATTTGCGAGCACCGCCAGAAGGCAGTCCGTTAGCGAGATGTCGATATGCTGACCGTGACCGGTCGTATCGCGCAGACTAAGCGCTGCGAGAATGGAGATGACCGCAAAGAGAGACCCGCTCGTGTCTCCGATCGGCACGCCGACCTTCACGGGCGTCCGCCCCGGCTCGCCGGTCGTTGACATCACGCCGGAGTAAGCTTGCCCGATCAGGTCGTAATATCGATGGTCCTTCAGTGGACTTGTAAGACCAAAACCTGAAATACTACAATATATAATACTCGGGTTCAGCGCCTTTATATCCTCGTACCCCAAGCCGATGCGCCGCAGCGCGCCGGGTGAATAATTCTCAACAAGCACATCCGCACTGGATATGATCTTCTTTGCTACATCGAGACCCGCAGGATGTTTGAGATCCAATGCGATACTGCGCTTGTTACGGTTGAAGCACGTGAAATAGTGGCTCATGCCATTAACGAAGGGAGCGAGGTGCCTTCCCGCATCCCCCTGGCTGGGCTCTTCTATTTTGGTGACGGTTGCTCCTAGGTCACCCAGGATCTGTGTTGCATAGGGGCCAGCGATGACATGCGTCAGGTCAACGACGCGCACTCCCCCTAACGGCCTTTTCTGGTCATTCATCGCTCCACCCAAGGTCCGCTTTCCTTCCGCGCCTCTCTTAGTATATGTCCAGTTCATGGATCAATATCGCAATGATCATCGCTAAATACGGTTATGTCAAGCGACATTTGAAAATGTTTTTCTTAATTTTGACGACAAATGTCCTTGCACAGCTTTTTTGCTGAGGCTATGTTCACACCGTTAGGGAGGGCACAAATGTCCGAATATGAAGTCTACGCCGTTCGCTACGGCGAACACCTCCATCGTCCTGCCAACCTGAATTTCCTCGGGGCCGATCCGCATGATGGACCAATGGACATGGACTTCTTTGTCTGGGTCATCAAAGGCGCGGACCGCACCTTTATAGTAGACACAGGGTTCGATCCCGCGACGGGCGTCAAACGAGGAAGGGTAGTCGTTCGGCCGGTGGCTCAGGGCTTGAAAGCCGCCGGCGTGGACCTGGACAAGGTGGATGACGTCATCATTACCCACATGCACTACGACCACGTCGGCAATCACGACATCTTTCCGAATGCCCGTTATCATCTCCAGGAAAAGGAGATGCATTTCTGCACCGGCTCGTGCATGTGCTATCAGCAACTCAAGAGGCCATTCGAGCTCGACGACGTGCTCGCGATGGTTCGACGCGTATTCGAGGGTCGGGTAACGTTTCATGACGGGTCGGAGGAGATTGCTCCCGGTATAAGCGTTCACTGGGTCGGCGGCCACTCCGCAGGCCTTCAAGTCGTGAGGGTTCGCACGAAGCGCGGCTATATCGTCCTGGCCTCCGACAGTTCCCACTACTACGCGAACTTCGAACAGCAGCGTCCGTTCCCCATCGTGGTCGATCTCGAGGATATGCTGCGCGGCTATGACACGCTTCACGCACTCGCCAGTTCCCCGGCTCACATCATACCCGGACACGATCCACTGGTGATGCGGCGCTACCCGGCGTTGTGCGAAGGGCTGGAAGGGGTTGTACGGCTCGACCTCGAACCGGAAGGCGGATGATCGGCCGGCAGGGACTGCCGGCGGAATTCCCCGCCCTTGCGGGCGGAAGCGGCGAACGAGAGCTTGTTGAATATCCGCTACATAAGAGGTTGGTCGATGACGCGCGGAATTGAGGGAAAAAGGATGCTTGTCACTGGCGGGGCAAGCCTCGTCGGATCTCACCTCGCGGACGCGCTGCTGGCAGCGGGAGCGAGCGAGGTCATACTTTTCGACAACTTCTCTCTCGGCACGCCACAGACAATTGCCCACCTGGTGAATGATCCACGCGTGCAAATGATCACCGGCGACGTGTTGAAGCCAGACGAGATCCGCGAAGCCGCAGAAGGCGTCAGCGGCGTTTTCGCTCTGGCTGGTTTTCTGACGCTGCCTATGTCCCAGACCCCGCTCACAGGCGTTGCGGTGAATTGCACTGGAATGGCCAACACGCTGGAAGCCAGCAGGATGGCCGGGGTGGACCGTGTCGTGTTCTCCTCCTCGACGGCCGTCTACGGGAACTCCAATCCCGATCGTATGATCGAGCCGACACCATATCTCAGCGCGGGCCTCAGTTCCGCGTCGATGGTCTACTCGTCGAGCAAGCTGGTCGGGGAGGGATTGTGTTCCCTGTACCAGGAAAAATATGGGCTTGAGTTCAACGCACTTCGCTTCTCGACTGTCTACGGCGAGCGCCAGCATCTTCGTGCAGTGAACGCTGCCTTCATGGCAAAGACATACGAAGCGATTCGCAACGGAGAGCCTCCAATTATCCATGGCGACGGCAGCGAAGTGCATGACTACATCTATGTCACGGATGTAGCGAATGCCTGCGTTGCCGCTTACACAAGCGAGAAGTTTGGCTTGGCCATGAACATCTCGACCGGCATCGACGTCTCCCTTAACGAACTTGTCCTGGTTATTCTGGAACTTGCTGGGAGGACCGATCTGCGTCCCCAATACGTCCAGGATACTCGAGAGGTACGTTCCTCCAGCGTCGCGCATCTCCGGAACAGCTCTGATCTCGCCCGCAACCAAATTGGCTGGAAGCCAAAAGTCTCCTTGAGAGAAGGAATAAAGCGCCTAATCGATTGGCGTGAGGCCCAGGCTATTGGTGCGTAGCGACGATTTAACTATCTTAGCCAGATAGCGATTGCAGCGAGTTTGACAAGCCCGTGAAGTGCCGAGCAGTTTGTCGTAGCACACGGCGACCCGCCGGAACTGCTTGAGCTTGTTGAGGAAGCATTCAAGAACGGCCAGCATGTCCGCGACGATCCGGTGTTTCTGCCGCCATGCATGGCTCAAGCACCTCGATCGCGTTTTGCGCGGCGTGTCTGCTTGGGCATCTCCCGATGCGGCGTCGTCTTGGGGTGGATCTTCGAGACGAAGGCACACGGCTCCATGTAGCGCTCGTTCGCGGCTGGCCGATACGCGGTCGCGGCCCAGCACGTTGGAACCCACAATTGCTGCGATCCAGTAATCCCTCGCGCATTCTGGCCCCATCACACGCATTCGCATCCGTTGCTTTCCAGCGCCGGACGAGCCGAGCCACTAGCTATTGATCTTCAGAGCTTGGCTACGAACCTGAAAACGGCCTGGAAAAAGGGAGAGACACGACCAACGCATAAGCGGCCATATATGCTGCTTCATCTGCAATGCTCCGCATAAAACCTCTCTGGAGCACCAAATCCGGAAGCAGATGCCGGTTTCTGGACGAATTTGATGCGCCAACGAGAGGGGTAGAGCAGCGGGAACGATTTCTTCTCGCCATCCGCCGCCTAACGAACGATCCCGAAAAGTGGGTGCCACTTTTCGGGATCGCTGGCTGGCGCGGGAGCATGATCCTTGCAGATCGGCTCTCCGTACGCGGCTGATCGTTACGCTATATCCGCCAGATGATGATCCGTCTGGATGCCAACAAGCGGAAGACTGATCTCGGGCTCTCCCGCATCGGGCTGATACCCAACATTCTGCTCTCCATCAAGGATGAGGGCAAATGCCGACCCGTTGCGATAGTCCGTCGTTTCACCGGTATCGGCAACCGATTCAGGCGTGTCGATGACCTCGCCGTCGTCAAGCGCGAAGTCGTTGCCGCTGTCATCGACGCCGACGTCATCGAGCACTCCATCATCCGGGGCAACCAGAGTGAATGCCACCAGGCTTTCAACGGAAGCGCCCTCGGAAGAACCGCCAATCGTTATCCGCAACTCGGCCGTATCGGTACGTCCGTCGAGAGTTTGCAGGGTGTATGTGAATGTGTCAGTAGAACCTTCGTGCTCACCGGCGTCTTCATTCACGACATAAGTGAAGTCGCCGTTCTTGGAGATGGTCAAGGTTCCGTAGATTCCACCTACATCGACAGATTGTCCTTCTTCGTCGGGAACTTCTACGTCCACGCCGTCCGTCCCCTTGATCAGCGAGACGACCGACCCTTCCGGAGCGTCATCGGAGCCATTGCCGTTGTCGTCGATGATGACATTGCCTTCAACCTCTCCAACAACCATTGCAGGAGGTGTGTTGTAATCATACTCCGTACCACCGAGAAGGTTGAGCGTTGTATTCGGTAAGACCGTTATGCCCAATAGACCGCTGTTCGATGTAGTCAATAAAAAAGCGTATTCACCTGGGTCATCAAGCCTAATGGAGGTAGGAGAATGCTGTCCACTTATACCAAAGACGCCTTGGACAGAAAATCATTCAGAGATGCTATTCTCTGTATCTCTGACATAATTCTGTCCAGATACATCTCTCTTGAACACCAGATTAACGCTGGCACCTCCCAATAGTGTTACGCCAAGAGCACTATAAGTACCGCTAAGGCTAATTTCCTGCTCCGTGCCTTCTGCCACGTTCACACGAAGAACCTCAGACCCGGACAGGACACTTAGGGAGACCGTGTCCCCTAGCAAGGAGGCGTTAAGAAGGCTTGTACCGCTAGCAGTATTTGGTGCCACTGCGGTCTCTGCGGGCTGAACGGTCAAATCGACACCAACGTTGTCGTCGAACGCGAAATCCGCGTCTGCATCGTCCGGGATAATTGTAATCTTGATTTTATCGGAGTTGTCGCTATTATTTCCTACAAAATCAATCGCATAGGCTGCAAATTTATGTTTTCCGGGGTCAAGCTTGGGGGCCTCAAGTTCCCAGTTGCCGTGTTCATCGGCAATAGCTCTTCCAATTTCAATAACTGCAAGCATAATGACAACAGTATAGCCGGCCCTTGTCGCGCCAAATAGCGTGAGGGTGTTGTCAGATGTAATATTATCTCCCTGCTCCCCCCGTATCGTCCACAAAGCCTGTAATTTGCGGCACATCGACATCAAACAATGATCCTGTATAATCTTGTGAATTGTCCGCAACGTCCTCGTGAAATTCTCTTACCTTCGTATGTTCTCTTTCAAGATATTCTTCCGATATAACAAAGTGCTTGAGCAAATCGGCGTAGCTGAAAGAAGAGTGAAGCCAGAATTGCAGCCCTTCCTCGTCTGGTGCGCGGCCGAGGCCGTTTTCATAAAGAGACCTAATGAAGGTTTCACGGCTCACATCATTATGCAGGACGTGGAACTCATCCGACGCGACCAGCTCATTCAGCAGAAAACCGACGTCGTTACTCTCCTTTATCCGATTCTGCCAGTACGCCAATCCCCCTGGTCCGGCACGCGTCCGAACACGAGCTGATATAGCAGGATTATCGGTGTCCCTGTCTCTTGCGCTTCCAGAGATTCAAGGAACAACCAAGGAAGGCTATGTGAGGGATTTTCTTGCGAATATTGCGTCCAGAACCCCAGTCCCTCAGGGTCCCCATCCCGCAACAAAATCCAGTGATACAAATTTGCCACCTCGGGGGAAACATCTTCCCCCGCCGGGGTCTCCGATTGTGAATCAAACGGTTGTGACACCTGCCCGTCGATTTCGGCAGCATCCCCAAGCGGATCACTGCTGGCCGTCGACAAAAGCTCGGGAGAACCAATGGGGGTCGTAACAGTATGGGTGACGGTTTCAGCGCCGGGCGCAGATAGCGTAAACGTCGCACGGGGCGTTACACCCTCACCCCCAAGTTCCTTATTGTCAGGAATAAAATAGAGCGCATCTAATTGCGCTCTGAACATCGACTAAAGAACCAGTAAATTTTAAGAACTTAACACGTTTTTCCGCAGTATCAAGAAGCAATCCGCCGTCATTAACTTCAATCAGAAGAGTTACCCTCCTCTACATAGTCAAAGGTAAAGCGGTCATAGAACGACCACTTATCCACAGCTAAATCGCCCGTTTCAAAAACGTCAACTTCCGAGACACCGCTGATGCTCAACGTCGCCATATCGCAGCCCCTTTTCAAAACTATGTCTCAAGCCCTTTCAAAAATCACACTCACGCCACCCCACAAGTTAGGATTGAAAGACGTTATCCTCGCCACGTGACAAAACCTCTGCGACGCGGACCTTTGCGTCACATTAGTTGAACCCTAGGCAATTGACTCTGAGTATCAGCAACAATTGAATTGAGGTCAAACATCTGCACACGCAATTTATATAAAAATGGGTTTTTATTAGGCAGCAAGATAAAATTGTCGCAATTTTTTGACATATTTGCCTATTTTAATGCAACAAACTTCGTTCTTAGCGGTATATCAGAATTCATCGACATCGATAACGCATGATATGACATATTAATGTCGTATCGAGAGGAGGGGTTCGAGCAACCTCTGGTTTTGAATGGCAAGCGACTCGAAGCATTCTCGTGCATTGTTGATTTCGGACTGTTTCGACCTGCCACTGAGATTCTCCTCCAGTTTAAGTTAGCCGGGATAGCTGTTGCTGTTCTCGTCGCGTGGGAAGAGCTCGCTCTCGGCCGTACCGGGATCGGTGAGCCGACCGGCCAGCAGCGGTCTGCTGCCGATCGGAATGGAGAAAGAAGATGGACTACTTTGCAGGGTTGGATGTTTCCCTTGAGATGACGAGTATTTGCATCGTTGACGCCGATGGAATCGTGGTGAAGGAGGCGAAGCTTGCCTTCGAATGGCGCCAAAGCCTGAGGCATCAGCCCGGCTTCCATCAAACTTTTTGCCGAACAGTTGAAGGGCACACAGGCCGCCGTTATGTCGCGCTCAAGCGTCCCTCTCAGGAAACCTCTGCGGTTGAGTCCGGGCGATCCCTCCATTTTCGAACAGTTCTCCTCAATGGACACCCCGATCCTAGAGCGCATTCCGATCAAAATCAAAATGTTAGGCCATGTCAGCGTTTCCATGAGATGATGACATGGTCTAGAGGGGCCAGCTTTCGTCCGGCTGCAGCCGTCCATCAGAAGTCGAATGTCGTCGACAGGCGGAAGGTACGCGGGCGCCTCTCGCCAGTCCGAAATTCGACGATGCCACCGTCCAGTCGCTGTTGTCGAAAACGCTCTCGACCGATGCTCTGAGGGTGATCGGCTTTGCGCCCATGCGCCGGCGCCACCCACGGCAGCCAAAACGGCCTAGCTACCGTCAATCAGTTCCCGTCAAGCAAGTTCGTCACGATGCGCAATCCCAACTCGACGTCGCTTCGTTGTTCTGGACTAGAAAGCGACAAGCGGACAGCCTCGGGAATCGTCGCGCCGGGAACGGCAAAACGATCGGCCGGGCGCATCAGCACGCCACGTTCTTCGGCCATGCGGGCGAAATCTTCTCGATTCCAGCCTGCGGGTAGCCTGAGCCAAAGGTGGAGTGCGCCTGGCTTGGTGACGAGATAATCGGATGGAAGATGCTGAACTGCGAGAGCCTGCCGGGCATGGGACTCATCGCGTATCGCCTGGACGATGGCGTCAATCCGATTGGTCCTTATGAGCCAATTGATGATGACAGTCGAAAGAGGCGAAGCGGACCACATGGAAAGGCGCTTGATCGGCTCCATCAATCTTGCGGCTTCTGCCGCACTCGGCGCGACCAGATAAGCGATACGGGTGCTGTGAGCGACGCATTTCGTCAGGCCCATGATGTACCATGTGACATCCGGGGCGATAGCGGCGACCGGCGGCGGCGCCTCGTTATGTAGACATCCTTGAACATCGTCCTCGATAATTGCAACGCCGTTCGCCCGGGCGATCTCTGCAATTTCAAGCCGACGCGCCAGAGGCATAATCGCGGTTGTGGGGTTCTGAACGGTCGGATTGCAGTAGAGCGCCTTCGGCCGCAGTCTCTTGCAGGAATCTGCAAAGGCATCGCTGCGCAGGCCGCCGTCGTCTATCGCTATGCCGCGCAGATTGATGCCGGCCCGATCCGTAACAAGCGAAAGTACAGTATAGGTCAGCTCCTCGCTGAGCAGGAGGCCGCCACGCCCGACGAGTTCAGCAAGTAATAATGTCAGAAGGTTCTGGGTGCCGTTTCCGACGATGATACGGCCGGGATCGATCGGGTGGCCGAAACGTGGTGAAAGAAATTGCGCGGCAATCTCCCGATCCTCGTCCGTCCCGCCAAGTACGGCAAGCCGCAATCGTTCTCCGATGTCGCCTTGCGTTTGAGCCAGCTGGGCGAAAGAGAGACGCACCAAATCCTCGAACTCTTGGACGACTGGAGGCACGGACCGCGACAGATCGATCGGAAGCCTGCCCGCAGTATCTATCATCCCGGTACTGGTACGGGCCCCGTTCGACGTACTGATTTGCATTGGATATTCCTGTTCTTGCCAGCTTCTGTGCTGTCGCATTTAGGGGAGGACGGCCCCGGGCATGTCGCCCGAGGCCGGCTGGGGCGAGGTTCAGCGCGGCAGCAGCGCCTCGACATCCGAGCGCATCTTCGAGAGCGCTTCTTCCGGTTTGATCCTCAGAGTCGAGACTGCTTCGATCGTGGCAGCCATGACCTCGTCGATCTTGGCGGCGTTCTGACCGGGAAAGGCATACCAGGCTACCGCATGGTTAGCGCTGTCGAGCGCTGGCGCGAGCAGCGGCTGATTCACCGCGAGGTTCTTCAAAACGTCGGACTTATCGAAGACGGCGCCGTTGGCCGGAATGTAAGAAGTCTCGGTCGCCACGATTTCCTGACCCTCGACGCTCACCAGATATTTGATGAACAGCCAAGCTGCCTGTTGACGGGCTTCATCCTTGGTTGAAATAGTCGCGACGATACCCGGAGAAGGGATGCCGCCGTCCGCTGCCGGGATGGGGAAAGACGCGACTCCCATCGTGAAACGATCACCGATCTCTTCGAGGCGCGAGGCAATGCCGGAGCTGGTATCGCTGAGCATGCCAACTGTTCCACCCGCGAACGCCTGCCGTGCCTGATCGCGCGTCATCGGCGTGCGTCCCTGACCGGCTTCCCCAATGCGCTTGTAGAAGGTCAGCGCATCAAGACCCTCCGGACCCGTGAATGCGATCTCGGTTTCCGCTTCATTCATGAAGGTACCACCGCGGGCATTGACCTGGGCCTGATAGAACAGTGCATCGGTGCGGTAGAAGCCGCCGACCACTGAACTGTTCAGGGAACCGATTTTGGCAGCGAGTCCAATGATACCGTCCCAGGTATCAGGAAAGGGAGCGTCGCCCTGCGCCTGCTTCACCAAATCCGCATTATAGAACAGAACAGGCACGGAAAGCCCGATCGGAATTCCATGAACCGAACCCGAAACAGTGCCGCCCGCGGCAAGCGCCTCTGAATAATTCTCGCTGGTCCAATCCGGATCGCCAGCGATCAGTCCGTCGAGCGGAACCGTCACACCGAGATCGGCAATGGTGCGCAGAAAATTGGGTCCCTGAAACGAGATGTCCGGCAGATCACCGACCAGTGCCTGTCGCAGCACGGCCTGCACGATATCCTCCTGCGAGCGTTGCGAGGCGTCGAGATTGATCTTGATATCCGGGTTCTTTGCCTCGAACCCGTCCACAAGACGATCGAACATCGACTTGAAGATGGACGGCGTCGCCCATACGTCGAGGGTGATTTCCTCGGCACTTGCGCTTGCAACAGAGGATGTTGCAAGAATGAGGCTGGCGGCGACCGCCTTTAGCGTTGGATGCATGGTGAGTCTCCATCATTGTGCAGGTTGGCGCTAGTCGGGCCGGAGGTCAGCTTGCACCTGAACTCCGGCCCTTCCGATTCATGCAAATCGGAAACCGGGAATGCCTAAGGGCAGCGGACCTCATTTCAGTCCACTCGTGGTCAAACCTTCGACGAAGCGTTTTTGGGCGGCGAGGAAGAGTATGACCATCGGCGCGACGACCACGACCGCCGCTGCCATCAGCGGGCCGTAGGCGCTGCCCATTTCTTCGTTGCGGAAGCGGACAATACCCATCGCCGGCGTCATCAATTGCTCGCTCCGGATGACGGTCATCGGCCAGAATAGATCGTTCCACCGTCCAACGATCGAAAGAAGCGAAAAGGCGACCACCGCAGAGACCGACAAGGGAACCATGACGCGCCAGATGATGGCCCATTCCGACAGTCCATCCAGCCGCGCGGCATCGAGGAAGTCGTCCGGAATGGCCTTGAAGTATTGCCGGAGCAGGAAAATGGCAAAAGGTGATATGGTTCCCGGAAGGATCAGGGCTGCATAAGAGTTCAGTAACCCGAGATAATGAAGCAAAATGAACAGTGGAATGGCCAGAACTTCGGGGGGGATGAGCAACGCAACAAGGACAAATCCAAACAGCACGTCACGCCCGCGAAATTGTAGCTTCGCCAACGCATAGGCCATAGGTGCCGCCACGAGGATTTGTAGGATCAGGGTCGCTATGCAGATGAACGCGCCGTTGAGCATGAAGCGCGCCAGCGGTGAGGAAACGAGCGCTTGGCGATAGTTTTCGTAGCCGTAAAAATGGTTAGGCCAGAAATATACTGTCTGCGCGAAGGCTTCGCTGGGCGGCTTGAGCGAAAGGCTCACCATCCACAGGAACGGAGCTAGCATGAAGGCAGAGGTTCCGATCAGCGTCAGGTGCCGCGCCAGAAGAGACGGCATATGAGACAGTTGGCCGCTCATGTGTAGTGAATCCTCCGATCCAGGATGCGCGTTTGCAAGAATGTCAGCCCGATGACGAGAATGAGGAACACCACGGTCATTGCCGCCCCGTAGCCGGTGCGGAAATATTGGAAGCTCTCCACATAGAGCGTGTGCAGCAAGAGTTCGGAGGAGCTGCCTGGCCCGCCTTTGGTGAGCACTGCGACCGAGTCAAAGGTCTGCAAGGCGCGCATCGAAATAATGACGATGATGAACATGCCGGCAGGCCCCAGCATCGGCAGCGTGACGGTTGCCAGCCGATCCAGCGGTCCATCAGCACCGTCCAGGTCAGCAGCTTCGTAAAGTTCTGTGGGGACCGATTTCAGTGCCGCAATGAAAAGTAGCACCGCATAACCGAGCTGCTGCCATATGCCTACTACCATCAAGGTCGGCAGGACGAGGGATGGATCGCGCAACCAGTTGGATTGTGGCAGACCATAATCTCTGAGCATCAGGTTGATGAGCCCGATCGTGGGATGCAGCATCGCTTCCCAGGCAACCGCCATGGCGGAGAAGGTCGCCATGACCGGCAAAAAATGTACCGACCGATAGAGGGAACGGAAGCGTCCGCTACCTTCGATCGACAGCGCCACTATCAACGATAGTACCAGAGTCACCGGCACGACGACGAGCATATAGGTCAACGTATTGACGAACGAAGACACGAATACGGGGTCGCGTGCCAGCGACAGGAAATTGCCGAAGCCGACGAAATTCAGCGACGGGGCTCCGATCTGCCAGTCAGTTAGCGCGATGATCAGCACGCCCGCAGCCGGTAGGATGACCAACACTGCCATTAGTAAGATGCCCGGCCCGGCCAGGAGATAAGCCGTCCATGCATCGGGACTCCGCGGCGGCCGTGCCCTCTGCGTCAGGGTTTCCATCACTTTCACAGGACGGCCTCCAATGCTGCGGCTGCCGTCTCGACCGGGCGGGCGCGTAGCCGTTGACCGGCCTCATTGAAGACAAGAAGCGCGTGCGGCGATGCGGTAAGGCAGAAGAGGGCATCGATAAATACTCTCGGACGGGCTTCGGCCGGCAGTCGGGCGACAATGGGTGTGTTGCCCTGCGCAAGCCTCATATGGACAAGAATGTCCGCGCCAAGATGTTCGCTCATGAAGATGGTGCCGTTTAGCGTCGCGGCGTTCCGCTCAGTCGCTTCATGCAGATGCTCGGCCCGGATGCCTACCTTAACCCTCGTGCCCGGTGCGCCGTCGATCGGCTGCGGGAGCGCAAGTTCTGTGCCCGGAAGATCGATCACACATGGGGTGCGCAGGACGCCCTCGATGAGATTCATCTGCGGTGAGCCGATAAAGGTCGCCACGCGGATATTGAGGGGATCGGCATAAATTTCGTCGGGCGGACCAAGTTGTAGGATCGTGCCGTCCATCATGAGAGCGACACGATCCGACATGGTCATCGCCTCGGTCTGGTCATGGGTTACATAGATAAAAGTGGCTCCGAGGCGCCGGTGAAGCTCGGAGATTTCCAAGCGCATTTGCACCCGGAGCCGGGCGTCGAGGTTGGACAGCGGTTCGTCCATGAGGAAAACCGCAGGATGCCGTACCATGGCGCGGCCGACTGCAATGCGCTGGCGCTGGCCGCCCGAGAGTTGCCCAGGTTTGCGATGCAGCAGATGGGCGATGTCGAGCGCCTCGGCGGTCCCGGCCACCTCGGCGTGGATGCTCTTTTCGATTGGCCTGGTGTTTGGCAGGAAGCGGCCGAGAAGCGGCAGGCGCTGCCATATGTTGAGCCTCCGCATCCTGAGCGGCAGCGCGATATTCTGGCCTGCCGTCATATGCGGATAGAGCGCGTAGTTCTGGAAGACCATCGCCACGTCTCGCTGCGTGGGGCGCAGTCGATCCACAGGCATTCCGTCGAGAGAGACGGTTCCCGTATCCTGAGCTGTCAAACCAGCCAGTATGCGAAGCAGCGTGGACTTCCCGCAGCCTGAAGGCCCGAGCAGTGTCAGAAACTCGCCGTTCCGCACGCTCAGGGAGACGTCGCGCAGCACCTGCTGCGAACCGTATGTTTTCGTAACCTGTGAGAACTCCACAGCCGCCATGGCACCTTGCCTTCCTATTGGGACTAGACGACTATATGCTATGTATGAAGTTGATGTGACATAGGGGCGCTGGATGGTCGAACGGCCGAAGATGAGCGCCGTCTATCTGGGATGGCAGAGGGGAGAACTGTGAAGGGGATCGACATCACTCAGGTCGTACTCGCCAACGCGGCGAATTTTCCCTATAAGTATAGACTACTATTTTCTATGTGAGTCGTTTGTGACGTGGTTTGAGGTGAAGATGACGGAACACGGCCTGACCCTTTGGCGACAAATTGGCCAGAGTCTCGTTGAAGACATTGAAAAAGGTGTCCTCACGACGGACCAGCGCCTTCCCTCCAGCGAAGCCCTCGCCGCGCGTTTCGGTGTCAACCGCCACACGGTTCGTAAAGCGATCGCGCATCTGGAGGCGGAGGGAAAGGTGCGCATCGAGCGTGGTCGCGGCACCTACGCGGTCGTCAATCCCCTGAAGTACAACATCGGACCGCATCAGCTTTTCGAACAAAATCTGGCGGGGAACAATCTCGTCCCGGCTCGTACCGTTCTGTCGGCCGTCGAATGTCTGCCGTCGAGTGAGATTGTCCAGGCGCTGAAGCTCGGAAGCGGAGAGAATGTTCTCTTCGTCACGACGCTCGGCCATGCCAATGACGTAGTCGTCAATTATGGTCGGCACTATGTCGCCAGCAGCCGGCTTTTGGGCGTCGTCGATCTTTTCAAGTCACTGGTCGGACGCAGTAGTCAGCAATTTTCATTTTCCGCGCTTTTTGAGCAATGCGGTGCCACGGGTTATCAACGCCAAAATGTCCGGATTCGATCGCGTCCGCCTGAGAACGAGGAAGCTCGCCACCTCGATATTGCAGCGCGTGAGCATGTACTGGTCACCATCGTTACCAGTGTCGATGAGAACGATGTACCTTTGACGCACGCCGAAACTTGCTTTGCGAGCAGCCGTGTCGAACTGACCTTCAACTTCAAGGACTGATACCGCGCTATCTTCCCGGCTTTCTCTCCACCGCCGCATCGCCGAATGCATCCTTCTCCACGTCATGGCTGTCCACAGCCCATTGTCAGCACGATTGGCAGAAGAAGCCGGTTTCGCGCGCAACTAATCTGTACACATTCCCGAACCACCCCGTGCTTCTAACGACGGCTGTTCTGTGCCAGCTCGGCTTCCGCCTGCTCGAACCATGTAATGACCCGCTGCCGGTGGGGCTCCCCCCAGATCCGGATGAACTTCTGCGTATTGTGGTCGCTGCCATTGCGCAGTTCCCGGAGCCGCGACGCGATAAATTCCGCTGTGAGCGGTATCCTGCAAGTTTCGGTGATGCAATATTTCCAGTCATCGTAGGTTGTTAACGATCGCATGGAATTTTTCTCCCAAGCCCCTCCCCTATCCGCCGCATCTGGCCGGGGTAGCCATCGCGGATAATGCATATCGCTGGTCTCCCCCGCGTGGGAAGCGAGCCCTTCACGACATCCCGCCGAGGTCGCCTGTTGCAATCCTGCTGCTGTCAGCGCACAATATACGAAATGTTATATCATCTCATATATGCATGTCCATGCTGCCTGTCACCGTTGAGCACCCCTCTTCAGCGCCCTGTCCGGATCCGCCAAACCTTGAGCACGTGATCGAAGGCGTCGACGGCGCATCCAGCGTGAAAGCACCTGCTTCGCGTGGCCGGGCTCACAGCATGGCCGTGAGCACGTTACATGGCATGTTTGTCATCTTCGCCGTCACACTCCCTATCGGCATCGTGAAGATGCCTGACCGGGTTCGGGAGCAGCCCCCGGATCCCCCTTTGGCGGAACGCACGCTTGGCGCGCTCAGGAAGAGCTGCTCCATGCATGAATCCGCACTTCGGATTCATCCTCTGGTATGGCGCAGATACGAACGGCTGCCCGGTTCCTATGACCACCCAAGGCATTTGCCTGCGCCCCCGATCGAACGGACGAAGACGGGCAACGCATGGGCGCCGTTCCACTGCCAGTCTCGCAAATTCGGGAATGAGCGTGAGGCTGGAAATGCAGGAGAACGCATTCATGTCTGACCCGGTAACGAAGCAATGGCGGGTAGCGAACCTTGAGCATGGGCTTGCTCGCCTCTGTGCGGGTGTCGGTCCGACCGTACTGTTTGTCACGGCGATCCTGGCCGGATCAGCATTGGGGCAACTATCTCCCGGGATTGGCGAGCGCCTTGGCGACTATGTCGACTATACCGTGCTTGTTCTCGTCTGCCTGCTGATGTTCGAGATACGGTTCGCGCGGATCGGGGAGAGCTGGCTGAACATCCGCTTTCTGTCGACTGCCTGGATGGCGAACTTCGTTGTCGTGCCCCTGATCGGGTTTGCCATCGCGTCGTTGTTTCTGTCCGGGCAGCCGCTCTTTTTCACCGGCCTCATGATCTATTTCATGGCTCCCTGTACGGACTGGTTCCTCGGCTTCACCCGGCTTGCGAAGGGTGACACCGCGCTTGGCACCGTGCTGCTGCCGATCAACATGATCACCCAGCTCCTGCTCTATCCCCTCTACCTCCACCTCTTTGCCGAAGGCGCCGCGCCGGTCGGTGCGCCCGAAATCGGCAGCGCGCTGCTGCAATGGTTTCTGCTGCCGTTCGTCATCGCCATAGCCACTCACCAGGTGCTGGCGCGCGTTCTGCCTCCTGTCGCCTTTTCGCGGCTGCTCGCCTGGGCCGGCTATGCGGTTCCTTTCGTGATCGCGCTCCTGATACTGGAGATCTTTGCGGCCAACATTGGCACGCTCATCGAGCATGCCTCCGTCTTCGTGGTGGTGCTGGTAGCGATCTTCATGTTCTTCGTCGCTACATTCGTGATGGGCGCGATCGTCTCCCGGATCGCCAAGCTGACCTATCCCGAACATGCCCTGCTGACCATGACGACGGCAGCCCGCAACGCTCCCATGATGCTGGGTGTGACCGCAATCGCCATACCGGACCAGCCGCTTATCTACGCCACCATTGTTGTTGGCATGCTGGTGGAATTTCCGCACCTGACCGCGCTCAGGCAGATTCTGATACGGGGCCGGGATGAAGAACCCGGCACCCCCGCGCTGTCGGACGACGACGCAAGCGCGACGTCACAAACGCGGCCCAGGACGGCGACGTCGACCTCCTGAGCCGGCCCTTGCTCCTTTTCCTCATACGGCAGCCTCCAGGATCGGCCCCACCTCCGCACCCTCTGTCGGCGAATCGGCCGGCTCCGGCGGCTGCCGCTCTCGCGACTCGCCCGCGAGACGTTTCACGGCCTCGTCAAAGGGAAGCGTTTCAGTGGTTGTTGACCCCAGCCGACGCAACGATACGGTCTTTTCAGCTGCTTCACGCTTGCCGACCACAAGCAGAATCGGAACCTTCGCCAAACTGTGCTCGCGGACCTTGTAAGGGATTTTTTCGTTACGCAAATCTGTTTCTACCCGAAACCCGCTTGCGCGCAGAGCAGCAGCGATCTCCTGAGCGTAGCCGTCAGCCTCCGATGTGATGGTCGCGACTACGGCCTGCAGCGGAGCCAGCCAGAGCGGCAGCCTGCCCGCATAGTGCTCGATGAGAATGCCCGTGAAACGCTCAAGCGAGCCGAACATCGCCCGATGGAGCATCACAGGTGCGACCTTCTCGCCGTCGGTGTTGATGTAGAAGGCTCCGAAGCGCTCCGGCAGGTTGAAGTCGACCTGCAGCGTTCCACACTGCCAGTCACGGCCGATGGCATCGCGCAGCACATATTCGAGCTTGGGACCGTAGAAGGCCCCTTCCCCGGCGTTGATCGTGTAGGGCCGGCCGAGATCATCGAGCGCCTGGCGCAGCGATTGCTCCGAGCGATCCCAGGATTCATCGGAGCCGATGCGGTGATCGGGCCGCGTCGACAGCTTGATACGGATATCCTTGAATCCGAAATCCCGGTAGATCGAGAGAATAAGATCGTTGACCTTGATACATTCGTCCGTGAGTTGATCCTCGGTACAAAAGATATGCGCATCGTCCTGCGTGAAGGAGCGCACGCGCAGCAGCCCATGCAACGCGCCGGAGGGTTCGTAGCGGTGGACCTTGCCGAACTCGGCGATCTTGAGCGGCATATCGCGATAGCTCCGCAGACCCTGCTTGTAGATCAGCATATGGCCCGGACAATTCATCGGCTTGAGCGCGAAGTCCCGCCCGTCCTCGGTCTTCGTCGTGAACATGTGCTGGCGATAGTTCTGCCAGTGACCCGACGTCTCCCAGAGATGCCGGTCCACGATATCCGGCGTGTTGACCTCGACATAGCCCGCAGCCGCCTGTCGCTCGCGCATGTCGCCGATCAGCGTCTGGAACAATGTCCAGCCCCTGGGATGCCAGAAGACGGAGCCTGGCGCTTCTTCCTGAAAGTGAAACAGGTCCATTTCCCGGCCGAGCCGACGATGGTCGCGCTTCTCGGCTTCCTCAAGCATCGTCAGATGGGCTTGGAGATCTGCTCGGGTTGCAAATGCAACGCCATAGATGCGTGTCAGCATCGGGTTTCGGGCATCGCCCCGCCAGTAGGCGCCTGCGACCTTGGTCAGCTTGAAAGCCGTGCCGATCTTGCCCGTGGAAGTCATGTGCGGTCCACGGCACAGATCGAGCCAGTCGCCCTGCCGGTAGATCTTCACGTCCTCACCCGTTGGGATCGCGTCGATGAGTTCGACCTTGAAGCTCTCACCCTTCTCCCGAAAGAATGCCTTCGCCTCTTCCCGACGCCACACTTCCCTGGTGAACGGCCGGTCGCGGGCGATGATCTCGCGCATGCGCGCCTCGATCGCTGGCAAGTCGTCAGGTGTAAAAGGCTCGTCGCGGGCAAAATCGTAGAAGAAACCATTCTCGATCACAGGCCCGATCGTTACCTGGGTACCGGGGAACAGCTCCTGCACAGCTTCGGCAAGCACATGGGCGGCGTCATGGCGAATGAGTTCCAGCGCACGCGGATCCTCCCGTGTCAGGAACTCTATGCGCACATCCGTATCGATCCGGTCAGCAAGGTCATGCAACGCGCCGTCGACCAGCATGGCAACCGCTGTCTTGCGCAGGGACGGAGCGATGGCTGCAGCGGCTTCCACGCCGGTAACAGGCTGCCCGAATTCACGTTGCGCGCCGTCGGGAAGGGTGATGCGGATCATGACATAACCTCGGTGAAGAATAGTAAATAAACGGCCTGACCGCCAAGATGTTGCGGCCATCGCCCTCGGACGACTGCCGGTACGCAAGCGCGCGCGACGCAGCCTGAACATGCGAGCTGGTGCCGGCAGAACGGCGTGGACAGTATCATCGTGAGATTCTCCGCCATTCGGTTCGATCACCCCGATCCTCAGGAATGACGCCAAGCGCTCTGAGCTGCTCACGCAGCCTGTCCGCCTCCCCGAAGGCACCGGACACGCGCGCGGCGTGCCGGCTGGCAATCAGCGCCTCGATTTCGGCGTCGTCACCGTCGCCCTCCCCCATCGTCGACTGTCGGAACCACGCCTCGGGTTCCTGCTGAAGTAGCCCGAGTAATTCACCCGCCTTGAGCAGCGCGGCCCGGAGGGCGCTTCGCGCCACGGGCGACGTTTCGTGCTGCGCCATGCGCGCGAGCCGGAACAATTCGGAGAAGGCGGCCGGCGTGTTCAGGTCATCGTCGAGGGTGGCATGGAAGGCCGCAAGGAAAACGTCAGGATTGCCGTCCGCCAGCGTATCGTCCAGATCGCGCAAGACGCCATAGAGCCGGTCGAGGCTGCGGCGGGCCTGCTGCAACCCCTGCGCACTCCAGTCGAGCGGCTGACGATAATGCGCGGCAAGCAGAGCGTAGCGGATCGCCTCCCCCGGCGCCTCCTTCAGCAGATCGCGAACGAGCAGCACATTCCCCAGCGACTTCGACATCTTCCGGCCCTCGACGGTAACGAAGCCGTTGTGGATCCAGTAGCGCGCCCAGGTGCCCTGCGCGATCTCGTTCTCATGATGCGGGAATATCAGGTCCTGGCCGCCGCCATGGATGTCGATGGGAGAACCGAGATGGCGCTTGATCATCGCCGAGCACTCGATATGCCAGCCGGGACGGCCTCGTCCCCACGGGCTCTCCCAGCCGGGCTGCTCGGGCGTCGATGGTTTCCACAGCACGAAATCGGCCGGGTGCTTCTTGAACGGAGCGACCTCGACCCGCGCGCCGGCGATCATATCCTCGGGACTGCGTCGTGACAGCGCTCCGTAATCCGCGAAGGACGGCACATGGAACAGGACATGTCTCCCAGCCTCATAAGCGTGCCCCTGCGCAATCAGACGTGCGATGAGCGCGATGATATCGAGGATGTGCTCCGTGACTTTCGGCTCGATGGTCGGCGGACGCACGCCGAGCGCCGCCATGTCGGCATGATAGGCGTCCGTATAGCGCCGGGTGATCACGCCAATCGAAACGCCTTCGGCAAGCGCCGCGGTATTGATCTTGTCGTCGACATCGGTGAGGTTCCGGGCGTAGATCACCGTCGAAAAATGACGTTCGAGCACGCGCACCAGCACGTCGAAGACGACAGCGGGCCTCGCATTGCCGATATGGGCGAAGTTATAGACCGTCGGGCCGCAGACATAGAGGCGAACCTCATCCGGCCTGTAAGGAACGAAGGGCTCCTTGCGGCCTCCGAAACTGTTGGTAAGAACGAGCGGCATGGCAATAAGCTCGACCTGAGCGGGCATGAACGGGGTCAGCAGCGGCAATCGTCGGCCTCGCAACAGCTCAGATCGTCGAGATACATATTGTTGGCGCGGTAGCTTTCGAGCGGATCCGTATCGACGCCCAGGCGCCCGGCGATGGCGCGTGCCACGACGGCGAAACGCTGGCGGAACTTGTAGATGTAGCAGAAGAGGTGGCCACGATGTTTGAGTTCCGGGCCGACGAGGAACAGACCCGGCAACTCCGTCGACTCGTCCTGCGCCGTCACCACCGGGCAACCGTCGTCAAAAGCGAACCAATCCCGGACCAGGTTTGTGCTACCGGCAAACCCCGTCGCCAGAACGGGAATAGCGCCGGTCGTCCAGGACCGACCATCCGCCGCGAATATGCGAACCCAGTCATCACCCCGTTCGATGCCGATGATGTCAGCATCGCTCACGAGCGTGATCGGCCTGCGGCGCAGGGATGCATCGAGGCGCTGGCGGGTGTAGGGCGACAGCGCGACACTCGGATCCGTATCGTTGTTCTCCCAGTCCGCGAACCGGCTCAGAACCGTGACCGCCTTTCCGGCGTTGGCAAGCCCGATCGCGGCATCGATCCCGCTCTCGTAACCGCCGATGACAATCGCCTCCTCACCCGGATGATCAGACCAGCGTTTCACGCGGCTCGAATGGATGCCGTGTTCGGCGCCTGGAATGCCGCCATCGTCAGGATACTGGAACTGGCCGGCCGCCCAGATCACGAAACGAGCACGGATTTCGCCAGCGTTGGTGTGCAGCACGATGTCGTCGCCATCCGGTTCAAGACCCGCGACATCGATCCCGGTCGTGACCGACAGGCCGAAGACCTCAGCCGCCCGTTCGAGATAGCCGGCGTATTCCACCCCGTTCGGGTGCTCGCGCTTCAACGTGGCGGCAGGCGAACTGTCATAGGTGATCGCGTTGAGATCCGTCAGGCCAAAGGCATTGCCGGGGAAGGAGGGCGAGATGAAGCGCATCCCCTGTGGCCAGGCCCGAAACGAGGCGCCGATGCGCGCACGCTCCAGAATGCGCACGTCCGGGATCGCAAGATCGCGCAGCACGCGCGCCATGCCGAGACCGGCCGGGCCGGCGCCGACAATGACAATGTTCGCCCGCGCGGGTTGCTTGTGAGGGCGGCGTGATACAACCCTCTTGATCGAAGCGTCTGTGTTATTGGGGTGAGGCAAGGGAACTTTCCTGCTCAAAAAGTCAGTCAGCGGCATGGACCAGCGAGAGGCAGTTGGCACAAATGCCTTGCAGCTCGATCACACGTTTTCCGATCCGGAAACCGAGCTCGGCTGCGTCTGTCTCGAAAAGCGTTGCAACGTGCGGGTTCTCGACTTCCGCCGATGTTCCGCAACTCTCGCAAATGAAGAATACGCATGCCCGTTCGTGTTCCGAATGCACGCGGGGAACGAAGGCATTTTTTGTTTCGATGCGCGAAATGAGCTGCTGCTCCTGCAGGAACTCAAGCGCCCGGTAGATCGTCGGCGGTGAGAGCCGACGCTGGAGCCCGGTCTCGAGGATATGCAGAAGATCGTAGGCGCTAACCGGCCGCCCTGAATGCCAGAGCGCCTCAAGCACCGCCCGCCGAATGGGCGTGAATCGAAGACCACGCTTTTCGCAGGTCCGTTCAGCGGCATGCAGACCCGCTTCGACAAGCCGGGGACTGCGGAGGCACTGGCCGATTGCGAAAGCCATCTCCATTGATCTCTCCCGATTTCCGACTTGCCCTCCAAGCGGATTCTATGAAACAGTATAACATTGCATTTTACGGAGCAAGCGCGCTCCCTCAAATCATCTCAAGGAGTTTGTCAGCGATGAATATGGCTGTAAGCGGACTTGGCCGGCTGCCTGTCGTGAAATCAACGCGGCCGCGTCCCGGCCGGGCCGATGTCGAGGCCGCTGTCCGGCTGCTGATCGAATGGGCTGGCGACGATCCGGATCGCGAGGGGCTCGCCGATACACCGAAACGGGTTGTCCAGGCCTATGAAGAATTCTTTGACGGTTACAACACCGACCCGACCGAGCTCCTTGCCCGGACATTCGAGGAGACGAATGATTACGACGACATCATCGTCCTGCGCAACATGCGGCTGGAATCGCATTGCGAGCACCATATCGTGCCGATCATCGGCAAGGTCCATGTCGCTTATCTGCCGGCCGGCCGCGTGGTTGGCATCAGCAAGATCGCCCGCGTGGTCGAGGCTTTCGCCAAGCGCCTCCAGATCCAGGAAACGCTCACCTCGCAGATTGCGGACACCATCCAGAACGTGCTTCAGCCGCGCGGTGTGGCGGTCGTCATCGAAGCCGCTCATATGTGCATGACGACGCGCGGCGTTAAAAAACCTGGCGTTAGCATGGTTACCCGCCGTCTGATCGGCGAATTCCAGACCAATCCGGATTTGCGCCGGGAGTTTCTGTCGTCCCTGTCGTCGAACGAGGCTTTCGGATGACGACGGACGTTGCTCCCTTTGCTGCCCGGCAGTCTGTCGAAGAAGTCGAAGAAGGCATCTTTCTCGCGCCCCGGTTCGGTCCCGCCGGCCTGATCCCGGTGGTGACGACCGATGCGGCCTCGGGCGAGGTTCTCATGATGGGCGTCATGAACGCCGAGGCCCTGCTGCGCACGATCGAGACGGGCGAAGCCCACTACTGGAGCCGTAGCCGGCAATGCCTGTGGCACAAGGGCGCGACGAGCGGGCTGGTCCAGAAGGTGGTGGAGATCAGGGTCGATGACGATCAGGATGCGATCTGGCTGCGCGTCGAGATCGCTGGCGGCGCAAGCTGCCATGTCGGTTATCGTTCCTGCTTCTACCGCGCCGTTCCGGTTCGGACTGCGTCGCGTCCCATTGGCCTCACTTTCACGGAGACCGACAAGGTGTTCGATCCGAAACAGGTCTACGGCGACGCTCCCAATCCGACGCAGCTGTGAGCGGTGGGATATTCAGGATGCTCCATCGACCCGACAATCATCAGCGCTGGATGGCGGAGGCCGTTGCCCTTGCCCGCACCATGCTGGGACGGGTCTGGCCCAATCCCGCCGTGGGATGCGTGATTGTACGCGACAGCCGGATCGTCGGCCGTGGCCAGACGCAGATCGGCGGTCGCCCCCATGCGGAACGCGTGGCGCTCGACGACGCCGGTGAGCAGGCTCGCGGCGCCACCCTTTACGTTACTCTCGAGCCCTGCTGCCACTGGGGCAGGACGCCGCCCTGCGCAGACGCCATCATTTCAGCCGGCGTCACGCATGTCCATGCATCGTTGCAGGATCCGGATCCGCGTGTGAATGGCGGCGGGTTCCGGAAGTTGCGGGAAACGGGCGTGGAGGTCACGGTCGGTCTGGCGGCGGACGAGGCCCGCGACATCATGGCCGGCTTCTTTCACCGCATCGCGACCGGGAGACCGCTCGTGCGGATCGGTGAAGTTCCACAGTCGCCGATGACCATTCCGAACGGTTTCGATGCCCGTGTCATGAGCGAGGCGGGCCGGCTCCGGCTTCTTACCCGGACGCAGGACCGCGACGCTCTGGTCGAAACAATGCCTCGCCCGGACGACCCGGCGACTCTGCTTGATTTGCTCGGTCAGCGCGGGCTCACGACGCTCCTTGTTTCTGGAGATGATCCGCTGGCCCGCGATCTTGCACTGTTGAGCATCGACGGCTTTCAGCCCTCCCCTCGAACAGTCGAGGCTCGATGAAGAATGGTCGAAGGCCATGGTCCGGTTCCTGGCAGCCGCGCCGGCGTCACTTGTCCGGGCCTTGCCTCAATAACTGCGCTGAAGAGAAATCTGCTCATGGTGAGAATTTCGTGGCCCAAATATCAGTAACCGTTCTCAACGGCTTTCTCGGGTCGGGGAAAACGACCCTGCTCAACTCTCTCCTGCATCAAGGGAGGAATCGAGAGGACATTCGCGTTGCCGTGATAGCCAATGACATGGGCGAGATTGATGTCGATGCCGATGTCATCGCCGACACCGATCTTGTCGGTCGTGGCCGCAACAATTTCATTTCCATCAGCACCGGCAGCCTCTCCAGCCGTCGCCTGCTGCCGCGCTTTCAGGCGGCGCTGGCGCAACTGATCGCGGACGATGCTCCCACGCATATCCTGATCGAGACCTCGGGCAGCACCCATCCGTGGCCGCTCATCGAAGCCTTGCGGGATATGCCTCAAGTCGAGCTGCGCGGCTTCCTCTCACTTGTCGACAGCGTGATGCTCTTGCAGGATTTCGACCGTGGCAATGGGCTCATCGAAGGCTTTCGTCGCAATCTGGCACAAGGCCGGCGCGGGATGGAGAATCTGCTGGCCGAACAGATCATGTTCGCCAACCGGCTGATCCTGACCAAGACGGACCGCCTCCCGGACGGCGCCTTGCAGGCAATCGCGCAGGCGGTCCATCCCCTCAATCCCTTCGCGGAGATTACCGGAATGACCTGGGGCGGGCTACGGCTCGATGATGTCCTTGGCATGCCGGCCTACGACTTTCACCGGGTTGCGCGTCTGGGAGAAGAGCTGGCGGAGCAAACCGATGGCGAGAACGATCTTGCCGACCCTGCTTCCTATGCTATCGCGTCGCGCGCCTTGAGCGATCCCCGTCCCTTCCATCCGCAGCGGCTGTGGGATGTGTACAATCGTTTTCTGGGCGTGGGCATCCACCGATCCAAAGGTTTCTTCTGGCTTCCGTCGCGAGACAGTCAATGCCTGCTCTGGAATCAGGCTGCGGGTTCGATCAACCTTGAAGTGGTCAGCTATTGGCGTGCTGCTGCATTGAACGACCCGGACCTGAAGCTGACGCAGGAAGAACGGGACGCCCTTGAGGAACACGTGGCGGGACTGTCGCCAATCTTCGGTGATCGACGGTGCCAATTGGTCATTATCGGTCAGGAGCGGGAGCTTGACACTTTCGTGGATGCACTGAAGACGTGCTTCTGCACCGAAGACGAAATTGCCGCTTGGCAACAAGGGGAGATCTTCGAAGACCCCTGGCCGCAGGTGACCCCATGAAGGCAGCAGATGGTGGCGGAAAATCGTGCAAGGAACCCCGGATCATCACATGGGACGGTCCGGATGACGTCGTTCAGCATCGTAGCGGGTTGCGACGCACTGGACACGCTTGAGGCGTCACAGCATCGTTCAATCCGGTTGCGATGCCGGTAGATGGCGACATTGTGAGGAGAGAAGACCTTGCGACTGTGATTTGACCGGATGACTGCTTTGATCTCCGGGGCGGCAACGGGCAAGGCACAATGTCGGCGCGTGGCTTGGCAATATCAGGCAGAATAAGGACATAAATATTTCTTTATGTCTGCCTTGATGATCATGCTTATTTAATGCAACGTTATAATGCATCGAATACTTGATTGCCTGTCCGCGATCAGGGTTGAGAGGGAATTTGGTGCGGCAGCTGCCAGCCAATGCCGGAGCGACTCCCGCAGCTGTAGGCGGCGAGTTGCTGTCCAGCGGCCCCAAGCGGGAACTCAAATTTGCCTTGGAAGGCTATTGGTCCGGCAAGTTGGCCGAGCTTTCCCTTCTTGATGTCGCCGCCGACCTCCGCAAGGCAAACTGGGCCAGCCAGAAGGCGGCCGGTATCACACACATCCCGAGCAACGACTTTTCGCTCTATGACCAGGTGCTCGACACCAGCGTCATGGTGGGGGCCATTCCTGCGATCTATGGCTGGAAGAGCGGCAAGCCATCGCTGGACGTCTACTTTGCCATGGCCCGTGGTAGCGAAAAATTCGATCCCAACGCCATCGTCGATGATCATCACGCCGGCGATGCCGTTCCGACCGATGGCGTGCCCGCACTTGAAATGACTAAGTGGTTCGACACTAACCGCACAGCCACAACACAGGAACCGCTACAGCTGTCTACGTTTCAGTGAAACGTAGACAGCTGTAAGTTTTGATCTGACGCACTTTTTCCGTGCGACCCGATGTCCACTTTTCTTGAAAACGGAGCTTTTAACGGCGAACGACTTCCAGCGGGCCGTGATCGTCACAATGGTCGCCGTGCGGATGATGCAGATGACCATCGACGAGGTAGTCGATGTGATCGCCGTGCGGCACGGCCTCGTGCCCACAACCCGGCCCATGGACGTGGCCCGGTTCATGGCCGCCACAGCGATGCTCCGGCGTGCATCGATCCGGGTTACGTTCGCTCACCTCGATCACATGCTCATCGACATGATCGCCGTGCGGATGATGAAGGTGTCCATCGTGCAGATAGTCAATGTGGTCACCATGGCGCACGGCGACATGTCCGCAACCAGGTCCATGGACATGATCGTGGTTGGCATGATGGGGAAGATTGCAGCTGGTCATTTTTGCGTCCTTTCGTTTTCAGTGTTGCTCGCAGGCATGCTCAACGGCGTTTTGGACAAGGCCGAGCACGTGCGCATCGGCAATCGCGTAAATTGCCGTCTTTCCTTTTCGTCGGCGCTTGACGAGGCGGGCTTGCAGCAGAACCTTCAAACGCGCAGAGACCGTACCCATCCGATCGCCTTCGACCTCAGCGAGCTCACCGACATTGCGCTCACCAGCGGCCAGGATGATAAGCGTCTGAAGCCGGGCAGGGTCAGACAGTGCCTTGAACATGGCGGCCGCCTCCTCAAGCTGCTGTCGGCTTATCGTTCCAGTCATTTGATCCATCATTCTAAAAGACAATAGAATGATGGATCATCAGTGCGCCCTCGTCAACCCCATTGGCCTTGTATGCGACGCTGCTTCTGAATCTCCAGCGACGGTCAGCGTTCAACGCAATTCACCGACGCCGATTGTCATAATGAGGCATCGGCGGTCGCGCTGCCGGCGCAAAATCCGCTTGCAGTACTGCCCGCTGCGCTCGATCATCTCGACCGCGGCGCCTTCGGCAAGATCGTCATCGAGCTGGTGTGAGGACGACGTGATTTGATGCTGTAGCCATCCATCGATGTCTTTTCGATGCCTGGAATGCGCGCAGATTCTTCGGCCAGGAATTCCACCAGCAGCCTGACGCGGGCAATAGCGGCGCGTTCCGGCACGATGAGCATGTTCAGTGGTACGGGCGGGGGAGCGTGGTCCGGCAGGATCGTTTCCAGCCGGCCTTCCGCTAGCAAATCGTCCACCAGCCAGATATGCGCGGGGCCAATGCCGCGTCCGGCCAGAAAGGCTTCCCGCGCGGCAAGCCCGTGGTCGACCCGCAGCCGACCGCCGAAGGGCACGACATGGCTTTCTCCGTCCGGCCCCTCGAGGACGAGCCTGTCGCTGCCGGCGATGTTCGACATGCGGACGCCATCGAGTCCCGCCACCTCCTCGGGTGTCGCCGGCCGTGCATGGCGCGCGAGATAGGCGGGAGAGGCGACGAGGATGCGCCGGCTCATCCCCAGCACTCGCAGCTTCATGGAACTGTCGCCAAGCGGGCCGAGACGGATGGCGATGTCCACGCCGTCACGGACGAGGTCGATGCGCTCGTCGGTCAGGCCGAGATCGACGTCGATGTCAGGATAACGGTCCTGAAAGGCGAAAACCAGCCGGCTGATGTGCCGGATGCCCAGCGCAGCCGTGCAGGAGATGCGTACGGTGCCGGCCGAAGCGCCGCGCGTGCTGCGCGCCTCATCGGTGGCCTGCTCCACGAGGCGCAGGATCTGGACGGCATTCGCATAGTAGCGGCTGCCTTCCTCGGTGAGTGTCACGCGCCGCGTCGTCCGGCTAAACAGTGCCACGCCCAGGGCTTCCTCAAGCTCGCGCAGATGCCGCGCGACGCTCGACTGGCCGATGTTCATCTCGCGCGCGACGGCCGACAGGTTCCCGCGTTCCGCCACGCGAACGAAGGTGCGCATGCGCTCAAGAGTGACGTCAGACTTATCCATTTATCGGCATTATCCTATCCGGACATGACCCATACCGGATCAATGAGCTGACGCCTAGCTTGGAGTGCAGTCATTCCAGGCTAACAGGTGCTCATCATGAACGTGCTCATCGTTTTCGCCCACCCCGAACCCCGTTCCCTCAACGCCGCCTTGCGCGACGTCGCCATCGCGGAACTGAAGGCTCGGGTTCACGAGGTTCAAGTGTCGGACCTCTACCCGATCAACCACGGTATCCTGCACTATCCAGGCTACGACGTGCTGCCGCCCTTCGCCACCTACCGGACGGACCGTCTGGACGAGGCTGGGTTTACATGGGCGGCAGAGAGCCTGCGCGAGCGGATGCGTACGGTGGAAATCACCGACCCGATCCCATTCCGTCGCCAGAACGGTGGAGATTATCTGATTCCGACCCTTGAGCTTCGGCCCGCGCTCGGCGTGCCGGGCGTTACCAGCTTTGCTCTCCACCGGCACGAAATAAATGTCCTGGGAGGGAATACGGCGATGGCGTCAAGATAGAGCCAACATGGCCGGCTCGGGCAATGCCATCCCGCGCCTGAAACGAGATTGCCTGCATAACGCCGTGATAGAAGGCTGCGAGATGCGCAATTTCCGTGTCTTCGGCAAGATCGCCGTTCTCGACGCCTTTTCGCAACCGCGCCTTGAGGCGCCAAGAATGTCTGCATCTCGCTTTCCTTCGAGCGCGACGCGTCGCTTCACTGTGGACCGAGCATGGACACACCTGACATAGTATCCGTATCGGGCGATGAAAATCGAGGTGGTGCCAACGGATGCGTTTCGTGTTCCCTCATAGCCATGCCTTTCGGAGAGGGCGCGTCACGGTCGATGATGACGGGAAGGCCGGGCCGGAATGCCTGGTCGAGTTTGGCGATGGTGTCACCGTCATCGCGGAATGGCAGATCGATGACGAGGCCATCCGACTTTCCGTCCCCGACTATCGCACAGCGAAGGGCACACTTGTGACAGCGCGGACCTGGCGACTTGCCCGAGGCAAGGATGGCCTGTGGCGATCGGAACGCCTGTCGTGAGTGCCAAGAGGAAGGACATTCCTATGACCGAACGCATTCTCCCCGTGGTCACGAACGTTTCTCATTATGCCGATCCGGACGAGCCCACCGGCCTGTGGTTTTCCGAATTAACGTATGCCTGCGACCTGTTCGAAGCGGAGGGATATGAGCAGCGCATCGTCAGCCCCAAGGGAAGGGTGTCGATGGAACGCTGCTAGTGGCCGGCTTTGCCTGGTCGGCAGAGGTGGTCCTGTCAGAGGGCGATTTTCAGTAGCCACGCGTCATGCTTCTTGAGGAACATCTTGAGCCGGTCGGCATAGTCATCGGTGACGGCCTCGCGCACGCTCGGGCGCTCGGCCAGTGCCTTCCGCCATGCAGTCACGCGCGGTAGCTCGTCGAAAATGCCGGTCGGCGTGATGGTGTCGAACACGTCGAAATAACGGAAAATCGGCGCAAAGACCGCATCGACCAGGCTGAACGGTTCACCGGCGAAGTATGGTCCCGCCCCCAATTCAGCCTCGACGCGGCCGAACTTGTCGAGCAGGGCGGCGCACTTGGCCTCGTAGGTGGCGGCGTCCTTCGCCGTCTCGAACCCCCACAGGTCCGACAGGATGGAGGAACCGAATTCGATCCAGCCACGCTGCCGGGCGCGCGCCAGCGGATCGGCAGGATGAAGCGGAGCGCCGGGCTGCGTTTCTTCGAGATATTCGCAAATCACCGCGCTCTCGAACAACGCAGCCTCCGTGCCATCGTCCTGTTTGACGATCAGCAGCGGCACCTTGCCGAGCGGGGAAATGGCAAGGAACCAGTCGGGCTTTGCCGACAGATCGACATAGCGGCGCTCGAAAGGCACGCCCTTTTCGGCAAGGGCGATCGCGGCCCGCTGGACGTAGGGGCAAAGGTGGTGGCTGATGAGGGTCAGCTTGGCATCGGACATGATACATGCTCCTGATGTTAGGTTTAGCGAAGGGCGGGGGACGGCCGGAGCGCATAGCGTCCGTCGCCAAGCAGGAATTGGGCGACCGACAGGACGATGAGATAGAGCGGGTATTCCCAACCGCCGTCCGGGGCGTTGAACACCCATCCGTTGCCGCCATGCGCCCAGATAATGGCGCCGAGAAGTGCCGGGATCAGCGCCACGGCCACCCAACGGGCATAGATGCCGAGAACCAGCATCGCACCCCCCACGGCTTCAGCGGCAAAGGTGGCATAGGCCAGCCAGCCCGGCAGGCCGATGGATTCGAAATAGCCCGCCGTGCCGGCAAGCCCGAAGGTGAACAGTTTGAGCACGATGCTATGGGCGAGATACATCACGCCGAGGCTGATACGCAGCAGCGTGACGACGTAGTCAGTCAGGTGGTCTTGGATCATGGGCGAGGCCCCCGATTGATATAGATGCATCTGCATCTATATATGCACTTGCCTTGCTGATCAATGTAGATGTAATTACATCTATGTCCGATTGCTCAGATACCAATTCCCCACGGCCCTCCCCGTCCGTCACGCGGGCATGGGTGCGCCTCATGCGAGCGCAGCAAATCGTTCTCGCTGCGATCGAGCAGGATTTGAAGGCGGCCGAACTTCCGCCTCTTGGATGGTATGACGTGCTGCTAGAGCTGGTGCGAACTGAGGGCGGCAGACTTCGGCCCTACGAGATCGAGCAGCGCACACTCTTGGCACAACATAACCTGTCCCGCCTTCTCGATCGGATGAACAAGGCCGGCCTGGTTCAGCGCGAGGTGTTTTCGGAGGACGGCCGCGGCCGTTGGGTTATCATCACGGAGGACGGCCGCGCCATGCAGGCGCGCATGTGGAGCGTCTATGCACGAGCGCTGCAACGGCATGTTGGCGACAAGCTGGACGATGCCCAGGCCGATCATCTGGCCGAGCTGTTGGCCGTATTGTCGCAGAAATCCTAAGACCGGTTTCGTCGCAGGTTGGAGAGTTTCACGACAAATCCCTTTCTATCATAACTTGTGTATCGAGAGGAATTACAAGCCGTCGGTGAACCAGCCCAGTCTGAGAGGTAGAATCAAATGCGCGTCCCTGATTATCCGTTGGCAGATGCTCAAAAGTGGTCGGCTGTCGATATCTACTTCGCCGATCTGCTGGCACCATCGGATAGCCATTTGGAAGCCGCTCTTGCTGGGAATGCGGCGGCCGGCCTTCCCTCCCATGATGTTTTGGCCATACAAGGCAAGATGCTTGCCTTGTTCATCAAAATGGCAAAGCATCACGCGTCTTGGAAATCGGAACTCTGGGAGGATACAGCACCATATGGATGGCCCGCGCCCTGCCAGAAGATGGGCGGCTGGTGACGATAGAGGCGAACGAGCACCACGCCAAAGTTGCACATGCCAACATTGATCGAGCTGGCCTTTCCGATCGTGTTGACCTTCGCGTCGGGGCGGCGCTTGATGTTCTGCCTTCTCTGGCAGGGCCGTTTGATCTGATCTTCATTGATGCTGATAAGCCAAACAACCCGAACTACCTGCTATGGGCGTTGCGACCGGCCAAACCCGGAACAGTTATCATCGGAGATAACGTTGTGCGCGGCAGCGCCGTTGCTGATGCAACGAGCGAGGATGCCAATGTTCGCGGCGTTCGCGAGTTTCTGCGCATGAGCGCCCAAGAACAGCGCCTAAGCTGCACCGCCATACAGACCGTTGGATAGAAGGGATGGGACGGTTTCGCGCTCGCTATTGTCGAGGTGGAATGAAGGGCAGATGATTCGCAGAACTCCTAAAACCCGTTACGTCGCAGTAGTTTGTCGCTAAGGTCGTCGCAGGTTTCGGACAGACTGTCCTAAAAGGCGGCGGGCTTGGGATTTTATAGGCACTCGCCATTGAGCGATGCGTATTTTTCCCGGAATTTCCGTTCATCGGCGTTTTGGGCTGCATGTGGTCACCTGGTTGCGACACCTCCTGCTCGGCGATCAGTTTGTGCTTGGTGTCCACGGCGAGCTGGACGTTGTAGCCGACGCCGACCTTCGTCATGCGCACCATGGCACGGGCGTCTGGATCGGTCAGAGATATCTGGTCCTCGCCGGTGCGGTGCAGTTCCTCCAGCATAACCTTGTGGCGGGTGCGCTTGTCCCTGATCGCCGCGATCTTCTCGGCGAGTTTGCTGCCAGAGCCGCCGCTTTCGCCGCCAACGCGATCCTCCTCGGTGTCGCCCTCATCGAGGCGCTTCATGTAATCGGCCAGCTTCTCGTCGGCTTCCCAGATGAACTTCGCAAGCGCGGCGCGGGTGAAGTTGCGGTCCTTGTTGTTGACGGCTTTGATGCGTGTGCCGTCGACCGCCAGCAACTCCCGGCCGAACAGGTCGAGTTGGCGGCACAGGATGACGAACTCGCGAAACACCTTCCTGAAGGCCGAACGGTTCACCCGCCGAAAGGCGGCGATGGTGCGGAAATCTGGCTTCAGATGCCGCAGCAGCCAGATCGCCTCAATGTTGCGATGCGCCTCAGCCTCCAGGCGGCGGCTGGAGCGCACCCGGTTCACATATCCGTAAATGTAGAGCTTCAGCATGTCGGCCGGATCGAACCCCGGCCGCCCCGTCTCCTTTGCCGCCACCCGCTCGAAGCCGGCGCCAGCAAGATCAAGGCCGTCCACGACAGCCTCGATGAAGCGAACCGGGTTGTCCGGCCCCACATAGT